>DXIC01000059.1 GCA_019113065.1 Candidatus Agathobaculum stercoravium
TAAAGAATGGAGAAAACGAATACGTTGCAGAAGCAGGACGGCTTTAAGTCCCAGTGGGGCTTTATCATGGCCGCCGTTGGTTCCTGCGTCGGTATGGCGAACGTTTGGCGTTTCCCGATGCTGGTTTCCAAATATGGCGGCTTGACCTTCCTTGTCTGGTATTTCATTTTTGCGTTCATCATTTGTCAGTCCGGTATGATGGAAGAGTTCTCGCTTGGCCGTTGGGCTAAGAGCGGCCCGTCCGGTGCATTCGGCAAGGCCATGGAAAACGGCGGAAAGTCCAAGACGATCGGCGAATGGCTTGGCGGTATCCCGATTTTCGGCGCGCTGTGCCTCGCAATCGGCTACTCGGTCATTATGGGCTGGGTATTTTCCTACACCAAGATGGCGCTTACCGGTGAACTGACCGCAATGGGTCAGGATATGGATAAGATCGGCGGCACCTTCAGCGCTATGGCGCCGGAAGCGGATAACCTGATTGAGGCCATCCAGATGACCTTTGCAACCGGCGGCGCCAACAACTTCTGGATTGTCATCGGTATCGTTGTTTCGTTCCTGATTATGATCATGGGTGTTTCGGGCGGCATTGAGAAATCCTGTAAGGTCATGATCCCCGCGCTGTATGTGCTGTTCATTGCGCTGGCAGTGCTGATGATCTTCACCCCCGGCACCGCTCCTGGCTACAAGTACATCTTCAGCATCAGCTGGGAAGGCTTCCTCAACCCGCAGGTTTGGGTTTATGCATTCGGCCAGTGCTTCTTCTCACTGTCCGTTGCGGGTTCCGGCTCGGTTGTTTATGGTTCCTACCTTGGCGACGACGTCAAGATCCGCCAGTCCGCTGTTATCTGCGCGATCATGGATACCTCCGCAGCATTGCTCGCAATGCTGATCATCATCCCCGCAATGGCTACTGTTGGCGCCGACCTCGGCAACGGCGGCCCGGGCCTGATGTTCATCTATGTGCTGCCTGTATTCAACAACATGGGCGCGCTTTCGAGAATCATCGTCAGCTTCTTCTATGTGGCAATCCTGTTTGCAGGCGTTTCTTCGGTTATCAACCTGTTTGAGGTGCCGATCAACTTCCTGCAGGACCGCCTGCACCTGAAGCGCTGGGTTGCAACGGCTATCATCCATGTGGTTGGCCTGATTGTTGCGCTGATGATCCAGCCCTGGACCTCGCAGTGGATGGATACGGTTTCGATTTTCATCCTCCCGCTTGGCGCACTGACCGCCGGCATCATGTTCTTCTGGGTCATGAAGAAGGATACTGCGATAGCTGCGGCACAGCTTGGCTCGGACAAACCAATCATGAAGTGGTTCATTCCGTTCGGCAAATATGTATTTGTCCCGCTGTGTATTGCATGCTTCGTGCTCGGCATCGCCTGGGGCGGCATCGGTTGATATCTCTGTAAGCAAAGGCTATATATTACCCTCCCACGGCAAATGCCCGCCGCCTGTTGCAGGCGGCGGGCATTTTATGTTATACTGAAAGAAAGCTGGGAATGAACTTTGGGAATTGAGGGAATGCAAGTAAAGGAGAATGGAATGAACTCTGACGTACGCGAAAAGATCTCCGGGGCCGCAACAGTGATCGAACTGACGCTGGGGGTAATCATCCTGATTGCCTGCGTGGTTGCCAGCCTGGGCATCGTGTTTATGACCGATGTGCAGCAGCTGTTTGTGTCGCCGGACTATCTGCAAGCCCGCCTGAGCGATGCATGCCTGATCATCATCGGCATCGAGCTGATCAAGATGATCAACAGCTACACGATTGACTCGGTAATCGACGTGATGCTGCTTGCCATTGCAAGGCAGATGGTTGTCGAACATACCGCGCCGATCGAAAACCTGATTACGGTAATCGCTGTCGGCATCCTGTTCGTCATCCGCAAGTATCTGTACATCTCCCATCTGGACAGCCGCAAGAGGAAAAAGGACATTGAGGCAAACGTCCGCGCCGCCGTGCTCGGCGAGGACATCCTGAAAAAGGAGAGTTGAGCGCGAAAAAGGCCGCCCCCCGGGCGGCCTTTTTGTTTGCGGTTTATGCCTGCGGCGGGATATCGCCCACGCCGTTCAGGATATAGTGCGGCCGGTAGGCGTAGTTTTCCACATCCTTGGTGGTCGTGCAGCCGGACAGCACGAGCACGGTGTCCAGGCCGGTCTCGATGCCCGCAACGATGTCTGTATCCATGCGGTCGCCGACCATGGCGGCCTCGTGCGAGTGCACGCCCAGCAGGCGCAGGCCGGTGCGCATCATCAGCGGGTTGGGCTTGCCGACGTAGTAAGCCTGCTTGCCGGTTGCCAGCTCGATCGGGGCGACAAGCGCGCGGCAGGCGGGGATGATGCCCTGCTCGGAGGGGCCGGTCAGGTCGGAGTTGGTCGCAATCAGGCGCGCGCCTTTGTTGACCAGGTCGACCGCCTTGAGGATGGTCTGGTAGTTATAGGTGTTGGTCTCGCCCGCGATGACGTAGTCCGGGTCGACGTCGTTCATCACGATGCCCGCCTCATACAGCGCGCCGACAAGTCCGGGCGCGCCGATGACATAGGCGGAAGCGCCGGGCTTCTGGCTGGCAACGAATTTCGCGGTTGCGAGCGCAGAGGTATAAAAATGTTCCACACCGATATCCAGCCCCATGCGCGCCAGTTTCTGCTGGAGCTCAAGCGGCGAGCGTTCGGACGAGTTGGTCAGGAACAGGAAGCTCTTGTTTTCCTTCTGGAGCCATTCCACAAATTCGGGTACGCCCTTCAGCAGGCGGTTGCCGTGATAGATGACACCGTCCATATCGCAGATAAAGCCCTTTTTTGAGCGGAGCTGTTCAAGATTTTCGTTCATACCGTTTTCTCCTTTCGGTGCGCGTTCCAATTCCTATTATGCGGGCAAAGCGGGGCGGAGTCAAGGGGGCTGGATGGGGAAACTGTAAAAAACCTGTTAAAAAGCCCTGTGGATACGCGCGATCCGCCCCGGGGACCCGCCATGCGGGATAAGGGACGCGGCAGCAAAAAGAGCCGGAATCGGCTGCAAATATCCGGTTTGAGTTGCATTTTTCCGCAAAAAGCCGTATACTGTCTTTCATATAGATAGGAGGGACGTCGGATATGGACAAAAAGCAACGGCTGGGGCGGGCGCTCCGGGTGCTGCTGCCGGTGTGCCCGTTCTGGCTGCTCGACCTGACGCTGCGCACCGCCACGGACAGCGGCGCGTATTATCCGCTGTACGCCGCGGCGCCGAACCTGTTTTCACTGGGCTTCGGCGCGCTGTTTGCCGCGTTGGCACTGCTGCCGCCGCGCCGCTGGGGGCGCGCGCTGTATGGCGTTATCTATGCGGTGTGGGCGGTTTACGCGGTGGTGCAGTACGGCGTGTGGCGTATTTTCGACCGCTTTTTGTTCCTGTCCGACTTTTTGTTCGCGGGCGAGGGGCTGGATTTCGTGGGCTACGTCCGCCAGCTGATCGACGGACGGTTCGTGCTGGTGGTGGCGCTGTTCTTGCTCTGGGGCGTGCTGGGCGTATGGTCGCTGCCCGAACGGGCGGCGCGCCGCCGCGTCTGCCCGGCGCTCGGGCTGTTTTTCGTGCTGACCCAGCTGGTCGCGCCGCGCCTGTATGCGCCTGTGCCCGAAACGCTGGACTGGGATGCATGGGAGTCGAGCGGGTATGAGTACGAGCGGTTTTCCTCCTCGTCCTATGACCTCGCGCTGACCGGACCGTACCAGTTCGTGCTGCGCGACGCGTGGCTGTCGGTCGCGCCCGATGCGGACGCGGCGGAAAAGGTGGCCGAGATCGACGCGTTCTTCGAGGAACGCCCCGCGCATCAGGAGAACGAGATGACCGGCCTGCTCGCGGGCAAAAACCTGATCCTGGTGCAGCTTGAGAGCATCGACGATTTTGTGCTGAACGAGGAAAATACGCCCACGCTCGCGCGCCTGCAAAGCGAGGGCATCAACTTCTCTGAATTTTACACCCCGCAGTACTCCAACGGCTACACCTTCAACACCGAGTTCGCCGCGCAGACCGGTATTTACCCCTACGCGAACGGCAATGTTGCCTATTCGCTCAGCCGCAGCGCGTTCCCGGACGCGGTGGGCAGCCTGTTCGAGGATGCAGGCTACACGGCGAACTCCTTCCACAAGAGCGAGGCCAAGTTCTACAACCGCAGCGCGATGCATCAGGCGTTCGGCTATGAGCAGTACTATTCCGCGCTCGATTACGCGCAAAGCGAGCTGCAAGCGGGCGTGGACGAATTCCTGATCGATTGTGACGCGCTGTATGAGAGCATGGTAAGCGACGCGCCGTTTTTGAGCTTCCTGATCACGTACAGCGGCCACCTCGGCTACGACGAGATCGACGCGCTGACCACCTACGCGCTCGAGCAGCACCCGGAGTATCTGGACGAAAGCCGTCCCTACGAGATCAGCGGCCTGTTTGCCAAGGCGCGCCTGACCGACGACATGTTCACGGCGCTGCTCGAGCGGCTGGAGGCGGACGGGCTGCTGGACGACACCGTGATCTGCGTCTACGACGACCACTATGCCTACGGCCTGACCGACCGCGCGGTGCTCGAGGAGTATTCGGAAGCCGCGGGCGGCCGCCTGCTCGAGCGCACGCCCTGTTTTATCTGGTACGAGGGCTGCACGCCCATGACCGTGGACAAGACCCTGCAAACGGTCGACCTGCTGCCGACGCTCGCCAACCTGTTCGGCCTGCCCGCGCCGCGCACCATGGGGCGGGACGCGTTCGACCCGAATTACATGGGATACGCCATCTTTCCGGACGGGACGTGGCTGAACGATAAGGCCTATGTGGAAAACGGCGCGGTCGTCTGGAACAACGGCATGACGGACGCGGAAGTCGCGGAGATGACCGCCTATGCCCGCCGGTTCCAGGAGATCAACGACATGATCCTCGACACGGATTATTACAGCACGCTCGAATAACAAAAAAGGACGTTTCCACTCGAAACGTCCTTTTTGCTGTCTGAGCTGCTCAAATCTCCCCGAAAAAGCGGCGGATCTCGATTTCAGCGTTTTCCGGCGAGTCCGAGCCGTGGATCACGTTATAGGTGGTCGAGCTGGCGAAGTCGCCGCGGATGGTGCCGGGCATCGCGTCCTCGTTGCGGGTCGGGCCCATGAGCGTGCGCATGCCTGCAATCACGTTTTCGCCCTCCACGACCATGGCGAGCACCGGGCCGCTCGTCATGTAGTCGACCGTGGGCGGGAAAAACGGCTTGTCCACGATATGCGCATAGTGCTCGCGCAGGATGGCCTCGTCCAGCTGCATGGTTTTCATGTGCGTGATGCGGTAGCCCTTGCGCTCGATACGCGCAATGATTTGGCCTGCAATGCCGCGCTGCAATGCGTCCGGCTTGAGCATGATATACGTCCGTTCCATAATACGCCTGCTTTCCTGTAAATTTTGGATATCCTGTTTTCAGTATAACACAGGCGCGGGCAAAACAAAACGGTTTTTGCCTTACAGCGAGACGTAAGTCGGCTCATGGCGCAGGGCGGGCAGGATTTTGCCGGTCAGGTCGGCGGTCGCGATGCGCAGTGAGGAGGTGTTGCGGCAGGGATGGCAGCCGAAATATTCGTGTGCCAGTGCATCGCGGTCAATGACCAGCCGCACATGGTTTTCCGCATCGTTCAGCAGGCCGAGCACGGATACCGAACCGGGCGTGACGCCGAGGTATTCCATCATGTGCCCCTCGTCCGCAAACGACAGGCGCGAGCAGCCCAGCTGTGCGGACAGTTCCCTGGTGCGGAAGGGCTTGGCGCCCGGCATGATGAGCAGGGTGAACTGGGTTTTCTGCCGGTTGCAGAGGAACAGGTTTTTGCAGATTTCAATGCCGAGCAGCTTTTCCACCTCGCCGCAGGCTTCGATGGAAGGCGTTTCGCTGTGGTCGACGCGCCGGTAGGGCACGCCGAGCCCGTCGAGGAAATCATAGCACGCGGTTTCGACCGCGTCGCGTCCGGTGCAGTCCGCCGGGCGGCCGTCGTACAGGGTGGGGTCAAGGGTAAAGTTGTCCATCATGAAAACTCCTATATGTAATATTAAGTGAATTTATAACAAAATGGCAATAACAGGAGAAAACCCGCTGGTTTCAGCATAGACGAACGGCGCGCGCTTGTCAAGCAGCGCTGTACCTGGGAAAAGGATTGACATATATCGATTACCGATATATAATGCATATATCGGATATCGATATAAGGAGGGATAGGCCATGGCAATTGACAAGAGCCTGCTGGCGGGGAGCACGGGGCTGCTCGTCCTGCGGCTGCTCGAGGAGGACGACCTGTACGGCTACCAGATGATCGAGCGCCTGCGCGAGCGGTCGGACGACACGTTTTTGCTCAAGGCGGGCACGCTGTACCCGCTGCTGCACACGCTGGAAAACCAGGGGTTGGTGCAGTCTTACGAGCGGGCGGCGGACGGCGCGCGCGTGCGCAAGTATTACCACCTGACCGACGAGGGGCGCAAACGCCTTGCGGAAAAGACCGAGGAATGGCGGCAGTTTTCCGGTGCGGTCGAGCGCGTGCTGAGAGGGGGCGAAAGCCATGCGTTTGCCTGAGGGCGTGCGGCGGTACCTCATCCATCTGCTGGAGCGCGATGCGGCCGAGCGGGCGCAGGCCACCGCTGAACTGGACGCGCTGGCCGAAGCCGCCAAGGGACATGCGGCGCGGCCGCTGCCGGATACGCTGCGCGGCTGGCTGAACGACGCGACCGGGCAGATGCGCTGGAAGCGGGCGCGCCCGGTGGCGGCAAAGGAGCTGGCCGACCATTTGAGCGACCAGTACGAGGCATTTCTGGACGAGGGCATGGACGAGGACGCGGCCGCAGAGGCGACCGCCCGCGAGATGGGCGACGCGGTTGAGACCGGCACGCGGCTCGACCGCGCGTGGCGGCCCCGGCCGGACTGGGTCATGCTGGGCATTGTCCTGCTGGTCGCGGCGGTGGGCAAGGTGGCGCAGTACCTGCTGGGCCTGGATTCGGCAAGTCAGGCGCCGATCCGGGCAGAAACGCAGGTGGTCATTTACCTGTATGGCGTGGCCTGCCTGTTGATCGGTTATTTTCTGGATTACACCATTTTCGGGCGGCACTGCAAGCTGCTGTATGCGCTGTGGTGCGTGGTTGGCCTGCTGATGCTGTTCGGGCCGCTCCAGAAGATGATATCTGGCTCGAATTTTTACCTGCGGCAGTGGGTGTGGTTTTTCCCGGTGCTGTTTGCGGGCGTACTGTACGGCCAGCGCGGCAAGGGGACGGCAGGTATCCGAAACTGCCTGCTGTCCATGATCGGCCTGTGGTTTTTCACAATGTCCGCGCCATCCACATCCGCGCTCTGTGTGCTGACAACGGTGTGCTGCGGGCTGCTGTTCGCGGCGGTGTGGCGCGGCGCGTTCGGCAAAAGGACAAGGGGCAGGCTGGTGCTTTCGTTGCTGCCTGTGCTTCTGATTGCTGCATATGCAGTATATTTGTTTTGCTCCTATGCAGAGGCGAGGGAGCAAATTTATCTGTTTTTCAATCCCTTTCTCGACCCATCGGGAAACGGCTGGCAGGGTGTGATGGCACGAAGCTTTATGTTTGGCCAGCCAAGCGAACAGGGGCAAGGTGTAATGGCCATGTGGTGGACAGATGCTGTGGTGGATTGGCTATTGATGTCAACCAAAATTGACTTTGGTTGGCTGGTCGTACTTTTCCTGCTGGGGCTGGAGGTGCTGTTCCTCCTCTGGGGCTTCCGCCTTGCGCGGCGGCAGACCGGCCTGCTCGCGCGCAGCGTGTGCATGGGCGTGATGCTGACCTTTGCCTTGCAAACCGCGCTGTATGTGCTGCAAAACTTCGGCTTTATGCTGCTTTCGGCGTATGGACTGCCGCTGCTGTCCTACGGCGGCAACTACCTGTTCCAGAGCATGTTCCTGCTCGGCGTGCTGCTGTCCGCGCAGCGCACCGGGCGGCTGGAAAGCGGGCTGGCACCGCGCGTCAGCCGTGTATCCGAGGTAGGCAAATAACAACCGGATATGGTATACTGAGGGCAGCCCGAAAGGGCTGCCTTTTTGGTTTGAAAAATATTTTTCTCCCGGTGTCAGGAGACGCGCCGCCCATTCGTATTGTAGGTGAAGCGACGTTGCTGACACAGCCGACCGGCTGTTTCCAAAGGAGTTGATACACCCATGAAACAATTTGACAAGGCGGAGGCCGAGCGGCTGGTTTACACCTATTCCGACCTGATCCTGCGGCTTTCCTACACCTATCTCAAATCCACGCATGACGCGGAGGACATCTGCCAGACCGTATTTTTAAAGCTCCTGACGAGCGGGCAGGCCTTTGACAGCCCGGCGCATGAAAAAGCGTGGATCATCCGGACGACCGCGAACGCCTGCAAAGACCTGCTGCGCAGCGCGCACCGGCGGCGCACGGTGGCGCTCGAAGCCGCGTCAGCCACCCCCGCGCCCGAAGCGCCGGACAGCGCCGTGCTGGAAGCGGTGATGGCGCTGCCGGAAAACTACCGCGAAGCGGTCTACCTGCATTACTTTGAAGGCTACTCCGTCCGCGAGATCGCCGGCCTGCTGGGCCGGAGCGAAGCGGCGGTTACCGCGCACCTGAGCCGGGGACGGCACAAGCTGCGCACCACACTGGGAGGCGAATGTTATGAACAGAGCGTATAATGATAACAAAGAGTATACAGAAGCCATGGCCGGCCTGCAATTCTCGGACGAGGCCAAGGCGCGCATGGTACAGAACCTGCTGGATGCGCAGGAAAAGGCGACGGATAATGTTGTGTCCATGCCGCAGAGACGCAAGCGCCGCCTGCCGCGTATTGCGGCGGTAGGCGTTGCGGCGGCGGTCGTGCTGACGGTCGGCGCGAGCGCGACCGGCGTGCTCAAAACCGCAAGCGAGGCGTTCCAAGGCGTGTTCGGCCCAACGGCCGACACCGAGATCATCGACCAGATCGGCCGCCCGGTCGGCGCGAGCGATACGTCGGGCGGCGTGACTGTTACCGCGGACGCGATCATCGGCGATAAGTACCACTATGCGATCACCTATTCAATTGTTAAGGACGACGGCACGGCGTTTGACATCGATCTGACCAACACGGTAGGCAACGGTGTGCTGCCGCTGACGTTTGAGGAATCCGACTGCACCCTGTCCGGCTATCTGGGCGGCACGCACGGCGGCTCGTACTTTTTCGATGCCGACCCCGCGGATAACGCCATCCAGTACGTCGAAACGCGTGAGATCAGCAACGGCGAGGTGCGCGGGCACACCGTGCGCGCGAAGTTCAAAGACCTGTGCGTATATGATGATGAGATGAACCGCGTCCTGCTCGCCGAGGGCGACTGGTCGTTCAAGTTCAACCTGGATTTCGAGGATACCTCAGTCAGCCTGCCCGCAGGCCAGACCTTTGACCTCAACGGCATGACCGCGACCATCGACGAGATCACCCTGTCCCCGCTGGCGCTGCGCGTGGATTACACGGTGGACAGCGAAGTGCAGTGGGACGAGAACGCGCAGTCCGGCCGGCAGAGTGACCACGACAGCGAGCAGATGAACCGGTATTTCGAAAGCGTGCAGATCCTGGTCAAAAAGGCGGACGGCACGAGCCTCGACCTGTCGCTGGCAGGCGGCAGCATCTCCCCGGAGGGCGGCAAAACCATCTGTCAGAAGGGCGAGATTTTCAGCGAGATCATCCCGCTCGAGGACATTGTGAGCGTCACCGTACAGGGGATCGAGATCCCTGTGCAGCAGTAAGCGCATATCCGGAAAGGGCTCCCCGGTGAGGGGAGCCTTTTCTATAATAATGTACACAGTGTTCGGAAATAGCAAAAAACGACCGGATTCGATTTACAAAAGTTACCGGCGGTGCTAAAATAAAGGGGAGGATTGGACGGATAGTCGATTTTCGGAGGGATTAGAAATGGATATGCTTAAGGATTATCCGCTGCTCCGTACGGACAGCTACGCAAAGATCTTTCTGTACAACACGCATGAAACCGTTGCCTGTGTCCCGCGCCATATCATCCGCATGCGCGACAAGGTAAAGCCCGACAAATTGCAGCAGGCCGTCGAACAGGCGCTGCTCCGCTTCCCGCACATGATGCTCGGCGTGGAGGCAACAGACACCTCGTTCCGTTACCGGCCCAATGTGCTGCCGCCGGTCGTCCTGCCGTTCGACGGCGTGGAAAAGCGCTATACCATCGGCTCCAGGGATACGCACGGCTACATGTTCCTTGTGGGCTATGACGATAAGACCATCACCATGGAATATCAGCACTCGATCTCGGACGGGCGCGGGTTTGAGGAGTTCATCCGCTGTGTGCTGTTCCAGTACTTAACCCTGTGCGGCTACCCGGTCGAGAACGACGGTTCGGTGCGCGGCATGGATACCCGCTGGTCGCCGGACGAGAGCGCGGACGGCTACCGGCAGCTCGCAGACCAGGAATTTTCACCCGATGGCATCTGGCGCAAGCCGGAAGCGTCCCACGCGTGGGACCTGACCGACAAGGGCGACGGCCCGGAGATCGTCACCGAAATCACCTTCCCATTTGCGCAGCTGCATGACTACGGCAAGTCGATCGGCGTCAGCCCGCTGTCCATCGTTGCGCCGCTGCTCATGCGCGCGTTTGACAAAAAGTTCGGCGAGCCGGATAAGCCGGTCATTTCTCAGATCCCGGTCGACCTGCGGCCGCTGCTGCCCACGCCGACCACCCGCTATTTCATCTGCTTTATCGACCTGCCCTATCTGCCCGAATACCGTGACCTGCCGCTGGAGGAGGTATTCAAACGCACGAAAGCGTTCCTGAACAGCCAGATGGAGCGCGAACAGCTGCTCTACCGCGCCAAGGCGGCTTCCGACCGTTGCAGCGAGCTGCATGAAGCGGATATGCCTCTTGCTGAAAAAATGGCGGCAGGGCAGAAGCTGTGCAAGGATTTCGTGCTTGAGGACAGCTTCCTGATCACCAACGTCGGCCGGTTCAAGATGCCGCCGAGCTGCATGCCGTATGTGCTGGACTACGGCGCGGTGCTGCCGTGCGCGATCCAGCCGTTTGCGATGCTGGTGTCCTCGTTCGGGGACAGGATGAAGCTCTCAGTTGCGCAGCGCGACCATGATATGGAAGTGGTTGAAACGCTCTGCGCAGGGCTGCACGAGATCGGTGTGGAGACCGAAACGCTGAGCTACCCCTTCCGCGTGACCCAGTACAATGGGCTGGAATGCGGGCAGATCTGAGAAACCCGTTTTCAGTGCAAAAACAGGCCGCGAAATGCGGCCTGTTTGAGACTGTCGAAAAACATCGTTTTTCGAACAGCCTCTCGATCGGAACTACGCTTCCGATCGAATTTGCCGATGTCTGCGCGCGCCCTGCGGGCACACTTGCCATCGGT
>DXIC01000060.1 GCA_019113065.1 Candidatus Agathobaculum stercoravium
AGGCTACTTTGGTTTGACAAAACCGAAAATCTCGGATATTCTATAGAACTATCAAACGGGCGGGAGGCTGCGGCCTCCCTGTGCCCGTTTAAAACAGCAGCACCGGCTCCCGTTCTATGACCTTGAAAAATGGCTCGCCGAAGTGAAGATAAAAGGCCAGATAGATAATCAGGGCGCGCGGTGGCGGGCGGAAGGCCAGCGGCCGGCCGATGTACTGTTCCATGAGCGGGGCGTCGAGCGCGTTGATACATAGATTTGCGGTGCGCTCGATCTGGCGAGCAGTGGTTGGGAAGGATTTGCCGATCTTCTTTGCCACGATCGGATAGATATCCTTGCTTACAGCGATTTCATCCATTGGTATTCCTTGCGAGAAGAGTACATTGGCTGTAATCTCGACGGCGACTGCCAGCGCGCGGATGTTTGTGCGCTCTGCGCCGATGATGGAGCGGATAATGCGTTCGGATTTTGTCATAATGGATCACCTTCATCTTGAGGATATTTCCATGATATGACAAATTCCGCGCAAAGGGACGGCGGACGACGTAATACGACAAAATTTCCGCTTATTGGGAATTGATAATGGGATGGAGGGCAAATGAAACGACGAAAGACAATCCGCGCGGGGCGCCTGGTGTACGACATCGCCTACACAGTACCACGGCCAAACGCCACACCGCAGGAGCGCAAACGCATCCGCGAGGTGACTGCCGAGCAGATCGCGCGCACCAACTGCAATTCCGCCCAGCGCAAGCTCGAGCTTCTCATGGCAGCAAACTTCGAGATGGAGGACTTGGTGATTACGCCAACCTACCGGGACGCGGACCTTCCAGACAGCGCAGACGTCACCCGGCGGAGGCTTGGCAAGGTATTCAAGCAGCTCCGCGCCTATCGCAAGGCGCGCGGCCTGCCGGAACTGAAATACATCTATGTGTTGGAGGGGCGGCACGGAGACCATCGTCCTCACGCGCATATCATCATGAACGCTTCCGAGGACGACCTCGAACTGTTTAAGTCGCTTTGGATATGGGGGGATGATGTCCAGCTCAACTACATTCGCGATCGCGGATATGACGGGTGGGCGGGGTATCTCACCAAAGAGCGGCGCGAAGCCAGCCTCAACGGGAAAAAGCAATGGGTCGGGAGCCGTAACTTGAAACAGCCGGAAATCAAGTGGGCATGGGTGGACGATGGTGCTTCCGTGGATGCGCCGCCCGGCGCACAAGTGCTGGATGAGGGCGGCGGCCGGAACGAAATGGCAAGTTGCCGATACATTAAATACCTGCTGCCAAGGCAGGACAATAATAAAAATCTACGCGCACGCACGCGCGTAGTTGCTGGCTTGGAATGCCCTTTAACTTCTCGCACGGGCATGGAGAAAAAGCGCCGACGGCGTAGACAGGAGGACGGAACTGGTGTACAATAAGAATCAGGAATATTGGCTAACGTGTCCAAGATGCGGTAACAAACTGCACTTGATGCTGCCAACCACAGTTTTGCACGATTTCCCGCTGCACTGCCGGAAATGCAAACTGGATGCGATTGTGAATATCGGCGATGCAGACCTTCGAGCTGAACGGCCAGTGGGTGCATTGCCAGAGCGAAAGCCTCAGCTGAAATGCGAGCGCCAGAGCTGATTACCACAGAGAGTGTGTGGTGATCCGTTCTGGCGCTTTTTATTTTGCCCGGAAGGAGGGCGCAGCATGAAAACCACAGCCGAGATCGCAGACGAGTATGAACGCAATCTCGTCCTGCTGCGCCAGCGGCGCGATGAGCTGAAAGCGCAGGCCAAAGCCGAGCCGGACGCGAAGAAACGTATCCGGCTATGGCATCGCGTCGGCCTGCTGGACGGCATGATCACCAGCAGCGCCGAAGCGGTGAGCATCATGCGAGGGGAACGGCGTGGCCAGTAAGCCCCTGCGCCCCTGCCTGCACCCGGGCTGCACGGCGCTGGTGCGCGGCGGCTACTGCGAGCAGCACCAGCCGAAGCGCGTGGAGCACCGCAGCGCAGAGAGTCGGGCGTGGCGGCGCTGGTACAGCCTGCCGGTCTGGACGGACGACCTGCGTCCCAATCAGCTGCTACACGAGCCGTTTTGCCGTGAGTGCGCCCGGATCGGCGTCCGGGAGTGGGCGACCGACGTTGACCACATCGTCCCGTTCGAGGGCGACTGGAAGCTATTTACCGATCCGGACAACCTGCAAAGCCTGTGCCACTCGTGCCACGGCCGCAAAACTGCCGCCGAAAGCCGGGCAAAGGCACGCGGCAAGCGCCGCTGACCTGCTGGACGCTCGGACAGGCGCGGCGCGGGCGCACAGTGCGCGAACTCTGGCGGGAAATCCGTGGATTTCCCGAGTATGCCCCCACCCGAAAAAAGTTTCGGGGCAGGGGGCGGAAGACCGCACGGCCCCCTCCGCGCAGGATTTTTTCCCAATGGAAGGAGAAAAGCAAATGGCAAAACAGAAAACGCCCGGCGCCGCTGGCCCGGGCGACCTGGAACAAACAGCGGTTCCGGCGTGGTTCATGCCGGAGCAGCTGGAGCGCCGCCCCATCTCTGGGCTGGTGCCGTATGCGCGGAACGCCAGGACGCACAGCGACGCGCAGATCGCACAGCTCAGGGCGAGCATCCGCGAGTTTGGCTTCATCAACCCGGTGCTGATCGACGCGGCCGGAAATATCATCGCGGGGCATGGGCGCGTGCTGGCGGCACAGGCCGAGGGCATGCCCGAGGTGCCGTGCGTGCTGGTGGAACACCTGTCGGACGCCCAGCGGCGCGCGTACATTCTGGCAGACAACCGCCTCGCGGAGATGAGCGGCTGGGATTTGGACATGGTCGCGATCGAGCTGGGCGACATCCGGGACGCGGGGCTTGATCTGACGCTCACCGGCTTTACCGCGGCAGACCTTGAGCTGGAGCCACCTGCGGACGAAGGTGCGCCAAATGGAAACACTTTCGAGGATGAGCCTCCCGAGCAGGTGGAACCGCGTACATCTTCTAGGCAGGTGTGGCGACTGGGTGAACATCGGCTGATGTGCGGAGACTGCACGTTGACTGATGACATGCGACAGCTGATGGGGGACGAAAAAGCGAATCTTGTTTTTACTGATCCTCCGTATGGTGTTGGCGTATCAGGCAATGGATCGGCCTTATCTACCAATCATATTCAGGGTGACTTAACGCAGACTCTGATTCCATTTGCTTTCGAAATGGCTATACAATTCTCTGTTGAAAAGGCACGCCTGTATTTCTGTGGGGGAAATTCAAACTGGGAAATGTATAATCGCCTTTTTATGCGGTACACACAACATTTAGTTACACCGCTTATATGGGTGAAGAATGGATTTGTAATTCGCCAAAATGGATACCACAGCGGCTATGAAGTAATCTATTTTGGATTCAAGCCGGGAGGCGGCGGGAGCGACTTCTGGTTCGGCGGTCGCTCAGAGGAAGAAGCAAACGACGTATGGAATATAGCTCGCGACCCAACTGGGGAATATAAGCATCCCACACAGAAACCAGTGGAAATCCCTGCTCGCGCGATTCGCAACAGCTGTGAACCGCATGGCTTAGTCCTAGATCTTTTTGGCGGCAGTGGCTCAACGCTGATTGCGTGCGAACAGCTGGGGCGGCGCTGTTACATGATGGAGATGGAACCGAAATACTGCGATGTCATCATTGCCCGGTGGGAGAAGCTCACCGGGCGAAAGGCGGAGCTGATCGAGGAGGTGTAAGCGATGCCGGCAAAAATGCCGCTTCCGCGGGAGGCGGACGGGACGGTGGACATCAAGGCCGCGCGCAAGCGCATGAAGGGGCACCGCACCAATGCGGAGATCGAGGAGCGCATCAAGACCGAGATCACGACAGAGATGCCCAAGCGGATTATCCCGCCTGCGTATCTGCCGGAAAGCATGCGGGATGAATTCAAGCGGATCGCCAGGCAGCTCGGCGCGCTACATATCTTCTGCCCGCTGGACTACGACATGCTGGCACGCTACCTGATCGCCCGCGCGGCATGGCTGAAAAGCCAGGCACAGGCGAACCATGCGCTCGCCGCAGGCGACCTGTCCGAAAGCCTCGGCTGGGGCAAGTCGGCAAATATGTATTTCGGACAGTGCCACGCCTGCGCCCAAGCGCTTGGTCTTTCGATCACGAGCCGGTGCCGCCTGGTCATTCCGCAGCCGCCGAAAGACGAGGCGGACGACGACCCCATGACCAAGATGCTGCGCGAGCGGGCAGAAAGGCGGCGTAAGGCGTGAAAAAGAAAATCATCTGTCCGCTCATGTGCCCGATGATTAACAAGTACGGTTTTTGCGAAAGCGCGATGCGGCGCGTCGAGCGGGTGCAGGAGTGCCCGCATGATAAGCTGCGGGCGGTGTCCAAATTGAACACGGAGGTAAACCATGATGAACACAATCAGCGAGACGATTCTGGTGAAATCCAAGAAGGCGTTTACGATTTACAGGCTTTCCGGTGAGGCACTGGCGGAAGTTTTGGAAGGCAAGCTTTATGTTGGTGTACTCAACCGGGAAACCGATGAATACTTCGCCAAAGATGGGCAAGGGAGAGAATTCTTGGTCGGCGAACTCGACAAACTCGACGAGTTGAAGCTGGAGCCGGAGTTTGAACTATTCCCGGCATGACAAATTGTGATCCGGCGCTGTGACGGGCGGATTTGCCACCGTCCGAGATTTCATGTTTTTTGTCCTTTTTGGGCGGCGGGCGATGATCCGACCATCGCCCGTCCGTCAGAGCGCCGGACAATAACGCGGTGTAGCTCAGTGGCTAGAGCGGCATCCCGATGTGGGGGCGTCACATTGACGATACGGCAGGCGTGGAACCGGCGACCAGTCACCAAAGGGGAAGCACCTGCTGGCAGTGGTTCAAATCCACTCACCGCGACCAACAATTTTCGGAGCTTCGGGGGTGAGACCGATGTTTGACGGCGAGCAGGCGTCGTTTGTATGTGACTTTATCGAGTTCCTGACGTGCTCAAACGGCGCGCCATTCAAACTCATGGACTGGCAGCGGGACGCGGTCACCGAATTTTACGGCCAGCTGGTCGAGGCCGAGGGCGACAAGGCAGACCCTGCCGGACTGTACATCCGACGGTATCAGTACCTGTACCTCGAGATCGCCAAGAAAAACGGCAAATCTGAGCTTGCCGCTGCGCTGGGCGTATACCATCTGTACGCGGACGGCGAAACCAACGGCGAGGTCTACGTCGTTGCGGCAGATCGCGAAAACGCGGGCATCGTATTCAGCGCCGCCAAGTGGATGGTGGAACACTCGCCCGCGCTGAAAAAGCGCAGCCGGATCGTGGACAGCACCAAGACGATCTACGACACGGTTTCGGGTAGCAAGCTAAAGGTGATGTCCTCGGAGTCATACACCAAGCACGGCTACAAGCCGTCTTGTGTCATTTTCGACGAGCTACACGCCCAGCCGAACCGCGACCTTTGGGACGTTATGACGTTCGGCGCAGGCGATGCGCGTGAGCAGCCGGTGTGGATCGTGCTGACCACGGCGGGCGACGACCCCGACCGCAAGAGCATCGGATGGGAGGTACACGAGAAGGCGCTTTCCATCCTGCGGTGCCGCGAAGGGCGCGCCCGCGAGGGCGACCTGGACGACCCGCGCTGGCTGCCGATCGTCTACGGCCTCGGCCTGATCGAGGACGAGGACGAGCTGAAGAAAATAGACATCTACGACGAGGAGTTGTGGAAACGCTGCAACCCCTCGATCGGCAAGACGGTAAAGCTGTCCACCATCCGCGCGGAGGCCCAGGAGGCCAAACGCAGCGAGGCGGCGGAGCGCCTGTTCCGCTGGCTCAGACTGAATCAGTGGATCGCGACGCACACGGTCGGCTGGATACCGGTGACCATTTACGATAAGTCCCAGTGGAACCCGGACGGCTGTGAGCACTGGCGCGACGCGGTGAAGCTGCTGCGCGGCAAACGCTGCTTCGGCGGCGGTGACCTTTCCAAGAGTACCGACCTTACTGCATTCACCCTGCTGTTCCCGCCGCAGGACGGGCTGGACAAATGGGTGGCGCTGTTCACCGGCTGGATCCCGCTGGACGACATCGAGGCACGCGAGCGCGCAGACCACGCACCCTACCGTGACTGGATCCGCGCGGGATTTATCCGCGGGTGCCCGGGGGACGTGATCGACTACGAGGACGTGCTCCAGACCATCGTGCAGGCCGCGGAGGACTACGACCTGCGCATGGTGGGCTTTGACCCGTACCTGTCCGCGACGCTGACGCAGCGCATCACGGCACTGCTCCAGGGCACGGGCAAGGCGACGCAGGTGGTGGAGATTCCGCAGGGCATCAAATCCATCTCGCCGCCCATGAAGGAGATGGAGACGCTGATCCGCACGCACGAGATGCTGCACGTCCACAACACCGCCGCGCGGCAGTGCTTCGCAAACGTGCGGCTGGTGACGGACGACAACGAGAACATCAAGCCCACCAAAAAGCGCAGCCGCGGGCGCATCGACATCACGGTCAGCTGGATCATCGCGTTTGCGACCAGCAAGCTGGAGCAGCACCCCAGCATCAACGAAAAAGTGCAATCGGAGGATTGGAGCCTATGCTGAAAAGAATAAAAGCAACGCTCGGCCTGTATCTGGACGACCTGCTGCTGATCGCGGGCGGTGTATGCCTGTCCCGCGCGGCCGCGATGGTCTGCCCAGCGCTGGGCTGGGGCGCGGCGGGCGCGTTCCTGATCTGGTACGGCCTGCTGGTCGCCCGGGCGGGCGCGGGGAGGTGGCGTAAATGATCGCAAGCAAAGCTGCTGCGGAGAAGTCTGTGACCTATGAGGAGATCGACTACGACGAATTCCAGAAGCGCATCGAGCGCATCTTCTCGCTGGACAACGACGCGCCCGAAATCGCAGTCGCGAATGCTGAGCGGCTCGCGCCGGTCGCGGCGGCGCACCGCATCCTGACAAACGCCATGTCCGTGATGCCGGTGGCGCTCAGGCGCAAGGTGGGCGGCGAGCGGCAGGAGCTGACCACGCGGCCTGATCTCGATTATGTGCTGCACAGCCGCATGAACGACGCCATGAGCCCCGCGATAGGGAAGAAGATTATGATGAGCCAGGCGTTCTGGCACGGGCTGGGCGCGGCATACATCGAGCGCGACCACCTCGGCCGCGTGAAGGAACTGATCCCCTTGCAGACCGCGGGCTATCAGTACATGAAGGACAAGCAGACCGGCCAAAGCTGGTATGCGTTCACCGTGGACGACATGGTGCGCAAGTTCCAGCCGGGCGAGCTGCTGCTGTGCTTCTTCGAGACCTACGACGGCAAGCACGGGCGCGGCATTCTGGACATCGCAAAGGACACGGTCGCAACCGACCGCGCGGCGCAGAAATACCTGCGCAAGTTTTATTCCAACGGCGGGCGACTCAGCGGCATCATCGAGATCGACGCGGACGCGGACAGGAAAACGCGCAGCAAGGTGCGCGATGCGTTCAACGAGTATGCGTCCGGCATGGACAACACCTATAAAGTCGCGGTGCTCGACCGTGGCATGAAGTTCACCTCGCTCGGCGTGAGCCAGGCTGACATGCAGTTCATTGAGAGCCGCAGCTTTTCGGTGGAGGAGATCGCACGGTTTACCGGCATCCCGGAATTCATGCTGCAAAGCGGCAAGCAAAGCTACAACAGTAACGAGCAGCAGCAGCTCGTGTTCGTGACGAACGCCCTTGTGCCCCATGTGACCATGTGGGAGCAGGAGTGGGCGTACAAGCTGTATACGGACGCAGAGCTGCGGAACGGCTGCTATATGCGCTTCAACGTGTCCGCGCTCATGCGCGGCGACGATGCAACGCGCAGCAAATTCTATCAGACGATGGTGTACAGCGGCATTTACAACCTGGACGAATGCCGCGCGCTGGAGGAGATGAACCCCATGCCGGACGGGCTGGGGCAGAACTTCTTCATCACGAAAAATCTGGACACCATCGGCCATATCGTGAGCGGGGAGGTGAAATAGTGAGAACACAGATGAACGGCTATGTGGTGTCGGACGACGACGCGGAGGTATACCGCTTTTTCGGCTACGGCGTGGTATCGCCCAGGGACGTGCGGCAGGCCATTGCGGACAACCCGGAGGGCGAGACGCTGACCCTCGAGGTCAACTCGGGCGGCGGCAATATGTTCGCAGGGTACGAGATCTATACCATCCTCAAGGCGGCGACCATCCCGACCGAGGTGGAGATCCAGTCGCTGGCCGGGTCGGCCATGTCGGTGGCCGCGATCGGCGCGGACAAGGTGCACGCCTCGCCGGTGGCGCAGTTCATGATCCACCTGCCGAGCCTGCGCACCGAGGGCGACAGCGTCGAGCACAAGCGCAGCCAGCAGGCGCTGAACTCGTTTAAGGCAAGCGTGCTCAACGCCTACGAACTCAAATGCGCGGGCAAAAAGACGCGCAGCGAGCTGGACGCCATGCTGCGCGCCGAGACGTGGATGCCCGTGCAGGACGCGATGGCCGCAGGCTTTGTTGACGATGTGCTGTACGACAGCGAGGGCGTGATCGCCAGCCAGGCGGTCATGTGCGCGCAGAGCGGCATCCGCGCGCTGGCAACCTCGGGCGGCCTGCCGGACGCCGCCGAGCTGCGGGCGCGCAGGGCCGAGATGGATAAGGGCGGCGACCCGCCGGGCGACCCTGCCACGCAGGAGCCGGACAACGATAAAAGCGCACTTGCGCTGGCAAAGGCCAGGCTCGAGCTGCTTAAAAATATCTGATGGGGCAGCAGCCCCGGAGAGGAGACAGAAATGGATTACAGCAAGAAAATTGCCGAACTCAAGGCTTCCAAGGCTGAGCTGGTGGCGAAGGCAGATGCCGCCGCGGACGCGGGCAAGCTGGACGAGCTGACCCAGCTCAATGTGAAGATTTCCGAGGTCAACAACCAGATCAAGGCGGTGGAGGACCTGCGCACGGCATCCGGCGAGCAGGCGCAGCCGGAAAATAACGGCGACGCCAAGCCGCAGGACGACAAGAAGTCCTGCCCCTTTAACTCGCTGGGCGAGCAGATGCGCGCGGTCATGCTGGCGGCAAAGGGCACGCCGGATAACCGCCTTTCCGTGGTAAATGAGGCGCAGGGCATCAACACCGGCAGCGGCGCGGACGGCGCTTTTGCCATTCAGGAGGATTTCGCAGGCGTGATCCTCGAGACCGCCGCGAACACGGGCGACATCCTGTCCCGTGTGGACAGCTACACGTCCGGCGCGTCGTCCAACTCGGTGCGCTTCATGTCCTGCGATGAGACCGACGTGTCCGAGAGCGTGTACGGCGGCGTGCAGGCATTCTGGGCGAGCGAGGCCGCGACGGTCAACGCCAGCAAGCCGAAGTTCTACGAGACCAAGATCGACCTTGACAAACTGATGGCGTTCATCTACATCACGGACGAGGCGATGGAGGACATGCCGTTCATGTCCGGCCTGATGAACAACGCGATGGCGCTGGCAGCCAACCGCCTGCTGGAAGGCTCTGTGGTGGACGGCGACGGCGTAGGCAAGCCGCTGGGCATCCTGAACGCCCCGAACCTTGTTTCTGTGCCCAAGGAGGCCAGCCAGACCGACAAGCTGACCTTCAAAAATATCGCGCGCATGTACGGCCGCATCCTGCCGCGCTGCAAGACGAATGCGGTATGGCTGATGCATCCTGACCTCGCGGAGGAGCTGCCGTTCCTCAATCTGCCGATCGGCACGGGCGGCGTGCCGGTGTACCTGCCGCCCACGGGCGCGGCTGCGACCCCGTATGCGACGCTGTACGGCAAGCCGATCATCGAGACCGACCACATGGCAGCGATCGGCCAGAAGGGCGACATCGGCCTGTTCGACCTGAAGGAGTACATGCTGCTGCGCAAGGGCACGGTCAAGCAGGACATGTCCATCCATGTCGAGTTCCTGACCGCGCAGAACTGCTTCCGCCTCCAGCTGCGCGCAGGCGGCGCGCCCAAGGGCAAGAGCGCGGTAAAGCTCAAGCACTCGTCCGTGCTCCGCTCCCCGTTCGTCGTACTCGAAGCCCGTTCGTAAAGGAGGATACCGATGATGCTGAACAATCAGAGAGTTTCCGAAGCCCTGCTGTCTGCGCCCGCGTCGCTCGCGGGCGACGGCAATGTAACCTCGTCCTGGGCGGACATGAACAACCGTATGGAATACACCTTTCTCGTGGCGGTGGGTGCGATGGCGGCCTCCAAGGGTGTAAAGATCGAGCTGCTCGGCTCGAATGATTCGGGCGGCAGCGGCGCACAGACCGTGAAGGAACTGAGCTACACGGCGGATGGGGACGGCGAGACCGGCCGCCTGTTCGCGGTGCGCGGCCGTGTGACGCCGGACTGGCGGTACATGGCGGTCAAGGTGACCAATCTGGACGATACCACCGCTACGGTGGCGGCGGTCGTGCTGGTGTCTGATGCACGGTATGTGCCGGATGACGGCGGCGTGACTGTCCTCATGGTATGAGCAGCGCGGAGAAGACTGCCCTCGCCGAGAAGCGGCTCGCGGCCTGCAAGAAGTACATGAAGGTGGACTATCCGGACGACGATGAGCTGATCGCCGTGCTCATGGACGCGGCCGACCGGTATCTGGAGGGCGCGGGCGTGAACCGAGACGCCGCGCCCGCCATGTACGATCTGATCGTCCACGACATGACGCTGCGCACCTACGACGGCCGGGACGACGATGCGGAGCACGCCGCCACCGCGCCGCTCGTGCGCAGTATGCTGACGCAGCTCAAGCTGCGGTGCCAGTACGGAGAGGAGGCGGCCGCGGATGGCAGTGCGGGCGGGTGACCTGCGGGACCGGCTGGCGGTCTGGAAGGCCGAGCCGGTGACCGACGAGAACAAGGAAACCGACTATGTGCACAAGCCCCTGCGCACGATCTGGGGCAATGTGGTGCCCTCGAGCGGGCGCACCGCCGAGCTGCCGGGCGAGGTCGAGCGCGCGGAGATCACCCACAAGGTGACGATCCGCGAAGCGTCCCTGCCGGAGATCTGCCGCGAGATGTACTTTGTCGTGCGCGGGCAGGAGCTGGATGTGCTGTACTGGTACCCCATTTACAACCGGCGCGGCTGGCTGGAGATCTTCTGCCGGATGGTGCAGGGCGAGCGGGAGGCGCAGACGGATGGCGCGTGACGGCATCGACCTGTCCGAACTTAACGCGCTTGCGACCTCATTGGCACAGGCGTCCAAAGACAACGATAAGGCGCAGCGCAAATTTATGCGCGGCGAGGGCACCAAGCTGCGGCGTAAGACCGCGCAGCGGGCGCGCGTTGAGGTGCACAAGACCCGCGTGGAGCGGCCGAAATACGTCCGCGAGGCGGGCACCTATCACAAGTCCATCAAGCGCGGCAAGCTGCACACCAAAAACGGCGCGCTGCGCATCCGCGTCTATTCGAGCGACCCGATCGGCCACCTGATCGAGGACGGCTGGACGCCCAAGGCGCGCAACGGCCGCAAGGGATCGACCCAGCGCGGCAAAGAAGTATTTGATAAGGCCTATGAGGCTTTTGCACCGGAGTATGGATCCGACGCCGAGGAGATGATCGACGAGATGATCCACAAGATATGATCACCTGGAAAGATTTGAATAACGCCCTCGGCGATCTGGTAAGCCAGACGCTGAAAGAGGCAGGGCTGCCCGCCGAGCGCGACCGGCAGGACGTGAGCAAGCCGGTCGTGCGGCGCTCCTACCGCATTGACCTGACCACCACGGACGGCATGGGGACGGACGATTATGCGGAGACCGGTGCAGATGTGGAGATATATTTTTATCCGGCAAACAGCCGCCGGCCGCGCGACGAGGTCCAGGAGGCCGCGCAGGCGCTGCGCTGTGCGCTGCGGCCGGGCATCCCGGTCGGCGGCGTGGTGCTGGAGATCGCGGACACGATCGAGACCGACATGTCGGACGGCGTGCTCGCGATCATGTTCCGGCTGGAGTGGGTCGAAACCGCCGAGGAGACCGGCGAGCCGATGGAGACCCTGATCTACAACGGAGAGGAGCTGACAGAATAGTGGCAATTACCATGCCGAAAATCGAAATCACGTTCCGGCAGCAGGCGACCAGCCTCATCACGCGCAGTGAGCGCGGTGTGGCGATCCTGATCGTCCGGGACGATACCAATAAATCATTTAGCCATAAGCAGTATGCAGACCTGTCTGCACTCGAGGCGGACAAGGCGCTGTACACGGCGGACAACTACGCCGCGATCAGCGACATGCTGAGCTTTGCGCCGTACCAGTCGCATGTGTTCAGATTGGACATCGCCGGCACGCTGGCGGATACACTTGCGGAGATCAGCCGCACGGTCAAGACCGGCTGGATCACGATCGCCGGGCAGGACGAGACGGACGGCCCCGCGCTCGCGAGCTGGGTCAAGGCGCAGGCCGCCAAGGCGCGCAGCTACAAGTGCGTGGTGTACGACGTGACGCCGCTGCCGGACGATATGCACGTGGTCAACTTCGTCAACGAGTCGGTCACCTTTGCGGATGACCGCGGCGCATCGGACGGCGTGGAGTACCTGCCGAGCCTGCTGGCTATTTTGGCAGTGTGCAACGTGGTGCGCGGCTGCACCAACTACCACTGCTCCAACCTGACCTTTGTCGAGGAGGTCGCGGACAACGACGCGGCGGTCGGCGCGGGCAAGTTCATCCTGTTCAACGACGAGGACGGCGCGGTGCGCGTCGGGCAGGGCATCAACTCCCTGACCACGCTGGACGGCAACACCAAGACCGAGGACATGCAGTTCATCGAGACGGTCGAGGCGATGGACCTCATGCGGGACGACATTACATCGACCTTCCGCGAGACCTATCTCGGCAACTACCGCAACACGCGCGACAACCAGATGATGTTTATTGCGGCGCTGAATTCCTCGTATTTTGCGCAGCTGGCGGCTGAGAACATCCTCGACCCGGACTATACCAACGCGGCGAGCATCGACGTAGCGGCCCAGCGCAATGCGTGGGTGGCGAGCGGCAAGAGCGAGGCCGCGGACTGGGACGACGATACGGTCAAGGCAACGCCGTTCAAGCGCACAGTGTATCTCGCGGGCAATGTGAAGATCCTCGGCAGCATGACCGACCTGATCTTCCCGATCACGATGTTTTGAGGAGGTGTAACGCATGCCTGAATTCAATCCCAATCGCCTTCTGCACGGCAACGGCGGTGCGGCGTGGTGGAACGGTAAGAAACTGGTCACCCTGCAAAAGGCTGAAGCCAAGGTGACCGGCGATTTTGAGGACATCAATGTATGTGGTGACCCCGCGACCTACTCCGTTTATAACGGCTACTCGGGTGAGGGTACGCTGACTGTGCTCAAGATCGACAGCGATGTCTTAAAAGAGCTTGCAGAGGCGTACAACTCCGGCGAGATGCCGGAAATCACGGTTGTTACGTCGCTGACGCAGAAGGGCACGAACAAGGTCGAGCGCGTCTCGTACAGCGATATTGTAGTAACTGAGTTCATGCTCGCAAATTTCGAGAAAAAGACCAAGGTGGAGGAAGAAATCCCCTACAAATTCGGCAATTTTCAGGTTCTCGAGACGATTTAAGGAGGAAAGTACATGGACAAGAAATTACTCGATCAGCTCGCGGCGCGGGCAGAGCAGAAGGCAAAGGACCGGCTGGAGATCAAGGTGTTTTCGGTCGGCGGGGTGGACATGAAATTCCACATGCTCAAAGAAACCCAGAAGCTCGAATGCTACGGCACACTGGCGGAAGCCGACGGCGCAGAAGCGCTCATTCCGCTGTGCGCGCAGCTGATCTACGACTGCTGTGACGATCTGCACGACCCGGAACTGCACAAGACGTTGGGCGTGGTTGATCCTTATGACACATGCTTCCGACTGATGGATATTGCAGAGATCGACAAGCTGGGCGGCGATCTCATGCAGTGGATGGGTCTAATTGCCAAACCTGTCAAGAAGGCGGACGGCACGCAGTCCACCCAGGCGGAGGAAACGGCAAAAAACTCGTAGCGCGCGACCCGGTGCTCGACCTGTGCGCGTTTTACGCGCCGCGCGGCATCACCCCG
Source organism: Candidatus Agathobaculum stercoravium (assembly GCA_019113065.1). Lineage (GTDB taxonomy): Bacteria > Bacillota > Clostridia > Oscillospirales > Butyricicoccaceae > Agathobaculum > Agathobaculum stercoravium. The sequence continues at coordinate 14,045 of DXIC01000060.1, forward strand.
GAGCAGATACGGCGCATGAGCGTCCGAGACCGGGCGGTGCTGCGGGTTGGCCGGGCGCGCTGGTATGAGGAGACCCGCCTGCTGACCGCGGCGGGCATTGTAACTGCTTTCCCCGGAGATGGAAAGGATGGTGCGCATGGCGAAGAATAAGGTCATCAACACCGTCCTGAATTTAAGGGATAACATGTCCGGCGGCCTGCTCAAAGCCGCGCAGAATGCCAAAAAGGCGGGCGCGCAGATCGACAGCGACATGCTCAAGGCCACGCGGCAGGTGGTGGCGTTCAAGAACAAGGCGGTCGACAGTATCACGTCCTTCGCCAAGAAAGCGACAACTGCTGGTGTTGCAGGTGTGACCGCTTTGACGACAGCGTTCTTCGCACTGGACAATGTAACGGAAGAATACCGCATTGCGCAGGGCAAGCTGAACACGGCCTTTGACGCGGCTGGTTTTTCGGCTACGGCAGCGCGCAAAAGCTACCGCAATTTCTATGCGATTCTGGGCGACACGGACACCGCAACCGAGGCGTCCCAGCTGCTCGCCAAGCTCGTGAAGAACGAGCAGGACGTGAGCACCTGGACGCGGATCGCGGCGGGTGTGTCCGGCACATTCGGCGACAGCCTGCCGATCGAGGGCCTGATCGAGGCGTCCAATGAGACGGCCAAAGTCGGCACGGTGACCGGTCAGCTCGCCGATGCGCTCAACTGGGCGGGCATCATGGAGGACGACTTCAACACGAAGCTGGCCGCCTGTGGCTCGGAGAGCGAGCGTAACAAGCTCATCATGGATACGCTTGCGCAGACCTACGAGGGCGCGGCGGATGCGTTCTATCGTAACAATGAGCAGCTGGTGCGCAGCCGCCAGAACCAGGCGATCATGGCGGACATCACCGCGAAGCTGGGCACCGCCAGCGCGATCGCGAAAAACGGCGTGATGCAGCTGCTCGGCGCGCAGGAAGACGGCAGCATCCGCGCGGGGTCGGCGCTCGAATGGCTGAATGAGAAAGCCACGCAGTTTTCGGACTGGGTCGCGGGGCTGGATATGGGCGCGCTGTCGGCGCAGTTCGACCAGCAGTTTGGCGGTGCGATTGAGACCGCCGGAAATGCGCTGCAATGGTGCAAGGAGAACGGCGACCTGCTGATCGGCGGGCTGAAGCTGCTTGCAGGGGCTTTTGTTGCGGTTAAGGTCGTGACGTTTACCTCCAGCCTGATTAGTGCCGGGCAGACGATCGGCGGCTTTATCTCCACGATCGCCGCCATGACGACGGCCACAACCGCGCAGACAGCCGCGACCGGATCGGCGACCATTGCGCAGACCGGCCTCAATGCTGCGCTTGCGGCAAACCCGATCGGAGTGGTCGTTCTTGCAATCACAGCGCTGGTCACCGCCGGTGTCGCGCTGTATAAAAATTGGGACACCATAAAGGCGGCCGCAAGCCAGCTGTGGACGAGGATCAAGCAGACGTTCGGCGGGATCAAGGACAGCATCGTCGGCGCTTTCAACAGCGCGAAAGATGCGGTCGGCAGCTTTTTCAGCTGGATCGGCGATAAGCTGAGCTGGCTGGACAACAAGGTCGAGAGCATCCCGATCCTCGGCTCAGTATACAAGGGCGGCAAGGCGCTGGTCGGCGGCGCAGCCGACTTTATCGGCAGCTTGATCGGCGGCAACGCCCTGGGCACCTCGTACTGGAAAGGCGGCCTGACGCGGGTCAACGAGCGCGGCGGCGAGATCCTGAATCTCCCGTCCGGTACGCAGATCATCCCGCACGACGTGTCAAAGCGCGTCGCGGGCGGGCAGACGGTGCAGGTGTACGTCACTGTGCAGGGCAATATCATCGGCAACCGCCAGTACGCGGACGAGCTGGGCGAGACCATCGTGCAGCGCATCCTGCGCGCGCTGGACAACATGTAAACCACGGGGAGCCGTGCGGCTCCCCTCAATATCATCGCCCGCAGGCGCGCGAGCCGGGGCAATGAAAGGAGGCGGCGAACATCGCCTACAAGGTAATCATTTCGTACAACAACAACGAGGAGGTCATGGTGCTGCCGCATGTGCCGCCGGATTTCCCGCTGCCCGAGCCGGAGCAGCACAACGAGACCTACACCGGCCTATCCAAGGACTACCGGCGCATCGGTACGCTGGGGCTGCGGCAGTACAGCTGGGACAGCTTCTTCCCGGTCGGGCACAGGTATCCGTTTATGCCGCCGGAGGCGAGCGAGAACGGCTGGGACTACGTCGCATTCTTCCAGCGTGGGCGCGAGCGCAAGGTGCCGTTCCGCATGATCGTGCTGGACAGCAGCGGCGTGTGCCGCCTGAATACGCCGATCACGGTGGATTCGCTGGACACCTTCGTGCGGCGCAACGGCGACATCGCGTACAGCATCAGCTGCACCGAGTATCGCTTTGTGGTGTAAGGGGGCGGCGGTATGGCTTATGGATATGTGGACGCGCACCGTCTGATCCGCTACCGCGGCGGACAGGCGCGCGACATCACCGCCTTTGCGGGCGACCTGCAGGCCGTGGACGAGCTGGGCACGCTCAGCGTGGAGCTGAGCTTCGGCGTGATCGTCGCGCCGTGGGACCAGTACGTCGAGAAGAATATCGTGGTGCCGGGCGACAAGCTGCGCGTGGTCAACCACGATCTGACGGTGTTCTCCGGGCAGGTGGAGAGCGTCACGCTGGACGGCGGCGTCACCGCCTACGACCGCGGCTGGTATCTCAATAAGTCGCAGATCATCTTACAGGTGACGGGCATGCCGGGCGACGAGGCGATCCGGCAGGCGTGCGCCAAGGCGGGCGTGGGCGTCGCGTCCATCTGCTCGCTGCCGACCAGGATCACGCAGGTCTGGCTGGGCGACACACCCGCGGACATCTTGGGCGAGATCCTCGAGACGGTCGCGGCCGAGACCGGCAAGCAGTACCAGTATTTTGTGCGCGATGACGGCCTTGTGGTGCAGGAGCTGCCCGCGGCGGTGCTCACAGCATACCACAAGCCCGCGGACAACCTCCCGGCGTTCAACATCACCTGGGCGCTGGGGCAGGTGAGCGGCGAGGACAGCATCGCTGAGCTGCGCAACGCGGTGGTGATCGCCGCAGAGGGCGACGGCAAGGCGTACATCGGGGCGCAGGCCAAAAACGCCGCCAGCGTCGAGCAGTACGGCTTTTTGCAGCACATCCAGTCCGTCACCAGTAACCCCGGCACCGCGCAGCTGAAGCAGATGGTGCAGAACCTCTTATCCCAGCTCGACCGCGTCGGGCGCACGCGCACGATCGGCGAGATCTGGGGCTGCGATGAGGTGAAGAGCGGCGTGGTGCTGGATTTCAACAGCCCGGCGTTTGGCATCTCGGGCAAAAACCGCGTGACGCGCGTCACCCACCACTACGGCGGCGCGGGGCACACGATGGAGCTGGAGATCGAGGCGCTCGAGGAGCCGCGCGCAGCGGGCACCACGGACACGGTGAGCGTGTACGGTCTGCCGGACAATATCGGCACGGGCGGCAGCTCGGACGGCGTGACGACCGGCGGGGCAAGCGGCAGCGCAGCGGCGTTCGTCTCGACCGCTATGAGCCAGGTCGGCTACCGCGAGGGCGCGGGCAATAACAACAAGTACGGCGCATGGTTCGGGATGAACAATGTCGCATGGTGCGTGATTTTCGTGTGCTGGTGCGCGGCGCAGTCCGGCGCGCCTATCCCGACAAAGTTCAGCTATGTGGGCGATATGTCGAGCTACTTCCAGTCCCGCGGGCTGTACCGCACAGTCGCCTCGGGCTACATCCCCAAGGCGGGTGATCTGATGATCCAGGGCGACCGGCACATCGGCATCGTGCGCAGCGCGACGCGCGCGGCGGTGCAGACGGTGGAGGGCAACTATTCGGACAGCGTGGCTACGGTGACGCGGTATTACAGCGAAATCTCAGGGTTTTGCACACCTTGGGGATAAGGAGGCAGTATGTACGATACGGATATGGCGCGGCGGCTCAAGTCGCTGAGCAAGCAGCCAGCGCGCCCGGCGTGGTATCTTGCCGAGTGCGTGGATGAGCAGCCGCTGACATTCTCGATCGCGGACGGCAATTTCCGCTTTAAGTCCGGGGAGGGGCTGACCATGACGGCGACGGCGTCTGGCCGGACGTGGGAAAAGGGAGACACCGCCGCGGCGATCCTGTCCGGCGGCTCGCTGCTGGTGATCGACAGGATATAACAAAAGCCGCCCCGGAGGGCGGCATATAGACAAAGAACGACAGCGTATGCTATAATCAATGCGGACGCTGTTACATATTGGCGGTCAGCCCACTCCCCACGAAGGGGGTGATGCTTTATGAGACGATTCGCAAGAATTGTAATATGGGCAAGTCTGTTGCTGCATATTTTGCTTATAAAAGCGCGTTGACCGCTCGGTGGCACCCGAAACGGTCAACATTGTTTGACTTTGCGTAGGGGCTGATCGTTGTAGCAGCGTCCCTTTGTATCTGTATTATAGCGCGTGCGCCCCGTCTTTGTCAAGTTTGGCAGAGGCGGGGCGTTTTTCATTTGCAAGGAGGTGCGACATGGCAGACCCGATTTTTCCGGTCATCCCGACCGACATCCCGGCGCAGGCCGCGGAGACCATCGGCCGCGCGCCTGCATTCGTGTGGAATGAGAACGGCCGCGGCGGGGCGTTCCAGATCGTGGACGGCGCACTGGTCGAGCGGACGGGCAGGGAGGCCGTCAAGCAATGGTTTGAGCTGATGCTCCGGCAAAAGCCGGGCGCGATACCCATTTACCGCACGGACAGCTCGAGCCAGCCGGGCGTCGACCGCACGATGCTGGACCGGCGCATGCCGGAGGGCTGGGTGCAGGCCGAGATCGAGCGTCAGGCGCGCGAGACGGCGGCGTTTTGCCCGGCGGTGCGGGCAGTGGATTCTTTTGTTTTCACGCGGCTGCGGCGCGGCCTGCAGGTGGAATTTACTGCGTATTTGCATACAGACGAGACAGTGGAGGTGAGCACGTATGTCGACAGCGAGTGAAATTCTGGAGCAGCTGCTGGACGCGGTGCCGGACAGCTACCAGAAAACCATCGGCTTCCCGCTCTATGACCTGCTGGCGGCGGTGAGCCTGCGCATGGAGGGCACGGACGAGGAGATCGCGCAGGCGAAGACGCTGCTCGACCCGGAGAACCTGACCGGCGACGACCTCGACCGCTTCGTGTTCCCGCGCTCGGGCCTCGACCGGCGGCAGGCGACGTTTGCGCACGGCGTGGTGCACGTCGTCGGCACAGGGACGGTGACCGAGGGCGCGCTGTTTGAGTCCGGCGGCGGCGTGCAGTTTTACGCGACGCAGACCGTCCAAATCACCGGCGAGGGGGACGTGCCGGTCACCTGCCGGCAGGACGGCACAGCGGGCAACCTCCCGGCGCACAGCGTGACGCAGATGCCGGTCACGATACAGGGCATTGCGTCGTGCGACAACCCCGCGCCCATGTCGGGCGGCTACGACGAGGAGGACGACGCGGCTTACTACGAGCGCTATCTGCTCAAAATTCGCACGCCCGCGACCTCGGGCAACATCTACCACTATCAGAGCTGGGCGCTCGAGGTGGCAGGCGTGGGCGCGGTCAAGGTGTTCCCGCTGGGGCACGGCGCAAATACCGTGGATGTGGTGATCGTGGACAGCACCGGCCAGCCCGCGGACAGCGAGCTGGTGGGCGAGGTTCAGGACTACATCGACCCGGGCAGCGGCGGCAGGGGCGAGGGACAGGCACCGGTCGGCGCGCAGTGCTACGTCAGCGCCGCGACTGCGAAGCCCATCACCATCAGCTGCACGGTGTCCAAGTTGAACACCGCCGAGGAGGAGACCGTAACCGCGGGCATCAAGGCGGCTGTGGCCGCCTACCTTGCCGAGATCGCATTCGAGCAGGATTACGTCAGCTATGCGCGTATAGGCGACCGCATCCTTGACGTGGAGGGCGTGCTTGACATCGAGGGGCTGCTCGTCGGCGGCGGCACGGCAAACATCCAGGTCGGCGAGCGGGAGGCCGCGACGCTCGGGGAGGTGACGCTCAGCTATGGCGCATGAGTGGGACAACATGCTTAGCAGCCTGCCGACGGCGTACCGGAAAGACGCATGGGTGATCGCGCTGCTCAGCGCCATAGCAGACGTGGACAGCGCCCAGCGCGCGGATGCAGACGAGACCGCGCAGCAGATGTTCCTGGACTCCATGACCTGGGCGCTCGCCATCGAGGAGCGGATCGCGGGCATCACGCCCGCCGCCGCAGGCGTAGAGGAGCGGCGCAGCGTATTGCAGGCCAAGTGGCGCAGTGCGAACGGCAAATGTGACGTCGACCTGATCCAGCGCGTGTGCGACAGCTGGCAAAACGGCGAGGTGGACGTGGATTTCGTGGACGGCGAGATCGTGCTGCGTTTTGTGGGCGCTTACGGCGTGCCGGATGCGGATGCGCTGGCGGCGCTCCAGAGCGCGGTGCAGGAGGTCATCCCGGCGCACCTCGCGGTGACATACCTTTACCGCTACCTGCTGGTGCGGGAGGTGCACGGGATGGTGATCAGCACACTGCAGACGCACACCATCGATGAATTCGCTTTTTAGGAGGGCAGCAATGAGCGTTTTAACCGAGGTACTAAAGTTATTCAAATACGACCCCGCGACCGACGGGGACATGACGTTCAACATCGGCCAGTGCATGAACGACAACTGGGACAAGCTGGACGCAGCTATCTTACTCGCGATCGCGGCGGCCGGGGCGTACAACCCCGAGGAGAGCTACGCGGTGGGCGACTACTGCACCTACAAGGGCAAGCTGCACAAGTGCAGCACCGCGATCCCGACCGGCGAGACGTGGACCGAGGCGCACTGGACGACCACCACCGTAGCCGCGGAGCTGGCGGAATTAAGTTCGCAATTGTCAAATGCCGTTAAAGGGAAATTCTCTCTTTATCAAGATCCTCTCACTGATTTTGATATGGAATATTCCTCAGTCACGATGGATTT
>DXIC01000061.1 GCA_019113065.1 Candidatus Agathobaculum stercoravium
GCTGCTCGCGGGCGCAATGTGCGTTTCCATCGCAGGCTGCTCCAGCACCGGCGGCAGCACGACCGAACAGGACTCCGGCGGCGGCCAGGAAGACGCGGCAGGCGCGCAGTACCACGTCAGCGTTATCCTGAAAACCCTGTCGGCGGAGTACTGGCAGTACGTCAAGTCCGGTGCAGAGGCTTATGCCGCAGAGCATCCTGACGAGATTTCGGTCGACGTAAAGGGCCCCAGCTCGGAAACCGCATTCGACGAGATGCAGAACATGATCGAGACCGACATGAACTCCGGTTATGACGGCCTGATCATCTCCCCGCTCCAGAGCGACACGGCGGCGCAGCAGGTCAGCGGCGCAGAGTTCCCGATCGTTGCGCTGGACACCAACTTTGAAGCGCCTGAGGTTGTTTCCTTTGTCGGCACCGGCAACGAAGAGGCTGCCAAGCAGGGCGCTATCGCTGCGGTAGCGGCCGCAGAGGAAGCCGGCTGGGAGACCATCCAGTGCATCGAGATCGCCGGCGTACAGGGCGACGAGACCAACACCGCCCGTATGAACGGCTACATGGCGGGTATTGAAGAGGCCGGCGGCGACTTCCTCGAGGACGAGGTACAGTACGCCAACGCGACCGCGGACAATGCGGTTACCTGCATGGAAGCAATCATGCAGACCCATCCGGAAGGCATTGCCATCATCTGCGCCAACAACGACGATATGGCGATGGCCGCTGCGCGTGCAGCAGCGGGCAACGAAGCCTATGCCGACACCATTTTCCTCGGCTTCAACGGCGACCGCGCCGCCTGTGACGCAATCCTTGCCGGCGAGCTGACCATGTCCGTTGCGCAGATGGCCTACGAAATGGGCTACAAGGCGGTAGAGACCATGGTACAGGCGCTGAACGGCGAAGAGGTTGAGCCGTTTGTTGATTCCGGTTCCGAAGTTATCTCGATCGACAACGCGGAAGAGCGTCTCGCCACGCTGGACGAACAGCTCGGCGCATAACCCCCTGTCCCCGGGGCAGCACTTGCCCGCAGGGATGCCGATCTCCAGCACGGGCTGCGGGCAGCCCAGCATGCCGTATCCCCGTTTTGGCGGCGCCCTCTCTCCTGCCTGACAAAACAGGATGCAGCATACGTCCGTGCCTCCCGTTGCCGGTATTCCGCGCGGTACAAAGCAAGGGTTGCCATCCCGCAAACCAAAAAGCCGTGTACAGGTACTCTCTCACCTGTACACGGCTTTTCCATTGCCCGGCGGCAAACACCATCTGCGCATATTGGAAGCGCTTATGCAGAACGGCGGGTTGAAAAAGCCGTTTCCAACGGAGAGAGCGGGCCGAGGCCGCGTTTTGCGGGCTTCAAAATACGCTGCTGCTGTGATATAATGGGCGTCGGTAGTAAGCAAGCAATACAATAAGCAGGAGTTCGCAGCCCGTGGGACGGCTGCACCCCCGGCCGGCATCCCCGCCTTTGGGAAGGGCGGACGCCGCTATCTGCTTATAAGGACGGAACAGATTATGCAAAAACAACCCATTTCGTATATCCGCGTGACGGATGCGACCGAAAACAACCTCAAGCATGTGTCGTTATCCATCCCCAAGCACCAGATCACCGTGTTTACCGGCGTTTCCGGCTCCGGCAAGTCCTCCATGGTGCTGGACACCATCGCCGCGCAGTCGCGCCGCGAGCTGAACGACACCTTCCCCAGCTTTGTGCAGCACTATCTGCCCAAATACGGCCGCCCGCATGTGGGCGCGGTCGAAAACCTGCCCGCCGCGATCGTCATTGACCAGAAAAAGCCCTCGCCCAACCAGCGCTCGACGCTCGGCACCTATACCGATATCTATACCCTGCTGCGGCTGCTGTTCTCCCGCGTGGGCAAGCCGTTCGTCGGCTATTCCGAAGCGTTTTCCTTCAACCACCCGACCGGCTGCTGCCCGCGCTGCAACGGCCTCGGCGAGATCACCGAACTGGACGTGCACAAGCTGGTGGATTTCGACAAGTGCCTGAACGACCCGGGCGTCATCCATTATGTGACCTTTGAGCCGGGCCAGTGGCGCTGGGTGCGCTATGCGCGGAGCGGCCTGTTTGACCTGAACAAGAAAATACGGGACTACACCCCGGTGGAACTCGACCTGTTCCTGTATTCGCCGCAGATCAAGCTGAAAAACCCGCCGGTGGGCTGGCCGAAATCCGCCAAATACGAGGGCCTGATCCACCGCATGAACCGCAGCGTACTTGGCTCGGACGAGGGCAAGGTGCACCAGAAGGTGCTCGAGCCTCTCGTGACGCAGGGCGTCTGCCCGGACTGCAAGGGCGCGCGCCTCAATCCCAAAATCCTCTCCTGCCGCATCAATGGCAAAAACATCGCCGAGGTGTCCGCCATGCCGCTCGGCGAACTGTGCCGCTGGCTGGATACCATCCACGACCCGCTCGCCGTGGACATCCAGCGCACGCTCAAAACGCGCCTGTCCGCGCTGATCGAGATCGGGCTGGATTACCTCACGCTCGACCGCACGCTCGTCACCCTGTCCGGCGGCGAGGTACAGCGCTGCAAGATCGCCAAGTACATCAACTCCTCTCTGGCCGACCTGCTGTATGTGCTGGACGAGCCGAGCGTCGGCCTGCACAGCCACGATATCTACCGGCTGCTCTCCGCGGTGCGCAAGCTGCAAAACAAGGGCAACACCGTGCTGATGGTCGAGCACCACCGGGAGATCATCCGCGCGGCGGACCATATCGTGGACATGGGGCCGGGGCCGGGCGCCGCGGGCGGCAATGTGCTGTTCGAGGGCAGCTATGACGAGCTGCTCCGCAGCGACACCCTGACCGGCAGGCTGCTGCGCGAGCCCTGCCGGCTCAAATCCCCCGATGCCGTGCGCACCCCCACCGGCTGGCACACGCTGGCGCATGCGAAGCTGCACAACCTCAAGGACGTCACCGTCCAGCTCCCGCTCGGCGTGCTGGCGGTGGTTGCGGGCGTTGCCGGTTCGGGCAAAAGCTCGCTGATGGAGTGTTTCCGGGCCGAACGCCCGGACGCGGTCTACATCAGCCAGAAAGGCATCGGCATCAGTATGCGCTCCACCCCCGCCACCTATATGGAGGCGGCGGACGACATCCGCAAGCTGTTCGCCAAGCGCTGCGGGGCAAAGGCGTCGCTCTTCTCCTTTAACGGCGAAGGCAAGTGCCCGGTCTGCGGCGGCAAGGGCGTCATTGTCTCCAACATGTACTTCATGGACGCGATCGAAACCGTATGCGAGGCCTGCGGCGGCCTGCGCTACTCGGAGGAGGTCCTGTCCCATACCGTGGACGGGCTGAATATCGCGCAGGTGATGGATCTTTCGGTCGGGCAGGCGGTCGAACGCTTCGCCGGGACGGTCATTGCGGACAAGCTCGCGCCGCTGGCCGAGGTGGGGCTGTCCTACCTGCATCTCAACCAGTCGCTGTCCACCCTGTCGGGCGGCGAGCTGCAGCGCATGAAGCTGGCCTCGTACCTGTCCAGCCGCGGGCAGCTGTTCATCCTGGACGAGCCGACCGACGGCCTGCACCTGAACGACATCCGGCATATGATCGATGTATTCGACCGGATGGTGGACGCCGGGAACTCGATTTTCCTGATCGAGCACAGCCTGGACGTGCTTGCCCGGGCGGACTATGTGATCGAGATGGGCCCGGGCGGCGGCGGGCGCGGCGGCGAGCTGCTGTTTGCCGGCCTGCCGGCCGGCCTGCCCGCATGCCCGCGTTCGGTCACCGGGCCGTACCTGCACGGCATTGCAAACCAAAGCCGCTGAACCCCGAAACAGGCTCCCAAAGTACATTTTGTACCGTGGAAGCCTGTTTTTCCGCCGCTGTTTTGTATGGTATTTATGCAATTTATCGTAGACAGGATGGGTCGGATTTGATATGATAGTATCGTTCTTTGCATGTTCCCGCATCCCCTGCGGCTGCGGGGCTTTTCACAAAATAAAGAAAACAAAGGAAGGCAGTTGAAACAATGCAAAAAGAGAAAACATCGAGCGGCGAGCTGTTCCGGCTGAACGGCAAGCCATCATGGGGGCAGGCTTTCCCGCAGGCGCTGCAGCACGTTCTGGCCATGCTGGTCGGCAACATCACGCCGCCCATGCTGATCGCCAGCACGCTCTCGCTCTCCGCAGCGGACCAGATCATCCTCACCCAGGCCGCCATGATCATCGGCGGCATCACGACCCTGCTTCAGCTTTACCCTGTCATGGGGTTCGGCATGGGGCTGCCGAACGTCATGGGTGTTGCGTTCGCCTACATGCCCATCCTGACCATGATCGGCACGCAGTATGGTATTTCGGCAATCTTCGGCTCGCAGCTGGTCGCCGGTTTCATTTCCATCTTCATCGGCATGTTCATGGGCAAGATACGGCGTTTCTTCCCGCCCATCGTCAGCGGTACGGTCGTGCTCAGCATCGGCCTGTCGCTGTATCAGACCGCAATCACCTATATGGGCGGCGGCTCCGCCGCGCAGGGTGACGGGACATTCGGTTCGGGTAAGTTCTGGATCCTCGCCCTCGTCACGCTGGCGGTCACGCTCGCATGCAGCCTGTTCGGCAAGGGCTACCTCCGCGTATCCGGTATGCTGATCGGCATCCTGGTCGGCTATGTGATCGCGCTGTGCATGGGCGGCATTGTGGATTTCTCGGACTTCAGCCAGGCTGGCTGGGTCTCCGTCCCTGTCCCGTTCCACTTCGGCCTTGCCTTCCATCCGGACGCGATCATCATGATGGTGCTGATGTACGTCGTGCAGGCGGTGCAGACCATCGGCGACGTTTCCTCGACCGCCATGGGCGGCTTTAACCGCGAAGCGACCGATAAGGAGCTGGGCGGCGCGATCAAGGGCCAGTCCATCTGCGGCATGATCGGTGCGGTCATCGGCGGCCTGCCGACCGACCCGTACAGCCAGAACGTCGGCCTGATCTGCACGACCAAGGTCGTCGCCAAGCGCGTATTCCTGATCGTCGGCGTAGTCATGCTTGCCGCGGGCTTCTGCCCCAAGTTCGGCGCGCTGATGACCACCATCCCCCAGCCCGTCCTGGGCGGCGCGACGGTCACGGTCTTTGCAGCCATCACGATGTCGGGCATCCAGCTGCTGAACGAGCAGCCGATGAACTACCGCAACAAGCTGATCGTCGGCATTGCGCTCGCCCTCGGCATCGGCATCGACACGGTGCCGGACATCCTGCAATTCTGCCCGCAGCTTGTCCAGAATGTCTTTGGCAGCTCGCTGATGGTATCCTTCCTGGTCGTGTTCCTGCTCAACATCATTGTCCCGGAGGACGATTCCCCCGCCACCTGAAAAAAGGACCCAAGGTATGCTGCATACCTTGGGTCCTGTTTTTTTCGCCGGATATGGGGTTATTTCTCGAAAGGGCGCTCACTTCTCCTTGATCAGCGAATTGAGCTCTTCCATAAAGGTATTGATGTCCTTGAACTGCCGGTAGACTGAGGCAAAGCGCACATAAGCGACCTCGTCCACCTTGCGCAGCTGCTCCATCACCAGCTCGCCGATGACCTTGCTCGATACCTCGCTCTCGAGCGAGCCGAACACCTTCTGCTCGACGTTATCCACGATCTGCTCGAGCTGCATGAGCGACACCGGGCGCTTTTCGCACGCCTTCATCAGCCCGCCGAGCAGTTTCTGGCGGTCGTAGGCCTGGCGGGTGCCGTCCCGCTTGACCAGCATCAGCGGCATGCGCTCGACCGTTTCATATGTGGTAAACCGCTTGAGGCATTTGAGGCACTCCCGCCGGCGGCGGATGCTCGTCCCCTCATCAGTCGGACGCGAATCGACTACCTTGCTGTCGTCAAAGCCGCAAAACGGACATTTCATCGGGCGTCACCTTTCCAATCTATCCAATGTGAACTATTTTTGATTATTATACCACCGCTTGTGCAGTAAAGTCAATAAAACGGGGCAAAATCCCCACTCTGTTGTGGTCAGCGCATTTAAACCGGCGCGAAGCGCGACAGCATGCGCACCGCGCGGGCCAGTTCCGCCTTGTCCGTAAAATTCGAGCGGTACACCTCGATCAGCGTGTGCCCGTCATAGCCCGCCCCGCGCAGGCGGGAAAAGAAATCCGCATAGTCCATGCTGCCCGCGCCGGGCAGCAGGCAGGTCTGCTCGGCCGAAAAGTCGTTGATGTGCACGTTGACGATGCGGTCGCCCACCGCGTCGATAAACTCCTTCCAATCCCTCCCCGCGCGGCGCGCCTGCTTGATATCCAGCGTATAGCGCAGCTCGGGCACATCGCGGTAGAGCGCGCGCAGGAAGCCCGGGTCGCGCGAGCGGCACCAGGCCACGTTCTCCTGCGCAAGCGTGACGCCGCAGGCGGACGCAATGCCGCACAGGCGGCGGTACGCCTCACATTTGCGCGCCCAGCGGGCAGGGTTGTCCGTGATGCCCATGTCGCGTTCGCCGTGGAAGGTCAAATAACGCGCGCCCAGCGCCGCGGCGCACTCAAAATACCGCTGATACTGCATCATGCCGTCCTCTGTGCGGCGCTTGTAGTCGGAAAACAGCAGCATGCCCTCCATCAACGAGGTATACGGATGCACGGAAACCACGTCCAGCCCGCAGCTTCTGGCCTGCATGCCGATCTGCTCGTAAAACCGCGGCTGGAATTCGCTCTCCGTGTTGAAAAAGATCTCGATCGCATGCACGCCCAGCCCCGCCAGGACCGGCAGGATCTCTTCGAGCGGCTGCGGATAAAAACAAGCGGTTGAAATACCGACCCGCATAACAAACCTCCCATATCAACGCAGGGGCGCCGGAAGGCGCCCCTGTCGCTTTATCTTGTTCCCTTGCGCGCATGTGCGCGGACATATCCTGGCAAAACGGTGCCCGCCGGGCGCCTTCCTCCCGGGGAGGGGGCTGTGCCGGTTTGCCGCCGTCATACCTTGTGCTTGCGGAACTTCTTGCGGAAGAAGGCCCACAGGCTGGCGGACAGCAGGATGGACGACCATGCGCCCGCCACGATGCCGACGATCAGCGGCAGGGTGAACTGCTTGAGCGACGGCACGCCCAGGATGAATACCATGCCGATGGTAAACAGCGTGGTCAGCGTGGTGTTGATGGTACGGCCCATGGTCTGCCATACGCTGCGCTCGGCGACCTCCTCGAAGGCCTCCTTGCGCGCGGTGCGCAGGTTTTCGCGCACGCGGTCAAATACGATGATGGATGCATTGATCGAGTAGCCGAGGATGGTCAGCGCGGCTGCAATGAAGTTGGTGTCCAGCGGGATCTGGAGCCATACATACACGCTCAGCATGATCAGCAGGTCGTGCACCAGGCAGACAACCGCCGCGAGGCCGCTCGTCAGCTCGAACCGGAAGGTGATATACAGCAGCATGAGCACAATCGCCAGCACCGCACAGATGACAGCCGAGCGCTGCAAGTCGCTGCCGACCGACGCAGAAACGTCCTCATTGCCGTAGATATCATCGTTGGTCAGGTCATAAGCCTCGCTCATTGCATCGATAACCTGCTGGCGGGTCTCCGAATCGATGCTGGTCGAACGGATCAGTACCTGCTCGTTTGCGTCACCCGACGAAGTGACCGAGGAGGGCGTCACGCCGGTTGTCTCCTCGAACAGGCTGCTGATTTCGGTCTGCATCTCCTGCGTCACGGTCTGGTGCATATTGAACTCCATCTCGGTACCGCCTGCAAAGTCAATGCTCAGGTTGAACAGGTTCTGGCCAAACGGCAGGAGGATGAGCGCCACAAGGCCGGTCGCCACGAGCAGCACGGAAATGCCGCCGAAGATCTTGAAATTCTTCAGCACGGGGAAGCGGCCGCCCTCGCGCTTTTTCTCGCTCAGGCCGTACGCCTTGGGGCTGCGGATGCGGAAGTCCACCATGCGGTTCAGCAGGAAGTGGGTCACGGTCAGTGCGGTGAACATGGAGATGATAACGCCGAGGCCCAGTGTGGTCGCAAAGCCGACGATCGTGCCCGTGCCGAAGAAGAACAGCACAGCCGCCGCGATCAGCGTGGTCAGGTTGGAGTCAAAAATTGCAGTGAACGCACGCTTGAAGCCGGAATCGATCGCGCTCTTGACCGTCTTGCCCGCGCGCAGTTCTTCCTTGATGCGTTCAAAGATAACGACGTTTGCGTCTACCGCCATGCCGATCGACAGGATAATACCCGCGATGCCCGGCAGGGACAGGTTGATGTGGAACAGGCTGAACAGAAGCGCTTCAATGACGATGTAAAAGCAGAGCGCAATGCAGGCAACCAGGCCCGGGATGCGGTAGATGATCAGCATGAACAGGCAGACCAGCAGCAGGCCGATCGCACCGGCGAGCAGCGAGGTGCGCAGCGCGTCCGCGCCCAGCTGCGGGCCGACCGAACGCAACTCAACCTGTGTCAGGCTGAAGGGCAGCTGGCCCGCATCGATCAGGCCGGCAAGCTGCTGGGCGCTTTCCTGCGTAAAGCTGCCGGAAATCACACAGCTGCTGCTGTCAATGCGGCTGTCTACATTCGGATAGGAAATGATCTGTCCGTCCATCACGATCAGCAGCTGGTTCGTGCCGTCCGTGCGCTCGGAAACCGCCTCGGTTGCGTCCGCGAACTTCTGCTGGCCTTCGCTCGTGAAATTCACCTGCACATAATTTTCCTGCATGCCGTTCGTCGTGGTCTGGCCGTATTCGGCGCTCGCGCCCTCGATATCCGAACCGGTCAGCAGGGCGTAATCCGCTGCGTCAACGGTCTCGCCGCCCATGACCGCGGCGGCATAGTTATTATAACCGTCCCAATCCATGAACAGCAGCTGCGCGGTCGTGCCGAGCGTCTGCACCGCTTCCTCGGGGTTGGTGATCTGCGGGATCTCGACGGTCAGGCGGTTGTCGCCCGACAGCGCGACCGTGGCTTCGGTGAAGCCCTGGCTGGTCAGGCGCTGGCGGATCATGGCCTGCGCGGTCTGCATATCGCCCGGCAGGTCGGTCATATTATAGCCCTCGGGCAATACCGCCTCATAGACGATGCGCGAACCGCCGACGAGGTCAAGGCCGAGACGGATGCCGTTTTCCGTGTCCAGCACGCTCGGGATGATTGCCCGCAAGCTGGAATCCGTGCTTCCGCTGTCCGCCGAGGTATCTGTGGCGCTGTCCGCCGACGTATCCGTGGTGCCCGCGGTGTCGCCCGTGGTATCCGCGGCGCTGTCCGCAGACGTATCCGCAGTATCTGCGGTGTCGCCCGTGGTATCCGCCGTGTCCGCAGACTGGTCAGTGGTATCCGTTGTACCGGTCTCCGCGTTTGACGCACCGTCCTCCGTGGTGACTGCTGTCGCCGGCGCGTCCTCTGCTGTACCGGTGTCCCGGAACGGCATGGTCCATCCCCCCGGGATATACACGCCCGTTACCGCCGTCACGCCGAGGAAAATAATCACCAGCAAAACGGCAATAAAGGAAATTACACTCTTCTTCACTGCTTGGTTCCTCCTTTGATTGATTACACAACTAAAGTAGTATACTGCGCACCTGTTGAAATGTCAACCTCTGCGGCAGTGCAAAGAAAAAGCCCGCAGAGCGGGCATTTTCTATCGAACAATGTCCAATCCTTCACGCAAGCCCCCAGCGGCCCTGTGCGAACATTTACAGGTTGATCTCTACCGTGACTTCCTCGCCGTCCAGATACGGCGCGATCGCCGGGCGGACGCATTCGCTCAGGAATTCATCCACCTGCGACGGGCAGCGGCCGATATACGCCTTGGGGTCCAGATGCGCGACAATCTGCTCGCGCGTCATGCCGAACATCGGGTCGGCTGCGATGCGGTCGATCAGGTCGTTGTCCAGGCCCTCTTCCTTGACGCGCTTGCCCGCGGCCATCGAATGCTCGCGGATGCGCTCGTGCAGCTCCTGACGGTTGCCGCCGCGCTTGACCGCATCCATCATGATGTTCTCGGTTGCCATGAAGGGCAGCTCGTTCATGACGTGCGCCTCGATTACCTTGGGGTATACCACAAGGCCGGAAACCACGTTGATCATGATGTTGAGGATCGCGTCCACCGCGAGGAAGGCCTCGGGCACCGAGATGCGCTTGTTGGCGGAGTCGTCCAGCGTGCGCTCGAACCACTGGGTCGCGGAGGTGAACGCGGGGTTCAGGCTGTCCGTGATGACATAGCGCGCCAGTGCGCAGATGCGCTCCGAGCGCATCGGGTTGCGCTTGTACGGCATCGCGGAAGAGCCGATCTGGTTCTTTTCAAACGGCTCCTCGACCTCCTTGAGGTGCTGGAGCAGGCGCAGGTCGGTCGCGAACTTGGACGCGGACTGCGCGATGCCCGACAGGGTCGCAAGCGTCTGCGCGTCGATCTTGCGCGAATAGGTCTGGCCGGACACCGGCACCACGCCCGCAAAGCCGAAGTCGTCCGCAATGCGCTTTTCCAGTTCCTTGACCTTGGCCTCGTCGCCGTCGAACAGCTCCATGAAGGACGCCTGCGTGCCGGTCGTGCCCTTGCTGCCCAGCATGCGCAGGTTTTCAATGCGGTACTCGACCTCGTGCAGGTCCATGAGCAGCTCGTTCATCCAAAGCGTCGCGCGCTTGCCGACCGTGGTCAGCTGCGCGGGCTGGAAGTGGGTAAAGCCGAGCGTCGGCTGCGCCTTGTGCGCGTCCGCGAACCCGGCGAGCTTGTCGAGCACGGTCGCGAGCTTTTTGCGCACGAGCAGCAGGCCCTCGCGGATCTGGATGATGTCGGTGTTGTCGCCCACATAGGCGCTCGTCGCGCCGAGGTGGATGATGCCCGCCGCCTTGGGTGCGGCCTTGCCGAAGGTGTAAACATGCGCCATGACGTCATGGCGGACTTCCTTCTCACGCGCCTTGGCGGTCTCATAGTCGATGTCGGTGATATGCGCCTGCATCTCGTCCACCTGCTCCTGCGTGATGGGCAGGCCGAGCGCCATCTCGGCTTTTGCCAGCGACACCCACAGGCGGCGCCAGGTCGAGAACTTCATGTCCGAGGAGAAGGTGTACAGCATCTCCTCCGAGGCATAGCGCGAGGAAAGCGGGCTTTCATACACGTTGTTCATGTCAGTCGTCCTTTCCGGTCAGTTGATCTTTATCCTGTTATGGATATTTACAGATTTTCAGCCGAATTTAGTTTAACACCGAATCCCCCGCTTTTCAAGCAGAACCGCCGTGTTTTGCGCGCATCTTGTAGCAATAAACAAAGTTTCATCCACGCCCGGCTGTGGTTTTGACATGCACCTGCCACATTGCACTCCCGCCTCATTCATTTATCAGGCATTTCCTCAAGCGCTGTATCCACGCAAAAAATTCTTCCGCCTCAAAAGGGACCACAGCCAGCGAGGGAGGATAGCTGCGGAAAAACTCCTCGGCCGCGTCCAACAACTTGCCACACAATTGCGCAAAATCCGCAGTCAGCTCCGGCTGCCCGTCCATCTGCAAAGCCATCCGTCTTCCTGGCAGCCGCTGTATACGGCCCTCATGCGGATGATCCGGGCAGCACAACGCCGCTTCATCCGTCTCGCACAGCTCTTCCAGCGCCCCCAATACGCATTGCCACAGCTCGTCAATGCAGCCATCGAGCGCATTGCCCCGATCCCCGCAATCGATGGTGATGATACCGTCTATGTACTCCTCAGGCTTCTTCACGAACGGATACTCCGCCAGCTGTTCCAGCGGCACATACTGCCGCGCCTGTGGTATGCATATTTCGGTCGTGACCCGGATCTGTTCCATACTCTCCTCCTTCAAAAAAAGCGGCACTCCTTTCAGGGTGCCGCTTCTTCATGCTTGTTATGCGTTTTTGATAAACGCCTCCAGCCGGTCGAGGCCCTTATCGATCTCCGCCAGCGAGGTCGCGTAGCTCCAGCGGACAAAGCCCGGCGCCGCAAACGCGGTGCACGGCACGGTCGCCACAAGACCCTTCTCGAGGAACAGCTGCGCAAAGTCCTCCGCGCTCTCGATGGTCTTTCCATACATGGTCTTGCCGATGAAGTTCTTCATGTTCATCATGACATAGAACGCGCCCTGCGGCTTGATGCAGGAAACGCCCTCGATGCGGTTCATGCGCTCGACAAGGTGGTCGCGGCGCTGCTCGAACGCCCGCTTCATGACCTGCATATCTTCCTGCGGGCCGCGCAGCGCGACAATCGCCGCATGCTGCGAGATGGTGGACGGCGCGGAGGTCGAATGGCTCAGGTAGTTGCTCATCACCTTGGCAAGCTCGGGGTTGGACGCGCTGTAACCGATGCGCCAGCCGGTCATGGCATAGCTCTTGGACACGCCGTTGACGATGATCGTGCGCTCCTTGACGTCCTCATTCAGCGAAGCAAAGGACACGAATTCAATGTCGTCATACACGAGGTTGCAGTAGATCTCGTCCGCAATGACATAGATATTGTGACGGCAGCAGACCTCGGCAATGGCTTCCAGCTCCGCGCGGGTATAGACCATGCCGGTCGGGTTGCAGGGCGAGTTGAGCATGAACACCTTGGTCTTGTCGGTGATCGCGGCGTCCAGCTGCTCGGCGGTGATCTTGAAGTCCTGCTCTTCTTCCGCCGCAACGATCACAGGCACCGCGCCCGCCTGCTTGACCATCTCGGAGTAGCTGACCCAGTAGGGCGCCGCGATGACGACCTCGTCGCCCGGGTTGCACAGCGTCATCAGGGCAACGTAAACCGAGTGCTTCGCGCCCGAAGCAACCACGATCTGCTTCGGCTCATACTCGAGGCCGAAATCGGTTTTCAGACGGTAGCACGCGGCCTCGCGCAGCTCCATCAGGCCGGCGGCCGGGGTATACTTGGTCTGGTTGTTCTCGATCGCTTCAATGCCCGCCTGCTTGATATGTTCGGGCGTGGGGAAGTCCGGCTCGCCCGCGCCAAAGCCGACGACATCCTTGCCTTCCGCCTTCATCTGCTTAAACAGCGAGTCGATTACAAGTGTGGTAGACGCCTGTACCCCCGCTGCGATCCTCGAAATCGGTTTCAATGCCACTGGTTACGCACTCCCTTTTCATCTCTCTATGGTTTTATTATATGCTTCCCGTCCTCTGTTTGCAAGTACGCACTTTTGATATTGCAAAATGTGCGGATAGAAAAAACCGCCAATTTGGGCGGTTTTGGTGTGGAATATTCACAAAGCGCGGGAAAAATCGCGCGAAAACACGACGAGCGCACGCCCGTCCCGGATTTCCACCGAAAATGTCTGGTTTGCGGCAGCCTCATTGGAAATAGTAACCATGCCCGCACGGGTGACCGTTGCGTCCCGCAGCGGGTATTTTGCGTTTTCAATGGTCACGCCTTGCAGCACCGCATCCAGCGGCACGATGGAAAAATACCGGTATTCCGGCGGCATTATGAATTTTTGACAGCCGCCTTCATGCAAAACAATACAGTTCTGCCGGTCGAGCACGGTCAGGCGGCCGCCCATGGCATGCGCCTCCTCTAGCAGCGACAGGTTCGCCAGCTCGTGGTCGATGCGCCCGCCGGTCGCGCAGACCAGCGTCGCCTCGGTGCAGCCACGGCGGAACACCTCGCGCAGGCAGCCCTGCGCGTCCGTGTCGTCCTTTTCCGGTTTCAGTCGGATGACCTCCGTCCCCTCGATCTCGGGCATGGAATCGCAGTCCGAGATCATGAAATCCGGATGCAGCCCGAGCGCGCGCGCATGGCGCAGCCCGCCGTCCGCGCAGGCGATCAGCGCGTCCGGATGCGCCGCGAGGAACGCGCGGATATAGCCGTATTCGGTTTCCGGCGCTGCGGCGAAAATCAGCGCGTGCCGCCCCTGGTAAGCTCCCATTGCTTCAAATCCTTTACGCTTTCATACAGTTTGACATAGCTGTCGTGCCGGGTTCTGGCGATCTCGCCCGCCTCGACCGCGGCGAGCACCGCGCAGCCCTTTTCCTTGACGTGCGCACAGCCGGTGAATTTGCACTGCCCAATGTAGGGTGCAAACTCCGGGAACGCATATTGCAGGTCCTCCGCGAGCACCAGATCCATCTGCTCGGTGTCGAACGAGGAAAAGCCCGGCGTATCTGCAATGTAGCCTCCGCCCTCGATGGGGTGCAGCTCAACGTGCCGCGTGGTGTGCTTGCCGCGCCCGATGCGGTCGGAGATCGCGCCGACCGCAGCTCCGAACTGCGGGTCGATGCGGTTGAGCACGCTCGACTTGCCCACGCCCGAGTTGCCTGCGAACGCGGATACCTTGCCGCGGATGCGCGCTTTGAGCCCGTCGATGCCGTCGCCGGTCAGCGCGCTGACGCGCATCGTCTCGATGCCGCTCTTCCGATACGTTTCATACAGCTCGTCCCCCGGATCCTCGTCGGTCTTGTTGATGACCACCAGCACGTCCATGTCCTTGTGCACGGCGATCGCGGTCACACGGTCGATGAGGAACGGGTCGGTCACCGGCGGCGCCGCCGACGCGACCGCGACCAGCAGGTCAAGGTTGGCCACTGCCGGCCGTATCAGGCTGTTTTTGCGCGGCGCGATGTCCAGCAGGTAACCGGTGCCGTCCTCGGGCTGGATTTCCAGCGTCACGCGGTCGCCCACAATCGGCTTGCCCACGGTCTTGCGGAAGCGCCCGCGCGCTTTACATTCGATCAGGCCCTCGGCGGTGTCCACATAGTAGAAACCGCCGATGCCCTTGAGGATGATCCCTTCGGTCAAACAATCTACCTCTCTGTCAACTGAACGTATAGGTGCTGGTGGTGCTGCTGCCATCCACCGAAACCGTAACCTCGTGCTCGCCCACCGTGCCGTTGACCGTCACTGCGATGCTGCCGAGGCTGGTGTCATGCGTTTCGTCGTGCTGCACCACGCCGTCCACCGAGACAACGACATGCGCCATATCGGTGTTGTCCGGCAGGGTGACCGGGATGGTCGCAGACCCCTGCTCAGGCGCGGGCGGCTCTTCCGAAACGAAACCGCCGTCCGAATCCTGGTCGCTGCTGCCGTCGTCGGTCTCATCAGGCGTCTGCGTCTGCGTGATGCCCTTGGAGACGTTCACATTGACGCTTGTCCCCTGCTCGACCTCGGTGCCTTCATCGACCGACTGCCAGACGACCGTGCCGACCGCAGCCGAATTTTCCACCTCTGTCACCGAGCCGATCGACAGGCCGAGCGCGGTGAGCGCCTGCTCTGCGTCGCTGCGGCTCATGCCGATCAGGCTCGGTACCGCAGCCGTCTTGGTCTCCTTGCCCTTGCTGACGTAGATCGTGATCGATGCGCCCGGCTCCAGCTCGGTGCCTGCACCCGGGTCAGTGCGGATGACAAGGCCGGACTCGACCTCGTCGCTGTATTCCTCCTGCGTGGTATAGGTGATCTCATGCTCGTCCAGCATGGTGGTCACATAGTCGAGCGAGCGGCCCGCAAAGTCGATCACCTTATAGGTGTCGCTGACGTTCTCGCCGCCTGCGGAGACCGTCAGCGTGATGACCGTCCCCTTGGTGACCTCGCTCTCCGCGGCCACGTCCTGTTCGAGTATCTCGCCCGCCGGGCGGTCGGATTCGCGCCGCTCGTCAGCTTCCTGCAGCGTGAAGTTATCCGTATATGTCGCGTCCGCCATGACCTCGTCGATCGTCATGCCGACAAAGGACGGCACGCGCACCTTTTCGCTGTCGCTGCTGCCTGTCGCAATCAGGATGCCCATCACGATCAGCGCAATGACCGCGACCACGGCCACCGCAATGCCCGCGGCAAGGCCGGGCCGTTCGGCCAGCCGGTCGAAAAAGCCCTCCGGTTCGCGCACGGCGGTTGCGGTCTCGCGCCGCGGCGCCGCGACAGGCGCGCGGCCTGCGGCATGGCTCTGTTGTGCGCCGGCTGCCTGTGCATGGCGCGCCGCGCGCTGCACATCGCGCCCGAGCACCTGCGTCTCGCCGGATTCATCCACAACGGCCGTGTAGCCGAAGCGCAGGTCCGGGTTGTTTTTCAGCCGTTCCAGATCGGTGTACAGCTCCTCGGCCGAGGCATAGCGCCGCCCGATGCTGGCGCACATCGCATGCATGACGATCTCGTCCAGCCCCTTGGGGATGCCGGGCACGACCTCGCTGGGCGCAAGCGGCACGGCGTTGATGTGCTGCATCACGACCTGAAGCGCGGTCTCACCCTCAAACGGCAGCTTGCCGGTGAGCATTTCGTACATCACAACGCCAAGCGAGTAAATATCCGTCCGGTAGTCGATCTTGGAGCCCTTGGCCTGCTCGGGCGAGATATAATGCACCGAGCCGATGGCCTCCTGCACCACGCGGGTCTCCTGCGTGGTAGCGAAGGACGCAATGCCGAAATCGGTCAGCTTGGCGGTGCCGTCGCGCAGGATGATGACGTTCTGCGGCTTGATATCCTGATGGATGATGCCGCGGGAATGCGCGTGGATGAGCGCGCGGCAGATCTGCTCCGCGAAGAACACCGCCTCCTGCCACGGCAGGCGGCCTTTTTTCTGCAAATATTCCTTGAGGGTGATGCCCTCGATCAGCTCCATGACGATATAGTCCGTGCCGTTTTCGCTGCCGACGTCGTACACGGAGACAATATTGTGGTGGCTGAGCTTGGCGACCGCCTGGGACTCGATGGAAAAGCGCTTGCGGATGTCCGGGTCCTTGGCGTATTCGTCCTTGAGTATTTTTACGGCGACATAGCGGTTGAGCACATGGCAGCGCGCGCGGTAGACGACCGCCATGCCGCCCACGCCGACCACGTCGATGATCTCATACCGGCCGCCGAGCAGTTTGCCGATATATTTATCCATACAGGGGTCACGCCTCCTCTTCCGCGCCGCGGGTGAACAGCGCAACCGTGATATTATCGCGGCCGCCGCCCTCCAGCGCGAGGGTTAGCAGCGCATCGCCCGCCAGCGCGAGCGTTTTTGCATTTTTCAGGGTCTCCGCGATCTGCCCGTCCTCCGCCATGCCGGTCAGGCCGTCCGAGCAGAGCAGCAGCACCTCGTCCTCGCCGAGACGCGCTTCAAACAGGTCGCCCTCCACCGTCGGCTCCACGCCGACCGCGCGCGTAATCAGGTTTTTCTGCGGATGGGTGCGCGCGTCCGCCTCGGTGATCCTGCCCTGCCGGCGCATCTCCTCGACATAGGAGTGGTCCTCGGTCAGCTGGTGCAGGCTGACGCCGTCAAACAGGTAGGCGCGGCTGTCGCCCACGTTGAGGATGGTGGCTTCGCCGCCCTGCACGAGCGCCGCGACCAGCGTGGTGCCCATGCCGCGGAATTCGGGCTGCCGCCCCGCAAGGCTGAACACGGTCTCATTCGCCTCGTCCAGCGCGCGGGTCAGCAGTTCCTGTCGCGTTTTGGCGTCCAGCGCATGGGTCAGCTCCGCCTTGATCGACTCGGTGAACACCTGCGCGGCAAAGCGGCTCGCCACATTGCCCGCATTCGCGCCGCCCATGCCGTCGCACACGACGAGCAGCGCGGTCTGGTTCCCCTCCCGCGCTTCGATCTGATAAATGTCCTGATTGGTCGGGCGCACACGCCCTTTATCGGTCAATCCGAACCATTCCATGTAAAACACCTCCGTGTGTTTAGAGGGATCCCTTCGCCGGCAGGGCCGGGTCCCGGGAAAGCAGGCGGCAATACCGTCTGCAATTTTATACGTTTTCTGCCGCGTCCTCCCGCAGCTGCCGCTGTCGGAGCTGGCCGCAGGCCGCATCGATATCCGGCCCGAGCCTGCGCCGCACGGTCGCAGTCACACCGCGCTTCTCAAGCGCCTGCTGGAAGCGGCGCACGGTTTCCGGCTTGGAAGGCCGCAGCGGGCTTTCCGCCACCTCGTTGAGCGGGATCAGGTTGACGTGCGCCGGGCGGCCGTGCAGCAGCTTTGCCAGCTGTTCGGCCTGCCAGGGGCGGTCGGTCTTGTCCCGCGCCATCATGTACTCATAGGAAATGCGCCGGCCCGTGGTGTCGAAATAGTACCGGCACGCACGCATCAGCTGTTCGACCGGATAGGCGTCGTTTACCGGCATGATGGAGGAGCGTGTTTCGTTGTCCGGCGCATGCAGCGACACGGACAGCGTGATCTGCAATTTCTCCTCTGCCAACTTCTCTATTTTATCAGCAATTCCGCTTGTTGACAAGGAAATATGCCGCTGCCCGATATTGATTCCCTCCGGACAGCTGACCAGATGCAGGAATTTGAGCACGTTGTCGTAGTTGTCGAGCGGCTCGCCCGTGCCCATGAGCACGATGTTCGAGACCTTTTCGCCGCTGTCCTTCTGCATGAACAGGATCTCGTCCAGAATTTCGCCCGCGGACAGGTCCCGTTTTTTTCCATTCAGGCCGGAAGCGCAGAATTTGCACCCCATCCGGCACCCGACCTGCGTCGATACGCAGACCGACACGCCGTGCTCGTAGTGCATGAGAACGGACTCGACGCAGCTGCCGTCCCGCAGCCGCCACAGGTACTTGACCGTGCCGTCGACCTGGCTTACCTGCTTACGCGCCACGGTGGGCACGGTCAGCACAAACCGCCCGGCCAGCCGCTGCCGCAGGTCTTTGGACAGGTTGGACATCTCTTCAAAGGACTCCACGCCCCCGTGAAGCCATTTGAAGATCTGTCCCGCGCGGAAAGGCTTCTCGCCCATGTCCGCGAGCGCTGCTTTCAGCTCTTCGATTGTCAGGGATTTGATCTCAGTCATGGTGTTCTCCTCTGTGATTCGCCCGTGTGGGCGCGCAGTGCGCACCCAGGGGATTTCGCCTGAAAAGGCGGATGGAAGTGCCCGTACTTCACGGACTGGAATGCGGCCTGCGCGGCCGCCTCGCGTACAAGAGGGGGTCTTGACTCCCTCTTGCGAATCACCCCCGCCGGGGGATGTTCGCGGGTGCCCGCGACCGCAAACAAATTTATCCACATGCTGTGGAAAAATTTGATTTGCGATAACGTCGCGGCAGTTTCGTTTCGCGCC
>DXIC01000062.1 GCA_019113065.1 Candidatus Agathobaculum stercoravium
AGCGGGTGATGCAGGCGCTGCACATCGAAAAGGCGTGGATGGGGCGTTATCCGTCCGAGCTGTCCGGCGGGGAACTCCAGCGGTTCTGCATCGCACGGGCGCTGCATCCGCAAACGCGCTTTCTGCTGTGCGACGAGATCTCCGCCATGCTTGATCTGGTGACGCAGGCACAGATCTGGCGCTTGCTGCTGGAGGAAGCCGCGCGCAGGCAGCTGGGCCTGCTGGTCGTCAGCCACGACAGCGCGCTGCTGCGGCAGGTGTGCACGCGGGTGGAGAGCCTGTCCGGGCTGGGGCGTACATAAGGTCGGGAAAAAGGCTGCACGGGGGTACCGTGCAGCCCTTTCGTATGTGCGGCGTCCGCTGCCCGTATTGACAAAACCGGGCGGCGGCCCTATACTGGATGCGTTAAATTGGGTGCAGGCTGCGGCATGCAGCGCTGCGCCGCAGAATCGAGGGAACAAGCATATGCATAACGATTTGACCGCACAGGACGTTGCGATGATGCAGAAGGAGCTCGACCACCGCAAGCTCGAGCTGATGCCCGAGCTGATCGAGGAGGTCAAGCGCACGCGCGCCTTCGGCGACCTGAGCGAAAACTTTGAATACAAGGCGGCCAAGCAGGCGCAGAACCGCAACCGCAGCCGCATCCGGTACCTCGAGCGCATGATCAAATCCGCGCACGTCATCGAGGATCACGCGGCGGAGGACGAGGTCGGCCTGTTCGACAAGGTCGAGCTGTATTTTGAAGAGGACGGCGACACCGACACTGTGCAGGTGGTGACGACCGTGCGCTGCGACCCGTTGCAGGGGCGCATCAGCCGCGAAGCGCCGCTCGGCAAGGCGCTGCTCGGCAAAAAGCAGGGCGAGCGCGTGCAGGTGACTACGGACGAGGGGGACTCCTACACGGTCGTCATCCGCTCTATCACCAAGGAAGTGGACGACGGCAGCGGTTCGATCCTTTAATCCGGCGGCGGGGGGTCATCCCAGCCCCGGAACAGCGCGCCGTCGATCTGTACGATCTCCGCGACGGGCACGCGCGTCCCGTCCTGCAAAATAAGCAGCCCGGCGTGCGCATCCAGCTTTTTGGCCGCCCCCGCGGCGGTCAGGTACGCGCCGCCGGCTTTGCGCGCATCCGGCTGGAAATAGGTGACTTGCACGGCGGGCTGTTCGGACAGGTGGCGGCGGAGCAGCTGCAATTTGCTGTCCAGAACGGCCTGCTCGCCCTCATCCAGCTCGATGCGGGCGACGGTCAGCCGCGCGGTTTCGCGGATGGCGTCGTCGTGCCCGGTGAGCGCGGCAAAGGGGGCGAACTGCGCCGCGCGGCTGCGCACCGGCATGCGCGGGTGCGCGGGCACGGGTTCCGGGCGCGGCGCGTCCAGGATATCCGCATAGGAAGGGGGCGGCGTTTTGTTTCCGCTCATGCCTTGTGCCCCCCGATCTGCCCGTTGCGGCTGATTGCTGTCGCGCCTTCCTGCAGATCCATGCCCCGCAGCACCGCGTTCTTGCCGTATTTGTGTTTGAGGTGCAGCACCGCCTGCTGCATGCTGCGCTCGCGTGCAAGCGCGGCTTTTTCTTTTGCAGCGGCGGCGTAGTCAGTGAACAGGTCGAGCTGCTCATAGGAGGCCGCGCGGGCGGCGGCGTCCTCGCCGGTAACGCGGCCGGCGGCAAGGGTGATGCGGCGCACGAGCAGGCGGCTGTCCACAATGCGGCCGAACAGGTCGGTCACCGCGCGGACGATGCGCATGGCGGAGGATGTGGGCGCGCCCAGATTGGCCGTGCCGTGCGCGTGCCCCGGCACCTTGCGGCCGTAAAAATCCGTGGTGACCGTCCCGTGGTAAGAACCGCGTATCGCGGGGTTGGTCAGGTTTTCGATGTCGTAGCCCACGGTCAGCACGATCTGGCTGGTGACCAGCCGCTTTTCCAGCAGGTCGAGCGCAAGCTGGCCGGCCATTTCCTGCGCGACCAGCCGCGCTTTGTCAAAGGGGTAGGGGCATTGCAGCACCTGCCCCGCGCCAAGGCTGTTCGCGGCGGGGCGGTAGGCCTTGATGTCCGCCATGGTGCACGGCTCCCAGCCCCATGCGTGGTCGATCAGCAGCTCGGCGTTTACGCCGAACAGCCGGTACAGCAGGTCCTGGTTGTAAAAGTCGTTCGCTTTGCCGAGCGAGCATCGCGCGATGTCGCCCATGGTGAACAGCCCGTAGGACTCCAGCTTTCTGGCGTATCCCCGCCCGACCCGCCAGAAGTCGGTCAGCGGGCGGTGCGCCCACAGCAGGCGGCGGTAGGTCGCTTCGGTGAGCCGGGCGATCCGCACCCCATGCCGGTCGGGACTCACATGCTTGGCGACAATGTCCATCGCCACCTTGCACAGGTACAGGTTGCTCCCAATGCCGGCGGTGGCGGTGATGCCGGTCGTGTGCAGCACGTCGAGGATCATCTTCTGGGCCAGCTCGCGCGCGGAGACGCCGTAGGTGTCCAGATAGGGCGTGACGTCCATGAAAACCTCGTCGATCGAGTAAACGTGGATGTCCTCCGGCGCGACGTATTGCAGGTAGATGTTGTAAATGCGCGTGCTGTATTCGATGTAGTATGCCATGCGCGGCGGCGCGGTGATATAGGAGGCCGCCAGCGCGGGCGAGGCCGCGAGCTGGGCGGCGTCGTACGATTCGCCGGAAAGGGCATGGCCGGGGGCATGCATGCGCCGCATGGCGTTGACCTCTTTGACGCGCTGCACCACCTCGAACAGCCGCGCGCGGCCCGGGATGCCATAGGCCTTGAGCGAGGGCGACACGGCAAGGCAGATAGTCTTTTCCGTGCGGCTGGGGTCTGCAACGACAAGGTTGGTGGTAAGCGGGTCCAGCCCGCGCTCGACGCACTCCACCGAGGCGTAAAAGGATTTCAGGTCGATTGCGATATAGGTGCGTTCGGGCATGGCGGCCGCTCCCTTCTTACAGTGTTGAGCAAATACGAACATTTGTTCGATAAATAGTATAACACAGCCGGGCGGGAAAGGGAAGGGTTTTTTGCAAAATGGGATGACCTGCGAAAATTCCCGGTATCTTCCAGACAATTTTTGCGCGCGGGACAGAAAAAACTTGACAAACCGCGCACAATAGAATACACTTATGCCATAGAGATAAAATTCTACTCAAACCGTAGGAAAAGGAGGAAACCGCGATGCAGGTCATTCGAATGGAAATGTGCATGATGTGCGGTTTTGCTCGTTTTTCTGCAACGCGGCCATAAAAGGCTGCGGCGCTGCAAGCGGGCCGTTTGTCATGCGGCCACAGCGGTTTACATGGAAAGCGAGCGGAAAGCAGACCCTGCTTTCCGCTTTTATTTTGAAAAAGGGGGAATGGACTTGGAACAGGATATCATCGTACGCATCCAAAACCTGAACAAAACCTTCCGCGGACGGGCGGGCACGGTAGTCGCGCTTAACGGCGTGAATCTGGACATCCGCCGCGGCGAGATCTTCGGCATCATCGGCCTGTCGGGCGCGGGCAAGTCAACGCTCGTGCGCTGCATCAACTTCCTGGAGACGCCGACCGAAGGCACGGTTACCGTGGACGGGCAGGAGCTTGGCAAGCTGTCCAAAAAGCAGCTGCTGGAGGCGCGGCGCTCGATGGGCATGATCTTCCAGCAGTTCAACTTGTTGCAGCAGCGCACGGCGCTGCAAAACATCTGCTTCCCGCTGGAAATCGCGGGCATGAAAAAGGCAGAGGCTGAGGCGCGGGCGCGCGAGCTGCTCGAGACCGTCGGGCTGAGTGACCGCGCGGACAATTACCCGTCCCAGCTGTCGGGCGGCCAGCAGCAGCGCGTGGCGATCGCCCGCGCGCTTGCGACAAACCCCAAGATCCTGCTGTGCGACGAGGCGACCAGCGCGCTCGACCCGACGACCACGCGCTCGATTTTGGCGCTGCTCAAGGAGATCAACAAAACGCTCGGCATCACGATCATCATCATCACGCACGAGATGGCGGTCATCGAGGAGATCTGCCAGCGCGTGGCGATCATCGATTCCAGCCGCATCGCGGAGGTCGGCACGGTCGACCGGGTGTTCACCCGCCCGCAGTCCGCGATGGCAAAGCAGCTGATCTATCCGGACGGCAAGCGCGACAAGCTCGCCACCGGCAAGCATTACTGCCGCATCGTGTTCGACGGCAACTCGTCGTTCGAGCCGGTGGTATCCAACATGGTGCTCAAGTGCAAGGCGCCGGTCAACATCATGTTCGCGGACACCAAGGACATCGACGGCAAGGCCTACGGCCAGATGATTTTGCAGCTTCCGGAGGACGAACGCGCGGCAAAGCGCGCGCTGGCGTACCTCGAGACCCAGAATGTGCATGTAGAGGAGGGCGACGCAAATGCTTTCAGTTGAGTTTTGGGCAAACGCCCTGTGGGAGACGCTGTACATGGTCGCCATTTCGACCGTGGTCTCCTATGCGATCGGCCTGCCGCTCGGCCTTCTGCTGGTCGTGAGCGACAAAAACGGCATCCGCCCGATCCCGGTGCTGAACGCCGTGCTGGGCGTGATCGTCAACATCCTGCGCTCAATCCCGTTCCTGATCCTTGGCGTGATGATCTCGCCGCTGACGCGCGCGATCACCGGCTCGTCGATCGGCACGGCCGCAATGGTCGTACCGCTGACCGTGGCGGCAGCGCCCTATGTCGCGCGCATGGTCGAGTCCTCGATCAAGGAAGTGCCGTTCGGCGTGATCGAGGCCGCGCAGTCCATGGGCGCCAGCCCGTGGCAGATCGTGTGGAAGGTGCTCGTACCCGAGGCCAAGCCCTCGCTTATGGTCGGCGCTGCGATCTCGGTTGTCACCATTCTGGGCTACTCCGCGATGTCGGGCTTTATCGGCGGCGGCGGCCTGGGTACGGTCGCGGTCAACTACGGCTACAACCGCTATAATTTCGGGATCATGCTGGTTGCGGTTATTATTATTGTTGTGGTTGTGCAGATCTTTCAGGAAGTCGGCCTGCGGCTGGCCAAAAAGCTGGATAAGCGCAACCGGTAACCCATTGTTATCATTAAAAAATGATATAGATTTGAAAAAGGAGAGATTCACATGAAGAAGAGAACAGTAGCGGCGCTGCTGGCGGGCGCGCTGTGCCTGTCTGCGCTGGCGGGCTGCGGCGGCAGCGACACGCAGGCAAGCGGCGGCGCGGATGACAAGACCATCACGGTCGGCGCATCGCCCACACCGCACGCGGAGATCCTGAACGCGGCCAAGGACGTGCTCGCCGAGGCGGGCTGGACGCTCGAGGTCGTTGAGTTCACCGACTACGTCACCCCGAACACCGCGCTGGTCGAGGGCGATCTGGACGCGAACTACTTCCAGCACATCCCGTACCTGAACAACTTCAACGAGGAGAACGGCGCTGACCTGGTTTCCGCCATCGAGATGCACTATGAGCCGTTCGGCATCTACCCGGGCAAGACCGCAACGCTCGAGGCGCTGGCGGACGGCGCGACTATCGCCGTGCCGAACGACGGCTCGAACGAGACCCGCGCGCTCCTGCTGCTGCAGGACGCCGGCCTGATCACGCTCGCGGACGGCATTGACCCGACCTCGGACGCGACCATCATGGACATCGTCGAGAACCCCAAGAACCTGAAGATCCAGGAGATCGCAGCGGAGCAGCTCCCGCGTTCGTTGCAGGACGTCGACATGGCGGTCATCAACGGCAACTATGCGCTGCAGGCTGACCTGAACGCAAACGAGGACTCGCTCATCACCGAGAACCCGGAATACGCGCAGGTATACGTCAACGTAGTGGCCTGCCGCAGCGGCGACGAGTCGAGCGAGAAGATCCAGGCGCTGTCTGACGCATTGCAGAGCGATGCGGTCAAGCAGTTCATTGAGGACACTTACAAGGGCGCGGTTGTACCGACGTTTTAAAAACTTCGATGGAAGCGTACAGCTTCCATCGAGTTACGGCATCGCCAGCCGGGGCTGGGAATGCCTACTAACTTCGATTGAAAGCTCGCTTTCAATCGAGTAGGACGCACCGCGCAGGGCGCGGATGCGTCCGGCGCGCGATGTTTGCGCGCCGCATACGGCACACAAAATCGCTTTCTGGTATAAAAAGGCAGGCGCGTGTCCTGCCTTTTTATGAAAAGAACCGCTGAAAAGCGGTTCTTTTCTGTTTCATGCGCCTTCGGCGAAATAAAAATACCCGCAAACGGGTATTTTCTGTGAAAAAGCGCGCCAAAGGCGCGGGTATGTGGATAGAAAAAGAACCGCTTTTCAGCGGTTCTTTTTTGTGCTTATTCTGCGGCGGCCTGTACGCCTGCCATATCGGAAACCGGCTTGCAGGTGAGCGCCTTGTCGATCTTGCCGGCAAAGCCGGTGAGCGTTTTGCCCGGGCCGATCTCGCATGCGGTGGTCAGGCCCGCCGCCATGCCGTTCTGCACGAGCCTGGTCCAGCGCACGGGGGAGATCATGTGCTGCTCGAGGTGTGCGGGCAGGTCGGAGCAGTCGAGCACTTCGCCATCCAGATTGGAGTAAATGTCCATTTTGGGCGCGGAGAAGGTAAAGTCGGACACATAAGCGCGCAGCTCGGCCGCGGCCTTTTCCATCAGCGGGGTGTGGAACGCGCCCGATACCGCGAGTGGGAGCGCGCGGCGCGCGCCTGCCGCCTTGCAGTTTTCGATCGCTTCATTGAGTGCCTTGCGTTCGCCCGCGATGACCAGCTGGCCGGGGCAGTTGTAGTTGACCGGGCGCACGAGGCCGCTCTTGACTGCCGCGCAGGCCTCTTCGATCTTCGCGTCCTCAAGGCCGAGGATGGCCGCCATGCCGCCGTCGATCGCGTCCGCCGCCTGCTGCATCAGCTTGCCGCGCATGGATACGATCTTGACGCCGTCCGCGAGCGATACCACGCCCGCCGCCGCCAGCGCGGTGTACTCGCCGAGCGAGAAGCCCGCCGCCGCCTTGAAGGTCACGCCCGCTTCGGCCAGCGCCGCGAGCGCCGCCATCGAGTGGGTGAAGATCGCGATCTGGCTGTTCTCCGTGCGGGAGAGCGTCTCCTTGTCGCTGTCAAAGCAGAGCTTTGCAACGTCCAGCCCTGCGCCCTCGCTGGCTTCCTCAAAAACCAGCTTTGCCGCCTGCGAATTTTCGTACAGATCCCTGCCCATGCCGGGCGCCTGCGCACCCTGGCCGGGGAAAAATGCAAAACCGTATTCCATGCTTCGTTCCTCCAAAAATCGCCGTCAAACCTCGGAAAAGGTTGACAATTTCGTGTCCTTTTATTATAATAGTCAAGGATTACTTTGTCAATCAAACTATTGTCGCTTTTCCACGCTTTTTGGGAGAGCGATTTGAACTTTTGGGGAGCGTGGAAATCATCAACAGCCAACTGATTGGAACGGGCTCGTGCATCCCGGATTTTGTACTGACCAACGCAATGCTCGAGCAAATGGTGGATACCAGCGACGAGTGGATCGTCAAGCGCACGGGCGTGCGCGAGCGCCGCATTGCGAAAAATACCCACACCTGGGAGCTGGCGCTCGGCGCGGCGCAGGATGCGCTTCAGGACGCAGGCGTCAGCGCGGAGGAGCTGGATCTGATCCTCGTCAGCACCTGCACGCCGGACAACAACACGCCCAACACTGCGAGCATTTTGCAGGACAAGCTGGGCGCGCGGCAGGTCGGCGCAATGGACATCAACAACGCCTGCACCGGCTTTGTCTCCGCGACCGATATTGCGGACAGCTACATCAAGGCGGGCAAGGCGAAAACCGTTCTGGTCGTTTCGGCGGAGACGCTGCACCGCATCGTGGATTATACCGACCGTTCGACCTGCATCCTGTTCGGCGACGGCGCGGCCGCGGCGGTTTACCGCGCGACCGAAAACGAAAACATCGGTATCCAGTCCACGTTTGTCGCGGCGGACGGCTCGGGCGCGGATTACCTGCACATGCAGGCGCTGCCGGTCGAGGATCCGTTTGCGCCGGAGCGCCCGGTCGACCCCAGGGCGCGTTTCCTCAAGATGCAGGGCGCGGCGGTCGTGCGCTTCACCGCGCGGGCGGTGCCGCAGGCAATTGATACCGCTTTGCAGCGCGCAGGCGTTTCCGCGGACCAGATCGACTGGGTCGTGCCGCATCAGGCCAACCTGCGCATCCTGGACGTTATCGCCAAACGATACAACCTGCCCCGTGAAAAGGTTTATGTCAATATGGAGTATTTCGGCAACACGTCTTCCGCAAGTGTGCCGATCTGTCTGGATGAAATGCGGAAAAAGGGCCTGCTCAGTGCAGGGCAGACCATCGTATGCACCGGGTTCGGCGCGGGCCTGACCTACGGCGCGTTTGTACTCAAACTGTAAAAGGGGAGCGAAAGCAAATGAAAACCAAGATTACAGAACTGCTCGGCATCGAATACCCGATCGTACAGGGCGCTATGGCGTGGATCGCGGAGCATCACCTCGCAGCGGCGGTTTCCAAGGCCGGCGGCCTCGGCATCATCGCGGGCGGCGCAGCCCCGGTCGACTACATCCGCGACGAGATCCGAAAGGCGCGCGCGATCACGGACAAGCCGCTCGGCATGAACATCATGCTGCTGTCCCCGAACGCGGACGACCTCGCCCAGCTCGCCATTGACGAGAAGATCGAGGTGCTGACCACGGGCGCAGGCAACCCGGGCAAGTATATGGAAAGCTGGAAGAACGCGGGCATCAAGGTCATGCCGGTCGTCGCGTCTGTCGCGCTGGCCAAGCGCATGGAGCGCGCGGGCGCGGATGCGGTCATCGCGGAAGGCATGGAGGGCGGCGGCCACATCGGCGAGCTGACGACCATGCCGCTCGTGCCGCAGGTCGTGGACGCGCTGGGCATCCCGGTCATCGCGGCGGGCGGTATCGCGGACGGCCGCGGCATGGCGGCGGCGTTCATGCTGGGCGCCGAGGGCGTGCAGTGCGGCACCGTGTTCCTCGCAACCAACGAGTGCTATATTTCGGATAAATACAAGGAGCTGGTGCTCAAGGCGACCGATATTTCGACCGTCGTCACCGGCCGCCCGTCCGGCCATCCGGTGCGCTCGCTCAAGACCCCGATGGCGCGCAAGTGCCTCGAGCTCGAGAAGATCAATACCGAGCAGTCGCTGGCCGAACTGGAACTTGCGACTTCGGGCTCGCTGCGCAAGGCGGTGCAGGACGGCAATTACGAAGAGGGCACCTTCATGTCCGGCCAGATCGCGGGCATGCTCAAGGAGCTGCGCCCGTGCGAGGACGTCATCAAGGGCATGACCGCCGAGGCGGAGGAGCTGCTCAAAAACGCATACAAGCGCTTTGAATAAGGAGAAGACAATGGGACTTGCAATTGTAACCGGCGGCTCGCGCGGCATCGGCGCGGCCATTGCGGAGAGACTGGCCGCGGACGGCCACGATGTTGTCATCAACTGCGCGTCGAGCGTAGATAAGGCGGAAGCGGTCGCGGAAAAGTGCCGCGCGCACGGCGTGAACGCTGTACCCATGCAGTGGGACGTTTCCGACCACGCAGCCTGTGAAAAGGCGCTTCAGGAGATCAAGGAAAAGCTGGGCGTACCGTATATCCTGGTCAACAATGCGGGCATCACCCGAGACGGCCTGATGGTGCGCATGAAGGAAGAGCAGTTTGACGATGTCATCCGCATCAACCTCAAAGGCGCTTACAACATGCTGCAGCTGTGCGGTGCGATGATGATGCGGGCGAAGCAGGGCCGCATTATCAATATTTCTTCCATTTCGGGCATGGTCGGCAACTTCGGCCAGATCAACTACTGCGCAGCAAAGGCGGGCCTGCTCGGCATGACCAAGACCGCGGCCAAGGAACTTGGCCCGCGCGGCATCACGGTCAATGCGGTCGCCCCGGGCTTTATCGACACGGATATGACCGCAAACCTGTCGGATGATCTCAAGGAAGGCGCGAAAAAGCAGATCGCGCTCGGCCGTTTCGGCAAGCCGGAGGAGATCGCTGGCGTGGTTGCGTTCCTCGCGTCGGACGCCGCAAGCTACGTCACCGGCCAGACCATCGTTGCGGACGGCGGCATGATCTGAACGGCACATAACGCTGACAAAGCCGCGCGTATCCCGCGCGGCTGGCCTGCAAAAACAGGGTTTGCAGGCAAATACACGAACTGATTCTTTGGGGAAGAGGAGTTGCTTTCATGGAACGAGTAGTCATCACCGGTATGGGTGCCATTACCCCGGTCGGCAATGACGTGCAGACGTTTTGGGAATCGCTCAAGGCAGGCAAGTGCGGCATTGGGCCGATCACCAAATTTGATGTATCCGATTACAAGGTAAAGCTGGCGGCCGAGGTCAAGGGCTTCGACGTGACCCAGTATGTGGACAAGCGCGAGGCGCGCCGCATGGATCTCAACTGCCAGTTTGCGCTCGCAGCAGCGCAGCAGGCGGTCGATCAGGCCGGGCTTACGGAGGGGAATTTCGACCCCTACCGCACGGGCGTGATCTATGGCTCGGGCGTAGGCGGCCTTGCCGTCGCGGAGGAGGAGATCCCGAAGCTCAATGCAAAGGGACCGGGGCGCGTTTCCCCGCTGTGCATCCCGGAGATGATCGCCAACATGGCGGCGGCCTATATCTCCATGCGCTTCGGCTTTAAGGGCGAGAATTTCTGCCCGGTTTCGGCCTGCGCGACAGCCAACCACTCGATCGGCGAGGCGATGCGCGCCATCCGCCACGGTTATCAGGACATCGTCCTGTGCGGCGGCACGGAAAACGGCATCATCCCGATCGCGCTGGCGGGCTTTTCCAACATGAAGGCGCTCCATACGGGCGACGACCCGTCCTGTGCGTCCATCCCGTTTGACGCACGCCGTTCGGGCTTTGTCATGGGCGAGGGCGCGGGCTGCCTCGTGCTCGAGAGCCTGACGCATGCCCAGGCGCGCGGCGCGACCATCCTCGCAGAGGTCGCGGGCTACGGCGCTTCGGGCGACGCATACCACATCACCAGCCCGGCCCCGGAAGGGGACGCGGCGGCGCATGCGATCCGCGGCGCAATTGAAGATGCGGGCCTGACCCCGGCGGATGTGGATTATATCAATGCGCATGGCACGTCCACCCCGCTCAACGAGAAGTACGAGACCATCGCCATCAAGAAGGCGTTTGGCGATGAGGCATACAAGGTCAAGGTATCCTCGACCAAGTCGATGACCGGCCACCTGCTGGGCGGCGCGGCGGCAGTCGAAGCGATTGCCTGCGTGATGGCGATCCGCGACGGCATCATCCCGCCGACGATCGGCTATCAGGAACCCGATCCGGAATGCGATCTGGACATCACGCCGAACAAGGCGGTCGAGATGCCGGTCAACGTGGCGATTTCCAACTCGCTCGGCTTCGGCGGCCATAACGCCTGCATCCTGTTCAAGAAGGTGTAAACGCAAATATGGATATCAAAGAACTCAAAGACGTCGCGCTCGAGCTGATGGACGCGCTCAAGGCCAGGGGCCTTGGCGAAGTCGAGCTTGAGATGGACGACGTAAAGATCAAGATCAAGTCCGCGCCCCCGGCGCCGGTCGTACCGGTTGCCGCAGCGCCTGCGGCCGCAGCCGCACCGGCTGCCGCGCCTGCCGCGGCGCAGGAAGCGCCTGCCGCCGCCCCGGCGGAGGAAGTACCGGCCGGCACCGAGGTCAAGAGCCCGCTGGTGGGCACGTTCTACTCCTCCCCGTCGCCGGATGCGCCGCCGTTTGTGCTGGTCGGCCAGAAGGTCAAGGAGGGAGATACGCTGTTCATCATCGAAGCGATGAAAACCATGAACGAGGTCAAGTCCCCGTGCGACGGCACGGTTACGCGCATCCTGGCGCAGCCGGGCGACATGGTGGAGTATAACCAGACGGTCGCAATTATCGAATGAGTATAGGGGGCTTCAAAAGCCCCCTATATACGGAATGCGGTTCCAGTAGAAACCGCATTCCGATACCCGAATGACGCCGCCCAAGGCGGCTAGGTCGTGGTATAAAAAGTCAGGCACATGTCCTGACTTTTTATGAAAATTGCCGCGGTGCGGCAATTTTCTGCTATATGCTGCACTGTGCGCAGGGGGTGTTTTTGCGGCAGATTGCATAAAATTGCTGCGGTTTAGCCGGTATTTTGCAAAAACCCTTGTGCCTGACAGGAAAGAGGTATAAGATATATGCTGATGAATAAAGAACAGATCATGGAGATCCTCCCGCACCGTCCGCCCATGCTGCTGGTGGACGAGATCCTCGAAATGGACGAGGAGCATGTGGTCGGCGCGCTGCATCTGACCGGGGATGAGTTCTTCTTCCAGGGCCACTTCCCGGGCAACCCGATCATGCCGGCAGTGTTCCGCCTGGAAGCGCTTGCGCAGTGCGGCGGCGTGGCGCTGCTTTCCATGCCTGAGTTCCGCGGCAAGACCGCGGTATACACCGGCATCGACAAGGCCAAGTTCCGCGCTATGGCAAAGCCGGGCGATACGCTCCGCCTGGAGGTCAAGTTCACCAAACGCCGCGGCCCGATGGCGGTAGCCGAGGGCGTTGCCTGGGTGGGCGACCAGAAGGCGGCCGAGGCGGAGATCAAGTGCATGGTCATCATGGACTAAGGCAGGAGAACGTATGTTTCAAAAGGTACTGATTGCGAACCGCGGCGAAATCGCGGTTCGTATTATACAGGCATGCCGCGACCTGGGCGTGATCGCGGTCGCCGTGTATTCCGAGGCCGACCGCGAAGCGCTGCATGCGCAGATTGCGGACGAAGCGATCTGCATCGGCCCGGCGCGTGCGGCGGACAGCTATCTGAATATGGATAATATCATCTCGGCAGCGCTGGCGTCCGGCTGCCAGGCGATCCATCCGGGCTTTGGATTTTTGTCCGAAAACCCGGATTTTGCTGAGCGCACGACCCAGGCGGGGTTGGCTTTCATCGGCCCGACCGCCGCGACCATCCGCCTGATGGGCGACAAGTCCGAGGCAAAGCGCAACGCAATTGCCGCGGGCGTACCGGTTGCGCTCGGCACGGACGGCCCGCTGCGCGATTTTGACGAGGCGATTGCCGAGGCCGGGCGCATCGGCTACCCGGTCATGCTCAAGGCGGCGTCCGGCGGCGGCGGCAAGGGCATCCGCGTGGCGCGCAGCGTCAAAGATTTGAAGGATGCGTACGACAGTGCGGCGGCCGAGGCGGTTGCAAACTTCGGCGACGGCCGCCTTTACATGGAAAAATACATCGAGAACCCGCGCCATATCGAGGTGCAGATCCTCGGCGACCACTACGGCAACGTGGTGCACCTGTTCGAGCGCGAATGCTCGGTGCAGCGCCGCCACCAGAAGCTGATCGAGGAGTCGCCGTCCGCATTTGTCACCCCAGAGCTGCGCGAAAAGATGACGCAGGCGGCGGTCAGCCTTGCAAAGCGCGTAGGCTACCGCAACGCGGGTACGATCGAGTTTTTGGTCGACAGCGACCGCAATTTCTACTTCTGTGAAATGAACACCCGTATCCAGGTCGAACACCCGGTCACCGAGCAGGTGACGGGCGTGGATCTTGTGTGCGAGCAGATCCGCATTGCAGCGGGCGAGCCGCTCTCCTTTGGGCAGGAGGATCTCGCACTGCGCGGCCACGCGATCGAGTGCCGCATCAATGCGGAGGACCCGGCGCGTAATTTCGCGCCCTGCCCGGGTACGCTGGTTTCACTGCATCTGCCGGGCGGCCCCGGTGTGCGCATCGACTCCGCAGCCTACCAGGGCTACACCATCCCGCCGTTTTACGATTCCATGATCGGCAAGCTGATCGTGTACGGCGCGGACCGCAAACAGGCGATCGACCGCATGCGGCGCGCGCTGGCGGAGACGCTGTTCGAGGGCGTTGTGACCGGCACGGACTACCAGATGCACATTTTGTGCTCCAAGGCCTTTGAGGACGCGGAGTTCAACGTCAATTCCATCGCCAACGGCGATTTTGACAAGTAAGAGAGGGGGATAAGTATGGGACTGCTCGACCTTTTCCAGAAAACACGCGAAACCTCCATGGAGATGAAGCCGCAGGAGGACGACACCGTCAAGGTGGTCAAGTGTAAGGGCTGCGGCGCGGAGCTCAAAGCCTATGTATACGGCAAAAACCTGTACGTCTGCCCGCACTGCGGCCGCTACGGGCGGCTGCTGGCGCGCACGCGCATCCGCCAGATCGCGGATAAGGACAGCTTTGAGGAGCTGTTTGGCAATCTGGCGCCGGCCGATCCGCTCGATTTCCCGGGCTACGCGGAAAAGACCGCGGAGCTGGCGGATAAGCTGGGCATGCCGGATGCAGTCAAGACCGGCGTATGCAAGATCGGCGGCGTGGAGACCGCAATCGGCGTGATGGACAGCCATTTCATGATGGCGTCCATGGGCTCGGTCGTGGGCGAGAAGCTGACCCGCCTGTTTGAGTATGCAACCGAAAAGGGCCTGCCCGTGGTGGTATTCACCTGCTCGGGCGGCGCGCGCATGCAGGAGGGCATGTTCTCCCTGCTGCAGATGGCAAAGGTATCCGCCGCTGCAAGACGGCATTCGGACGCGGGGCTGCTGTATATCACCGTGCTGACCGACCCGACGACCGGCGGCGTGACCGCCTCGTTTGCGATGCTGGGCGACATCATCCTCGCCGAGCCGCGCACGACCATCGGCTTTGCGGGACGCCGCGTCATCGAAGGCACGATCGGCCAGACCCTGCCGGACGATTTTCAGTCCTCGGAGTTCTTGCTATCGCACGGCTTCTGTGATAAAATAGTTCCGCGCAATCAGCTGCGGGAAACGCTGGAGACCATCCTCAAGCTCCACTGCGGCCCCAAGGCAAAGAAATGGCAGGTGCGTCGTCATGGCTAACAAACCGGCAAGTGAAAAAATGCGTATCATCCACGATACCAAGCGCCCGATGATCGGCGATTACGTCAGCGAGCTGTTTGACGACTTCGTGGAGCTGCACGGCGACCGCTATTTTGCCGACGACCATGCGATCATGGCAGGCATCGGCTATTTTAACGGCATGCCGGTGACCGTGATCGGCCACCGCAAGGGGCGCACCATTGAGCAGAACATGGACGCGAACTTCGGCATGGCCAACCCGGAAGGCTACCGCAAGGCGCTGCGCCTGGCGCATCAGGCGGAGAAATTCCACCGCCCGGTGATCAACTTTGTGGATACCTCGGGCGCATACCCGGGCGCGGGCGCGGAGGAGCGCGGGCAGGGCGAGGCGATCGCCCGCTGCCTGTACGAGTTCATCGAGCTCAAAACCCCGGTGGTCTCGATCGTCACGGGCGAGGGCGGCTCGGGCGGCGCGCTGGCGCTGGCTGTGGCTGACCGCGTGCTCATGCTCGAGAACGCGATCTACTCGGTCGTTTCACCGCGTGCGTGCGCATCCATTCTGTGGAAGGATCCCAAGCGTGAAGGCGAGGCCGCAGAGGCACTGCGCCTGACCGCACAGGATCTGTATGAGTTCGGCATGATCGAGGGCATCGTCCCCGAGGGGCAGACCGGCGCCCAGATCATCCGCAACGTGGGCCGCGCGCTGCGCGACCAGCTCGCAGAGCTGTCGGCAGAGACCGACATCGATATCCTGCTGCAAAAACGGTATGAAAAATTCCGCAAAATCGGAGTTTTCAGACAAATAAACCAAGATGAAAACGAAGGAGTGTAATTCCCATGTTTGAAAAGGTATGTGAGATCCTGGCTGACAAGTTCGACGCCGACGCTTCCACCATGACCATGGACACCAAGGTCAAGGAAGATCTGAACGCGGACTCCCTGGACGTTGTTGAGCTGATGATGGATCTGGAGGAGAACTTTGGCGTCACGATTTCTGACGAAGAGGCGACCCAGATGAGCACCATCGGCGATATCGTCAAGTATATCGAGGAGCATCAGGACTGATCTGCTGCAAAAACGGGAAAGGCTTCGGGACCTTGGGGTTCCGAAGCCTTTTTTGTATGAATGCTTCAAATGAACAGCACGCATAAAAAAGAGGACGGGGATTCCCGTCCTCTTTTTCATCCGTTTCAGCCCTGTACGGCGATGACTTCAACCTCGACCTTTGCGCCCATCGGCAGCGCCGCAACCTGTACGCAGGAGCGCGCCGGCGGGTTCTCGGGGAAGTACTTGGCGTAAACGCCGTTGAACGCCGCGAAGTCGTTCATGTCCGCGAGGAAGCAGGTGGTCTTGATGACGCGGTCGAACGCTACGCCGCCCTGCGCGAGCACATAGTGCAGGTTCTTCATGACCTGCTCGGTCTGCTCCTCGATGGTGGCGGCCTCGATCTTGCCGGTCTTGGGGTTGATCGGGATCTGGCCGGAGGTGAAGATAATATTGTTGGAAGCAACCGCCTGCGAGTAGGGGCCTACCGCAGCCGGTGCGAGATCGGTGTGCAGAACTTCCTTGATAGCCATAGTTTGTAAACTCCTTTATTGAAAAAATGATTTGGTTGAATGGATTGGTTGCTGTGCTTACTTTTTCCCGCCCTTGACCTTTTTCAGGCGTTCGGTATTGGACAGGATCTTTTTGCGGATGCGGATGCTCTTTGGCGTGATCTCGAGCAGTTCGTCGTCCGAAATGAACTCGAGCGCCGCTTCGATGGACATCTGGCGCGGCGGGATCAGGCGCAGCGCGTCGTCCGAGCCGGAGGCACGCATGTTGGTCAGCTGCTTTTTCTTGCAGACGTTGACCGCCATATCGTCCCCGCGCGGGTTTTCGCCCACGACCATGCCCTCGTATACCTGCGTGCCCGGGCCGATGAACAGCGGGCCGCGCTCCTGCGCGTTGAACAGGCCGTAGCCGACCGCTTCGCCGGTTTCAAATGCGATCAGCGAGCCGGTGGTGCGCTTGGAAATATCGCCCTTGTACGGCTGGTAGCTGTGGAAGACCGAGGACAGCACGCCCTCGCCCTTAGTATCGGTCAGGAACTCGGTGCGGTAGCCGAACAGGCCGCGCGCCGGGATGAGGAACTCAAGGCGCATGCGGTCTGCGCCCTTGGGGTTCATGGAAACCAGCTCGCCCTTGCGGTTGCCCATCTTCTCCATCACCGCGCCGACCGCATCCTGCGGCACGTCCGCGATCATGCGCTCGATCGGCTCGCACTTGACGCCGTCGATCTCCTTGAACAGAGCCTTGGGCGCGCCGACCTGGAACTCATAGCCCTCACGGCGCAGGTTCTCGATCAGG
>DXIC01000063.1 GCA_019113065.1 Candidatus Agathobaculum stercoravium
GGCGACGACTTTGACCAGCGCATCATCGACTGGATGGTTGCAGAGTTCAAGAAGTCCAACGGCATCGACCTGTCCTCCGATAAGATGGCTATGCAGCGCCTGAAGGAAGCTGCGGAAAAGGCCAAGATCGAGCTGTCAGGCATGGCGCAGACCTCGATCAACCAGCCGTATATCACCGCGGACGCAACCGGCCCGAAGCACCTCGAGCTGACGCTGACCCGTGCGAAGTTCAATGAGCTGACCGCTGACCTGGTCGAGCGCACCATGGGCCCGGTTCGTCAGGCAATGAGCGACGCTGGCCTGTCCGCATCCGACCTGTCCAAGGTCCTGCTGGTCGGCGGCTCGACCCGTATCCCGGCTGTTCAGGAAGCGGTGAAGGGCATCACCGGCAAGGAAGGCTTCAAGGGCATTAACCCGGACGAATGCGTTGCCATCGGCGCGTCCATCCAGGGCGGCGTACTTGGCGGCGAGGTCAAGGACGTGCTCCTGCTCGACGTTACCCCGCTGTCCCTCGGCATCGAGACGCTGGGCGGCGTATGCACCAAGCTGATCGAGCGCAACACCACCATCCCGACCAAGAAGAGCCAGATCTTCTCCACCGCGGCGGACAACCAGCCCTCTGTTGAGATCCACGTCCTGCAGGGCGAGCGCGAAATGGCAGCGGGCAACAAGACCCTCGGCCGCTTCACGCTGGACGGCATTGCACCGGCTCCCCGCGGCGTACCGCAGATCGAGGTTACCTTCGACATTGATGCAAACGGCATCGTAAACGTATCCGCAAAGGATCTCGGCACCGGCAAGGAGCAGAAGATCACGATCACCGCGTCGACCAACCTCTCGCAGGAGGAGATCGATAAGGCCATGCACGAGGCCGAGCAGTACGCGGAGCAGGATAAGAAGAACAAGGAAGCGGTTGAGATCCGCAACAGCGCGGAGCAGCTCGTGTTCCAGTCCGAGAAGGCGCTGACCGATCTGGGCGACAAGCTGTCCGCGGACGAGAAGGCGGGCGTGCAGGCTGAGATCGATAAGGTCAAGGAAGCGCTCAAGGGCACGGATACCGAGATGATCAAGATGGCGACCGACGGTCTGTCCAAGAAGTTCAGCGATCTGGCGGGCAAGATCTACCAGCAGCAGGCGCCGCAGGGCGACCCGAACATGGGCGGCCAGCCGGGCGCAGGCGCGCAGTCCGGCCCGCAGGGCGACTTCGTGGACGCAGACTTCACTGAGGTCAAGGACGACGACAATAACAAGTAATCAGCAGGGTAGGGCGGAACGCTTCATAGCCGCCGCGTTTGCGGCAGGCCGGGGCGTTGCCGCCCTACGGCACTGTAATTTCATTACCATTTGAGGGATCATAATGGCTGACAAAAGAGATTATTACGAGGTGCTGGGCGTACAGAAGGGCGCGAGCGA
Source organism: Candidatus Agathobaculum stercoravium (assembly GCA_019113065.1). Lineage (GTDB taxonomy): Bacteria > Bacillota > Clostridia > Oscillospirales > Butyricicoccaceae > Agathobaculum > Agathobaculum stercoravium. Next base: position 1,414 of record DXIC01000063.1, read on the forward strand.
GGACGAACTGAAAAAGGCCTACCGCCGTCTTGCGCGCAAGTACCACCCCGATTTGAATAAGGATAACCCGGAGGCCGCGGACAAATTTAAGGAGGTCAACGAGGCGTACGAGGTGCTGTCCGACGCGGACAAGCGCGCCAAGTACGATCAGTTCGGCTTCGCGGGCGTCGACCCGAGCTATGGCGGCGGCGCAGGCGCGGGCGGCTTCGGTGGGTTCGATATGGGCGACCTCGGCGACCTGTTCGGTTCGTTCTTCGGCGGCGGCTTTGGCGGCGGGCGCTCGCAGCGCCGCAATGCGCCGCAGCGCGGCGAGTCCATCCGGCAGAGTGTCATCCTCTCCTTTGAGGAGGCGGCGTTTGGTTGTGAAAAGGAGATTTCGGTCAACCGTATTGAAAACTGCGACGAATGCGGCGGCACAGGCGCGGCGCGCGGTACGAGTCCGGAGACCTGCCCGAACTGCCGCGGCACCGGCACGGTGACCCAGACCCAGCGCACACCGCTCGGTATGTTCCAGACGCAGTCGGCCTGCCCGAACTGCCGCGGTACCGGTAAGATCATCAAAAAGCCGTGTGCCAAGTGCGGGGGGCAGGGGCGCGTGCGCAAGACGCGCAAGTTCAAGGTCAACATCCCTGCCGGCATCGACGAAGGGCAGTCCATCCAGCAGCGTGGGCAGGGCAACGCGGGCGTCAACGGCGGCCCGGCAGGCGACCTGTTCGTGACTGTGTCTATCCGTCCGCATCCGATCTTTACGCGTGAGGGACAGGACGTATACGTCGAGATCCCGATCTCGTTTGCACAGGCGGCACTGGGCGATACGCTGCGTGTTCCGACGATCGACGGCCGTGTGGAGTACAAGGTGCCTGAAGGCACACAGCCCGGCACGGTGTTCCGCATGAAGGGCAAGGGCATCCAGAACGTGAACGGCCGCGGCCGCGGCGACCAGTATGTACGCGTCAACATTGAGGTGCCGAAAAACCTCTCCGACAAGCAGAAGCGTCTGCTGCGTGAGTTCGAGGAAAGCGCGACCGATGAAAACCAGTCCAGGCGCAAAGGCTTCTGGGATAAGGTCAAGGACGCGTTCAGCGAAAAGTAAAAAAGTATTGAAAAAGGCTTGGAAGCATGGCTTCCAAGCCTTTTTGTGTTGTCAGTCCTCGCCGAGCAGCTCGGCAAGAAGATCCTCGTCGATCGTACCGCCCGAGACTTCATAATAGCTGTCATTCCATACGACGTGCCAGCCATGCGGGAACATTTCACCGATCACATTGCCGTCGGCATCCAGCCATTTGATCCAGTAGCTCCAGCCGCTGGAATCAGGATCCCCAATATAGCGGTAGCGCAGGCTGGTGGCGTTGTCCGTGATCTGTGCGATCGTGTCTGCATCGGTGATGGTTACGGAATCGCCGGTCATCCCGGATTGCAGCTCGATCGTCTGCGCGCCTTGGATGTCAAGGGCGATTGTACTTTTTTCGCCGCAGGCAGCAAGCAACAGCAATGCCAGCAGGACAAACGGACATAATCCTTTTTTCATGGAAATCGCCTCCTTCGGTTATTCAGTTGGACGACAGGGGAAGGGGAAAGGTTCCACACAAGGGATTGCTTTTCTCTGCCGGAAGATTAGGCCTTGTTGGAAAATCGGGAGTCCTGTACGGATAAACTTCCGTTATAGGAATTACACAATATTGTTGCGAAATTTGTCAATAGTAATTTTATTTTATGCGGTTTGCGTGTGATCACGGCATTCCATGCAGGTAAAAAGCAGCCCCTTCTAACGATAATCCGCATGTGCGTATCATCGTCCCCACCCGCACCGTCGAAGCCGCCGGCTTCAGCAAGCAAAAAGATTGCGAGCATGATAAGCGTGACTACATACTTTGCTGATACGAACGGTGTGTTGCTACGCAAAAAAACAGGCATATCCTTTCCACAGCCCGAACGGTACGGGACACAGCCCCAAATCGGGGCCAAGCACTTTTACGGTCAGCCGGCAATATGTCGGAACCTGCACCGCACATGATCTGCTCCTGAAACAGATCGTTCATACGGGAGCCTCGTCTCATTCCATTGACGAAGGAATCGGGACTGCGAAAATTTATATCCAGCTTTTTGACTCGTCCTGACCTGCCGCCGTTTCAGGAAGAATCAGGTATGTAATATATCTGAAGGTTTTATACCCGCAACCAGGCTTGATAGTTTGCGGTAACCCGGTGGCCGGGGGAAGTGCGGCTGATGCGGATAAACTTCATCTTTCGTATGGGACACATTTTCTTGACCATCTGTCCGCCGATCGAACCCGCCTGACGGGAAGTCAGGTCGCCGTTGTAGCCCTGCTTCAGGTTGACGCCGACCTCGGCTGCCGCCTCCATCTTAAAACGGTCCATTGCAGCGCGCGCTTCCGGAACCATACCCTGATTGGAACCATTCTTTGTGTTCGTCATAATTTTTCTCTCCTTTTGTTTGATTTGTGTTTTGGGGTTTTGCTGATAGTATGATGTGCGCAAAACGGCGCGATATAAGATGAAATTGCTGTCCTACATGGCAAAAGCTGTGTAATCCGCTTGAAATATAGAAAAAGCAGGCGGAAATAGTCGGCTTTGGATATCTGCAACAAAAGATGCTGTTTCAATATAACCGGTCTGTATCTTGTACCGAAGCAGTATTTTTGATATAATGAAACAAACATATAAATGAGAAGGAAACTATGAAACGACTTGTTATCGGCATCCTCGCCCATGTCGACGCCGGCAAAACCACTTTGTCGGAAGCGCTGCTTTATCAGGCAGGCGCTTTGAAAAGGCTTGGCCGTGTGGATCACCGGGATGCCTTTCTGGATACGTTTGCGCTTGAACGCGAACGGGGGATTACGATTTTTTCCAAGCAGGCGGAACTGATGCTGCCAGGTACGGCGGTCACGTTGTTGGACACGCCCGGGCATGTGGATTTTTCCGCAGAGATGGAGCGCACGCTGCAAGTGCTGGACTGCGCGGTGCTGGTGGTCAGCGGGACGGACGGCGTGCAGGCGCATACCGAAACGCTGTGGCGCCTGCTGGCACGTCACCGGATCCCCACATTTATTTTTATCAACAAAATGGACATCCAGAGCACCGACCGCGCGGCGCTTCTGGCCGAGCTGAAATCCCGGCTGGATGCGGGCTGCGTCGACTTCGGCGCGCCGGAAAGCATGGCGGAAGAGCTTGCAGTATGCGATGAGACCGTGCTGGAGCACTATCTGGAATCCGGTAAAATATCGGAAAGCGACATCGCATCGCTGACCGCTTCGCGCAAGGTATTCCCGTGTTATTTCGGTTCTGCGCTCAAGCTGGATGGCGTTTCGGAACTGCTGGACGGAATCGACTGTTACGCCCAAGCTCCGCAGTATGATGATGGCTTCGGCGCGCGCGTATTTAAAATTGCGCGGGATGGGCAGGGCAACCGCCTGACCTACCTTAAGATCACGGGCGGCAGCCTGGCTGTCCGCAGCCAGCTGTCCGGCGAAGAGGATAGCGGCTGGCAGGAGAAGGTCAACCAGATCCGCGTCTATTCCGGCGAAAAATACCAGGCCATTGAAAAAGCGGAAAGCGGCATGGTCTGTGCGGTCACGGGTTTGACGCACACGCGGCCCGGTATGGGGCTGGGCAGTGCGGTCGGCGCGATGCCGCCCGTGCTCGAACCGGTGCTGAACTACCGGGTAGGCCTGCCGGAGGGGTGCGATGCGCATGTCATGCTGCAAAACCTGCGTCAGCTGGAAGAAGAAGATCCGCAGCTGCGCGTCGTGTGGAACGAACGGCTGGGCGAGATCCATTTGCAGCTCATGGGTGAGGTGCAGCTCGAGATATTAACCCGGCTGATCGCAGACCGGTTTGGGGTTGAAGTTTCTTTCGACGAGGGCAGCATCGTCTACAAGGAGACGATCGCGGCGCCCGTGATCGGCATTGGGCATTTCGAGCCGCTGCGGCATTATGCGGAAGTACATCTGCTGCTCGAACCGGGTGAACGCGGCAGCGGTATGCAGTTTGCCACCGCCTGCCCGACGGATGCACTTGACCTCAACTGGCAGCGGCTGGTTTTGACCCATCTGGTGGAAAAAGCCCATCGCGGCGTGCTGACCGGCGCGCCGGTCACAGATATGAAAATTACCCTGCTCGCCGGGCGCGCGCACGTCAAGCACACAGAGGGCGGCGACTTCCGCGAAGCGACTTACCGCGCGATGCGCAACGGCCTGATGCAGGCGGAGAGCATCCTGCTCGAACCGTACTACGCCTTCCGGCTGGAATTGCCGGACGAGTGCGTAGGGCGGGCGATGAACGACATCCAGCGCATGGACGGCACCTTTGACCCGCCCGAGCAGCAGGCGGACGGCACGGTACTGACCGGTACAGCGCCTGTTTCGACAATGCGCAATTACTGGACCGAGGTCGCGGCGTATACCAAGGGACGCGGCCGCCTGTCCTGCACGGCAAACGGCTATGCGCCATGCCACAACGCGGCGCAGGTGATCGAGGCTATCGGCTACGACGCGGAACACGATACGGAAAACACAGCGGATTCGGTTTTCTGCTCGCACGGTGCAGGCCATGTCGTCAAGTGGGACGAGGTTGCCGCGCATGCGCATGTGGACTCCGGCGTGCGTCTTACGCCGGAGGAGCAGGCGGCCGAACCGGCGCCGGTGTACCGTCCGTCCGCGTCCGCTTCGACGGGGCTGGACGATGACAAGGAGCTGCGCGCGCTGTTTGAGCGCACCTACGGGCCGATCAAGGACCGCGGCTTTGAAGCCTTCCAGCAGAGCCGCAAAAAGGCCGCAACGCTGGAACAACTGTATGTTACCCGCATCCGCGCGGACGATTACCTGCTTGTTGATGGATACAATATTATTTTTGCCTGGGATGAACTGCACGAGATGGCAAACGCAGACATCAATGCCGCGCGTGAGGCGCTGATCAACGTGCTGAGCAACTACCAGAGCGTGCGCAAGTGCCATTTGATCGTGGTTTTTGACGCGTATAAGGTCAAAGGCGGTATCGGCTCGATTGAAAAACGGCATGGGCTGCATGTCGTGTACACCAGGGAAGCAGAAACCGCGGATATGTATATTGAACAGGCGTCTTACGACCTGTCGCGCAAGCACCGCGTGCGCGTGGCGACGTCGGACGGTATGGAACAGATGATCATTTTGGGGCACGGCGCTGAGCGCCTGTCCGCCACAGAGCTCAAATGGGAGGTTGAGCAGGCCAACCAGCACATCGAGGATGTGATCCACAGACTGCAAAACCGATAGGGCGCGTTTGTTGGTGCTTGAAATTGGAGTAATTTTGTGGCATAATGATGGAAAGGGGTGTGCTTATGAAGATTTCGACAAAGGGAAGATATGCACTTCGTCTGATGATCGATCTTGCGCAGCATGACGCCGCCGGCTACATCCCGCTGCGTGATATCTCCAAGCGGCAGGAAGTTTCCGCCAAATATCTGGAGCAAATCGTGGTGCAGCTGTCCCGGGCAGGGCTTGTGACCTCAACGCGGGGGGCGCAGGGCGGTTATCAGCTTGCCCGGCATCCATCCGAATATACCGTCGGGGAGATCCTGCGCATCACGGAGGGGTCGCTTGCGCCGGTGGCCTGTCTGGCGCATGATCCGGTCGAGTGCCCGCGCGCGGAGGACTGCATTACGCTGGGTTTCTGGCGCGGCCTGTATGACGTGGTCAATCAATATGTGGATTCTGTTACGCTGGAAGAACTGGTAAACCGCGGGAAAACACTGAATTTCTCCATTTGAAAGCATAACGAAAAAGACGCCGGAAGTTCCGGCGTCTTTGAGACTGTCGAAAAACATAGTTTTTCGACAGCCTCTCGATCGAAACCACGCTTTCGATCGAAATTTCCGCTGTCCACGCGCGCCTTTCAGGCACACTTGACAGCGGTTTGTATAAAACCGAGATACATGCTCCCGGTTTTTATGAGGCCGTAGCCCTCTATCTTTGAAATTGCCGCTTCGCGGCATTCTAATGAGAGCAATTGCAACTTGTTGCAATTTTCTATTTTATGCGCGCTGCGGCGCGAAAGACTTTTCGACAAGCAGAGAAAATACCGGATCATCCGGTATTTCTGTCAACCAATCGGGGGTCTGCGCCGCGTGTCAAACGGCGTAGCCTTTTTCTGCGCGCCGCTGCAACGCCTGCGGCGAAAGCTGGGTCAGGTACAGGGTCTCACCAAGCGCGTTTTCGCATAAGACCGCCGCGCGCGGCAGATCCTCATACAGCTCAATGATGCGCCCCTCCTCCTGCAAACGGCTGAGCAGCGCCTGCGTACGTTTGGAAGCGGTCGCCGTGTCCATATCGAACACCGCCACCACGCTTTGCAGGGGCACAATATAATCCTGTCCCAGATGCAGATACATAAAAATCCCCCGGATTCCAATTCTATTATACCATTTTTTCCGGCATTTGTGTACTAAAAACCGCGTCAGGAGCAAATTTTTTTGCCGTTTTCTATGTGAAACACCGCGCCCGCGCGCAGTTTTTCCGAGATCCCGTCCTCGCAGCAGGTGATCATGACCTGCCCGTCCGCGATGCGGTTGAGCACAAAGTCCTGCCGCCTGCGGTCGAGCTCGGAGAGCACGTCGTCGAGCAGCAGCACCGGGTATTCGCCGTCCTCGGAGAAGAACAGCTCGCGCTCGGCGAGTTTTAGGGACAGCGTACAGGTGCGCACCTGCCCCTGCGAGCCGAACGAAGCCGCGCTGCGGCCGTCGAGCAGCAGCGTCAGGTCGTCCTTATGCGGGCCGGACAGGCAGCTGCGCGCCGCGATCTCGGCATTTTTATGCCGGTAAACATGGTCTACCAGCTGCTTTTCGATCTGTTTTGCGTCCGCAAACGGGTCGGCCACCGAGGAGACCGTCTGATAAACGCCGGAAAGCACCTCATGCGGTGCGATGTCGGCATATACGGCCGCCGCGTGCGCGAGCAGCTTTTTGCAGTAATACGCGCGATAGCGGATGATCTGCGCGCCGATGTGCGCCATGCGCAGCGAAAAATCGTCCCACATGGAAAGCAGCGAGGGTTTTTCCTCGCTGTCGCGCAGGATGCGGGTCTTGTGGTCGTGCAGGCGGTTGTACTCCTCAAGATAGCGCGCGTAGTTCGGCCGCAGCTGGCACAGCGCGGTATCCAGAAAGCGGCGCCGCGCGCCCGCGCCCTGCCGCACCAGCATCAGGTCCTCCGGACAAAATAAAACAGTTTTCAAAAGTCCCTGCACATCTGCCTGCCGCTTCTGCCGCACGCCGTTTTTGTAGATTTCCATAGCTTTCATGCGCGAAAGGCGCAGTTCAAGCGCGAAATCGCGCCCCTGCGCCGCAAAATCCGCGCGGATGAACGCATGGTCCGCGCCGAACCGCAGCCCCTCTTTTTTCTGCGCCGTGCGGAACAGGCGCATGGTCGAACAGGCCGCAGCGGCCTCGAGCAGGTTGGTTTTGCCCTGCCCGTTTTCGCCGCAGATCAGGTTGACCGAGGGGTCGAACACAAAACGCTCGTGTTCGTAATTGCGGAATTGCCCGAGTTCGAGCGAATGGATGTTCATAGATGCTTGACCTTACAGTTTGGATTTTTGCTTTTCAGGAAGTCGATGAGCGGCTGCACGCCGCCCTCGAGCGCGTCCGTCGGGCAGACGATGTTGGTCGGCTTGCCGTCCGGCTCGGACTGGATGCAGACCAGCCCGCGGCCCTCCATAATCAGGCGGATGCTGGCATAGGGGATGGTGAGGCGCGACTTGTCCTCCTGCGCGCTGTAAACCAGGCGCTTGTTTTCAAAGCTGAGCGCGTAATGCAGCTCGGTGGTGCCGTACTGCTGCATCAGCTGTTTTTCATAGCGCGCGGTCTGCGGGCCGGGCATGGAGCCGCGCAGGAATTTGATGAAAAAGAACGCGAACGCCGCCGCAAAGGCGACGAACAGCAGATACATAAATTCATCGCCCCCGCCTTTGTTGATCCGGTCCAGACAGAGCGAATAAACGATGACAAACGCCGCCAGAATCAGCAGGATATAGGTCATATACCTGTTTTTATTGGCAAATCTGGAAAAATACGTTTTCCAGTTGTCGTGGCTGATCTGGTAATGGATGGTTTTGCCCTGCATGGGACATCCCTCCTGTTGTGTAAAATGGCTCAGACGATCGAAACGGTTTCGCCGTCCAGCGTCACCGTATCGCCGGGGCGCAGCTTTTTGCCGCGCTGGGTGCAGGTCTCGCCGTTTACCTGCACCTCGCCCTCCGCAATGCGGATCTTGGCCTCGCCGCCCGAGGCGACAAGGTTTGCAAACTTGAGCAAAGCGTCGAGTTTGATAAACTCGGTGTCAATTTTGATCTCAGTCATTGGCTTTCAACCTCACGGGGAGCACAAGATAGGTGTATTTGTCGCCCTCGAGCGGCGAAATGACCATGGGGTTGAGCGGCCCCTTGAGCTGGACCTTGACCGTATCGTCCCCGGCCGCGCGCAGCGCGTCGAGCACATAGCGGTTGTTAAAGCCGATCTCGAGGTCGTCGATCGTGCCGTCGAACGCGCATTCATCATAGCTCTTGCCGACCGCAGTGATGCACGACATCTGGACATAAGAGCCGTCAAAGTGGAAGCGCACCGGGTTTTTGAGCTTTTCGGACACGATCAGCGACACGCGCTCGATGCAGGTGATCAGCTCGTGCCGGTCGGCCTTGACCACATATTCAAATTCCGCCGGGATCGCCGCGCGGTAATTGAGAAACTCGCCGTCGATCAGGCGGGTGATGAGCGTGGTGCCGCCGATGCGGAACAGAATGTTCTTTTTATCCGGGAAAATCTCGACGTCGCCGTCCTCTTCGGTCAGAATGCGTTCGATTTCGCGCAGGGAAGAGCCGGGAACAACGAATTTCATGTCCCCGGGAATGCCCTCGACGGTTTCGCGGCGCACGGACAGGCGGTAGCCGTCGACCGCGACGACGTTCAGGCGGCTGCCCTCCAGCTCAAACAGGCAGCCGGTGTGGATGGGTTTGGATTCGTTGTCCGAAACCGAGAAAATGGTCTGCGCGATCATGCTTTTGAGCATGGACTGCGGCAGGGAGAAGCCGGTATCTGCCGAAACCTCGGCAAGCGCCGGGTATTCGTCGGCTTCGGTTGCGATCAGGTTGAATACCGCGCGGCCGCACTTGATGGTGGTCAGCAGCTTGTCGTCGGTTTCCAGATAGACCACGTCCTGCGGCAGCTTGCGGACGATATCGTAAAAAAGCCGTGCGTTCAGCACAATGCTGCCGGGTTCGATTACGTCGACTTCGGCTGTGGTGCGGATACCCATGGACAGGTCGTAACCGGTGAGGGTCAGGGAACCTGCTTCCGCGGTGATCAGCAGGCCTTCCAGTAAAGGCATGGCGCTTTTACCGGTGACTGCACGCGAAGCGGTGCCAATCAAACCGAGCAGGGTTTCTTTTTCACAGGAGAATTTCATGAAGGTTCCTCTTTCTTCGAAAACTGAAAAGAAAATAGAATAGGTTTTTATCGTAGTAGTAGTATCTGGGGAAATTGGGGAAAACCCGTGGAAACCCAGATATTCTGCGGGAAATGTCGTACACAGGCGATTGTGGATGGATTTTCCCGGTTCCACAGCTTCCACAGCTTTTTGATTTATTCACAGGCGTATCCCTGTGCAGTCCACAGGCGGATTGTGGATAATTTCCCGGTATTCCGGAGGGGCTGTGGATGGTTTCCGGATCAGTCGCCGCGGATGTTGTTATGCAGCTTTTTGATGACGTCCTCGGTCTCACGGGAGTTCTTGCGCTCCTCCTCGATTTTGTTGCAGGCGTGCATGACCGTGGTGTGGTCGCGCTTGAAGATCTTGGCGATGTCCGGGAAGGAATATTCCAGCTCCTGCCGGATCATGTACATGGCCATCTGGCGCGGATAGGCGACATCCTTGGAGCGGTTCTGCGAAATCATCTGCTCGACCGGGATGTAGAAGTAGTTTGCGACCGCCTCCATGATGCGCTCGGGCGTGGGGTTGAGGCCGGGGTTTTCCGTGCGCAGCGCGTCAATCGCGTTTTCGGCAAGGTTCACCGTGATGCGCTCGCCCATCAGCTCGTGCATGGCCTTGATCTTTTTGACCGCGCCTTCCAGCTGGCGGATGTTGGACTGGATGTTTTCCGCGATGTAGTTGGAAACGTCGTCCGGCAGCTCGACGCCCATTTTCTCCGCCTTGTCGCGGATGATGGCGATACGGGTCTCAAAGTCGGGCGGCTGGATGTCCGCGAGCAGGCCCCATTCAAAACGGGTCTTCATGCGGTCCTCGAGCGTGTTGATCTCCTTGGGCGGCCGGTCGGAGGTGAGGACGATCTGCTTTTTGGATTCGTAGAGCGCGTTGAAGGTATGGAAAAACTCCTCCTGCGTGCGCTCCTTGCCCGCGATGAACTGCACGTCGTCGAGCAGCAGCAGGTCGACCATGCGGTATTTGTTGCGGAACGCCTGCACGTTGCCTTCCTGGATGGCGGTGATCAGCTCGTTGGTGAAATCCTCGCCTTTGACATAAATGATGCGGAATTCCGGGTGCGTGCGGCGCAGGACATTTGCGATCGCGTACATCAGGTGGGTTTTGCCGAGGCCGGAGTTGCCGTAGATGAACAGCGGATTGTTTTCCGCCGCGGGCCGCTGGGCGACTGCGAGCGCTGCCGCATGCGCGAATTTGTTGCTTGAGCCGACGATAAACCGCTCGAACGTGTAGTCGTCGTACGGGGAAGAGCTGGCCGCGGACGGCGTGGTGTACTCGCCGGTGACAACAACGACCGCGATCTGGTCGCCGGTCAGCTCGTAGAGCGCGTTTTGCAGCGGCTCGATGAACTTGTGGTCGATGAATTCCTTTTTGAATTCAACCGGGGAATGCAAAATCAAACGGTTGTCCGTAAAGGAAACAACCGTCGCATCGTCGAACCAGGCTGAAAGGCTGGACGGCGGGAAATCGCGCTCAAGGCGTTCGAGCGCCATCTCCAATATATTGTTGGCCATGGGGCGCCTCCTGTCGATATGAATACAGATATAATAATAGCATAAGTTATCCACAGATTCAACGCAAATTGTTGATAAAACACGGGACTTGCGCTTGTAACGGCCCAATTTCTAGTGGGATTTTTAAACCTGTCCCCAAGATGTTGAAAAATCAAAAAAAACTTGACAATTCCGGTTTTTTATAAGATAATAAGTATTGTCTCATATTATGCGGACAGGCAGCGGCATGTGCCCGCGGTCTCGCGCCGGACCTATGCCGGTGCCCATCCGTAAATCCAGAAAACAGGGAGGTGCACGAAGAATGAAGAGAACGTATCAGCCGAAGAAGCGTCAGCGCTCCAAGGAGCATGGCTTCCGCAAGCGCATGCGCACGTCCAACGGCCGCAAGGTGTTGGCGCGCCGCCGCGCGAAGGGCCGCGCAAAGCTGACCGCCTAAAAGCTTAATTTGAATGAAACTGCGTTTCATCCAAATTAGAGGGATTTGCCGGACGGTGTCCGGACAAATCCGATGAAGAAAAAAGTTCCTATATGCGAAACTTTTTTTCTTCCCTTGTATCAAAACCCACGCACATGTCGCGGGTTTTGATGAAAATAAAAGCATCCGCTTTTATTTTCTATTGAATACGCGCCAGCGGCGCGGTAGAGTTCGCAGCGAGCCGCCGAAAAGCGGCTCGTTTTTTTCGTCAAACGAAAAACCGGCATGCATGATTCGGGCAGCGCCTGCCGGGCGGAAAAGGCGTCTGCCGGCTTTGCAAACTACTTAGCTGCAAAGGGTTTCGTTTTTCAGGGGCATCGGAAAAACGAGGAGTATCAGACAAAAAAATGAAACACACTGTATCCTTAAAGGAAAACCACGAGTTCCGCCGCCTGTACCACCGGGGTGTTTCGACTGCGGGCAGGCACCTTGTCCTGTACTGCCGGAAAAACCGCCTGGGCTATAACCGGCTGGGGCTGACGGTCAGCGCCAAGCTGGCGGGCGCGGTACAGAGGAACCGCGTCAAACGCCTGTTCCGTGAGGCTTACCGCCTGCACGAGGACGAGTTTGCGAAAGGCGTGGATCTTGTGCTCGTCGCGCGCAGCCGCGCGGTGGGCGCAACCTACTGGGAAATCGAAAAATCGCTGCTGCGCGCTTTGAAAGAAAACAAAGCCGCGGCGGCTCAGTCATGAAACGGCTGATGCTGGCGGCAATCCGTTTTTACCGCCGGTGCATCTCGCCGGCCAAACCGCCCTGCTGCCGGTATATCCCGACCTGCTCGCAGTACGCGATCGAAGCGATCGAGAAATACGGCGCGCTCAAAGGCGGCTGGCTGGCCTTCAAGCGCATCTGCCGCTGCAACCCCTTTTCCAAACGCGGGCCATACGACCCCGTGCCGTAAAAAAGGGAAAGCTGCAATGCGCCTGCAAAACGGGAAAAAGACCCCCGCCGTTTGATGAAAACGGTGCTTTCTTTCCTTTTTGTAAAGGAAAAACAACCCAACGGAGGTTTATATGGGAGAAATATTCGGTCTTGTCATTGTCAGGCCGCTCGGCCTGATCCTGTTAGGAATCTTTAAGCTGGTCGGCAACTACGGCCTTGCGGTCATCCTGTTCGCGCTGCTGGTAAAGCTCCTCTGCATGCCGCTGACCATCAAGAGCAAAAAGAGCATGCTCAAGATGTCGGCGCTCAACGCCGAGCTGCAGCAGCTGCAAAAGAAATACGCGAACAACCGCGTAAAGCTCAACGAGGAAATGACCAAGCTGTATGAAAAGCACGGCGTCAGCCCCACATCCGGCTGCCTGCCGCAGTTCATCCCGCTGATCATTATGATGGGCCTGTACTACGCGGTACAGCAGCCGCTCAAATTCATGCTTGGCTTTGGCGACGACGTGATCGGCCAGCTGGCAAACCTGGTGGGCGTCGATATGGCGACCGCAGGTTATTACGGCCAGATCACCATTGCGGAAAAGCTCGGCCAGATGTTTACCGAGGCCGGCGGCGTATGGCCGGACGCGGTAACTGCAATCGCCAACGGCAGCGGCGAGCTGCTGAACATTGATTTCAGCTTCCTCGGCCTCAACCTGGCGCAGACCCCGTCCATCTCGGACCCGCAGATCATCTGGATCATCCCGATCCTGTCCGGCGCAACCGCGTTCCTGTCCAGCTACATCATGCAGAAGATGCAGGGCACGCAGAACAGCGCGGTAAACAGCCAGATGAAGATGATGTATATCCTGATGCCGCTGATGTCGCTGTACTTCGCGTTTATCATGCCGGCTGCCATCGGCGTTTACTGGGTATTTAACAACGTGTTCACCTGCGTGCAGGAAATCGTGCTGACCAGGCTGCTGCGCGGCAAGCAGGAGAAAAAGGAATCCGAAGAAAATGCCCGCATTGAAGCGGAAAAGGAAGCAAAGCGCGCAGCGCACAAGGCTGCGCAGCAGGAGCAGGCGCAGAAGGCCAGGGAGCTGAACGAAGCCCGGGCGCTGAGCGCTGCGAAGAAGAAAAAGAAGGGGGGAAAGTAAACGATGCAGAAATTTATCGAAACCACCGGTGATACGCGCGACGCTGCAATCGAGGCTGCGCTCAAACAGCTCGGCATGGACCGCGACGACGTATCCGTAGAGGTGCTGGATAACGGCAAGAAAGGCTTTCTCGGTATCGGCGCTACGCCCGCGCGCGTGCGCGTGACCTATGAGGTACCCGATGAACCGGTCAAACCGGCGGAGCCTGTCCACAAGACTGTGGACAAGCCTGCACCGGAGAAAAGAAGCGCAGAAAAGGCGGAGAAAAAGGAAAAGCCCGCCCCCAGGCAGGAAAAACCCGCAGCAAAGCCGCAGAAGCTGTCCATTACGGACGAGGACGACACCCCGCGCCTGGTCAAGGCCGCGCCGGCGGACTTTG
>DXIC01000064.1 GCA_019113065.1 Candidatus Agathobaculum stercoravium
GTTCTGGGCGCCGTGGTGCACCTACTGCCGCCGTATCGGTGCGGCTTACGAAAAGGTTGCCGAACAGAACGAGGGGAAACTGGCGGTTGCAAAGGTCAATATCGACGAGGAGCCGCAGCTTGCCGAGCAGGAAAAGATCGAGCTCGTACCGACCCTTGTGATTTATCAGAACGGCGCGGCGCTCGGCTCGATCGTGGCGCCGGAGTCCAAGGCAAAGATCGACGCGTTTATCGCGCAAACCCTGCCCTGACCGGCGTTTTGCCGGTTGCCGGGCGAGAAGGAAAGAAGGGACGAATCATGGAGCACATTTATGATATGATTGTCATTGGCGGCGGCCCGGGCGGCTATACCGCCGCGCTGTACGCCACCCGCGCCGGGCTGGATACGCTCGTGCTGGAAAAACTGTCCGTGGGCGGCCAGATGGCGCAGACCACCCAGATCGACAACTATCCCGGGTTTGACGAAGGCATTGACGGGTTTGAACTGGGCGAGAAGATGCAGGCGGGCGCAGAGCGCTTCGGCGCGAAAACCGAGCTGGCCGAGGTGCATGCGGTCCATCTGGCCGGACAGCCCAAGCGCATAGAGACCAGCGAGGGTACGTTTTTTGCCAAAACCGTCGTGATCGCAACCGGGGCAGGCCACCGTCCGCTGGGCGTCGGGCGGGAAGCGCAGATGACCGGCCGGGGCATTGCCTACTGCGCCGCCTGCGACGGCATGTTCTTCCGCGGCAAAACGGTCGCAGTGGTTGGCGGTGGCAATTCCGCGGCAGCCGACGCGCTGCTCCTGTCCCGCATCTGCAAGCAGGTGATCCTGATCCACCGCCGGGACAGCCTGCGCGCAACCAAAATCTATCATGACCCGCTCATGCAGGCGGAAAACATCTCGTTCCGCTGGAACAGCACGGTCGAGCAGCTGCTGGGCGAGGAGCGGATCTCCGGTGTGCGCCTGCGCGACACGGTAACCGGCGGGACGGCCGACCTTGCAGTCGACGGGCTGTTTGTCAGCATTGGCCGTTCGCCCGAGACCGCGTTGTTTGCCGGGCAGGTCGAGCTGGACAGCGGCGGCTACATTGTCGCGGACGAGTCCACCCGCACGGATGTGCCGGGGGTGTTTGCGGTGGGCGACGTGCGCACCAAGGCGGTGCGGCAGGTCATCACCGCCGCTGCGGACGGCGCAGTCGCCGCGCATTATGCAGAGCAGTATCTGGCCGAAAACGGCTGAAAGGTGGAAAGGAGGGGCTTCTATGGAGTTCCGTAAGCGTTTGGACCGCATCTGGCTGGAGGATGAAGCAGGCAGGGAGGTCGCCTTTGTCTCGTTCCCGGCGCAGGATGAACACACGGTCACAATCCTGTCCACGGTCGTGGATGATACGCTGCGCGGGCAGGGCGTAGCGGGCGCGCTGCTGGATGCACTCGCACAGGAGCTGCGCGCGAGCGGCCGGAAGGCTGTTCCGGTCTGCTCTTACGCTGTGCAATGGTTCCGGCGGCACCCCGAGCAGGCCGATCTGCTGGTGCAGGACGGTGGCTGAGTCGGAGCCTGCACAAACCGGGGCGTATTCCCGGCGTCCCGTCCTCATAACTTTGTTTCCCTGCAATAAAAAACCCCGCCGGAATATCCGGCGGGGTTTTTATGATGCGATATATCCCCCGAGGCATGGGATTTATGCCGGGAGAAGGGAGAATTGGAACCGGGTCGTATGCTGGTAAAGCACACCCGGGCGCAGGACAGGCTGCGGGAAGTGCGGAAGCGCAGGGGCGTTCGGCCAGAACTGTGTTTCCAGGCAGAAGCCGTGACGGCGTCCATACTGTGCGCCGCCTTTGCCCAAAGGCAGGCTGGCGGACAGGTAATTGCCTGAGTACAGCTGCACGCCGGGCATATCCGAAAATACCTCCAGCGCGATCCCGCTCTCCTTGCAGGACGCGGAGGCAACCGGCCGCAGGCCGCCGCCGGGGAGGATATAGTTGTGGTCATACCCGGCGCCGAGCCGGATCTGTTCAAAACCGCTGTCCCAGCCTGCATTCAGCGGGGTGGGCTGGCGCAGGTCGAACGGCGTGTCCGCGACGGATGCGATCTCGCCCGTCGGGACGCTGGTTTCGCTGATGGGCGTGTACTGCTCCGCGTGGATGCAGACGCATTGCGCGCCGACCTCGCCTGCGCCGTGTCCGGCCAGATTGAAATAGCTGTGGTTGGACAGGCTGCACAGCGTGTCCGCGTCGGCCTGCGCGCGGTATTCTATGGTCAACGCGCTGTCTGCCAGACGGTAAATGACCTCGGCATGCAGGTTGCCCGGATAGCCTTCTTCCCCGGCGGGGCTGTCATAGGACAGCAGCAGCCCGTCCGGCAGGATGGACGCGCGCCAGATGCGCCGGTCAAAGCCGGTATTGCCGCCGTGCAGGTGGTTGATGCCGTTGTCGTTGCAGGGGAGCTGGAAGGTGCGTCCGCCGAGGGTGACGCGGCCCTCCGCAATGCGGTTTGCGCACCGGCCGAGCAGCGCGCCGATATAGCAGTCCTGCGCTTCGTATGCCTCCACAGTGTCAAAGCCAAGCACGACGTCGGTGGGCGCGCCGTTTTGATCCGGCACAATGAGCGATTGCAGGACGCCGCCAAGCGTCAGGATGGAAGCCGAGCAGCTGCCGTCCGTCAGCGTATACCGTTCCACCGGCTGACCGGCAGCGGTTCTCCCAAAAGGGGTGCAGATGATATCCATATTACTTCACGCTTTCTGCAAAGCGCAGGAAGGCGGCCTTGCCCTCATCGGTGCGCTTGTAAACGCCGGCATGCTCGAGCACCTTGGCAAATACGATGCCGACTTCCTTTTGCAGGATACCGGTCACGTTGTCCGCGGTGAAGGTGTAACGCGTTTTGAGTTCGTCCGTCCAGTCGGCGTGCTTGGCGATCTGCTCGTCTGCGCGGATATCCGCGCCGGATACCAGCGCCTCGCCCAGCGCAGCCAGCTCAGCCTTGAGACGGGCGGGCAGCACGGCAAGGCCCATGACCTCGATCAGGCCGATGTTTTCCTTTTTGATATGGTGCAGCTCGGCGTGCGGATGGTACAGGCCGAGCGGGTGCTCGGAAGTGGTCAGGTTGTTGCGCAGCACGAGATCGAGCTCGTAGTCCGCACCGCGGCGGCGGGCGATCGGGGTGATCGTGTTGTGCGGCACGCCGTCTGTCTCGGCAAGGATCATCGCGTCCTCGTCCGTGTAGCCGCGCCACGCGGTCAGGATGCGGTCGGCCAGCTCGACAAGCCGCGCCGGGTCGGCGCAGCGCAGCCGGATGACCGACATCGGCCATTTGACAATGCCCGCGTGCACGTCGTCAAAGCCCGGGAAGGACAGCGCGGTCTCGACCGGCGCCTTGGCCATGGCGAATTCGTAGTGGCCGCCCTGGAAGTGGTCGTGCGCCAGAATGGAGCCGCCGACAATGGGCAGGTCGGCGTTCGAGCCGACAAAGTAGTGCGGGAACTGGCCGACAAAGTCGAGCAGCTTACGGAAGCACGCGCGGTCGATCTTCATCGGCGTGTGTTCGGCATTCAGGCAGATGCAGTGCTCATTATAATAGACATAGGGCGAATACTGCAAAAACCACGGCTGCCCGTCGATCTCGATCGGGATGATGCGGTGGTTCTGGCGGGCGGGATGGTTGACGCGGCCCGCATAGCCCTCGTTGGATGCGCAGAGCTGGCACTGCGGATAGGCCGCAGCCGGCATGTTGCGCGCCGCAGCGATCGCCTTGGGGTCCTTTTCCGGTTTGGAAAGGTTGATCGTGATGTCCAGCTCGCCGTATTCGGTCTGCGCCTTCCACTGGACGTCTTTGGCGATGCGGTCGCGGCGGATGTAGTTGGTGTCCTGGCTGAAGCGGTAATACCAGTCGGTCGCTTTCACCGGATCCTCCGCGTACAGCGCGCGAAATTTCGCAATGACCTCACGCGGCGGCGGGGTCAGGCGGCCCATCAGCGCGGTGTCGAACAGGTCGCGGTATACGATGGAGTCGTTTTCCAGCACGCCGCGGGCGTGCGCGTCGTCCATCAGTTCATCCAGCACAGCGGGGAGGTCGATGGGGGCATCGTCCAGCACGGGCTCGGTGTAGCTGTCCAGATGCAGCGCCTCAAGCAGGGTGTTGACGGCCCAGATGTGATCCTCGGGCGCGATCAGCCCTTTGTCCTCCGCGTAGCGGACCAGCTTTGCAACAGCGGTATCGATCATGGCGGTGTCCCTCCCTTATTTTTCGTAGCCGTGCGGGTGCGAACGGTGCCAGTCCCAGGCGGTCTGGATGATGGTGCGCAGGTCGTCGTACTGCGGCTTCCAGCCGAGCACGGACTTGGCCTTTTCGCTCGACGCGATCAGCTGCGCCGGGTCGCCCGCGCGGCGCGGCTCGACCTTGGCGGGGATGGGATGGCCGGTCACCTCGCGCGCGGTCTCGATGACTTCCCTGACCGAGAAGCCCACGCCGTTGCCGAGGTTGAACACGTTGTTGCCGTTGCCTGCGAGCAGGTAGTCGAGCGCGAGGATGTGTGCCTGCGCCAGATCGCAGACATGGATATAGTCGCGGATGCAGGTGCCGTCCGGGGTCGGGTAGTCGTCGCCGAAGATCGAGATCGCCTCGCGCTGGCCGTTCGGGACTTGCAGGATGAGCGGCAGCAGATGGGTCTCCGGGTTGTGCGCCTCGCCGATCGAAGCGTCCGGCTGCGCGCCGCAGGCGTTGAAGTAGCGCAGCGCGACATACCGCAGGCCGTGCGCGGCCGATACCCACTTCATCATCTTTTCCATGGACAGCTTGGTCTCGCCGTAGCAGTTGGTCGGCTCGGTGCGGTCGGTCTCCAGGATCGGCACGCGATCAGGCTCGCCGTAGGTCGCGGCGGTCGAGGAAAAGACGATCCTGAGCACATTGTGCGCGACCATGCTGTCGAGCAGGGTCTTGGTGCCGCACAGGTTGTTGTCATAATACTTGAGCGGCTTTTTCATGCTTTCGCCCACCTGGGAGTTGGCGGCGAAGTGGATGACGCCCTCGATCTGCTCGGTTTCGAACAGCTTGTCGAGGAAGGCGCGGTCGCGGATGTCGCCCTCATAAAAGCGCGCCCCGGCGGGCACCGCCGCGCGGAAGCCGGTTTCCAGATTGTCCGCCACGACAACGTCGCGGCCTGCTTCAACGAGTGCGCGCGCGGTATGCGAACCGATATAGCCCGCGCCGCCCAGAACCAGAATTGCCATAGAAATTCCCTCCGTATCAAACAAAATACTGATGTATGGTTTGCGTTATGCGATCACTGCGGCGCCGACCGGGCGGATGCGCAGGAAGTGGCAGCATCCCTCGCCCAGCACGGCTTCCATGCCGCGGCGGAAGCGCTCTTTTTCCTTGTCCGGCACATAGGCCTGCACGGTGCCGGCGAAGCCGCCGCCATGGACGCGCACCGCGCCCTCGCCGCCGAGCAGGTGCTTGGCAACCGAGATGGCGAGCGGCACCGCCTGTTCCAGCGGGCGCGAGGTGCAGTACAGGTTTTGCAGCAGGGTTGCGGACGAATTGCCCGAGCGGTTGACAAGCACGAGGAAGCGGACAAAATCGTCCTGCTCGAGCGCCTCCGCCTGCTGGAGCGCGGTTTTGTTGTCCATGAAGAAGTGGATGGCGCGAAGTATCGCGCGGTCGCTGGTTTTGGCGCGGACTTCGGCAAGGTTTTCCCAGAATGCCGCCTCATCCACATCGCGCAGCACTTCCGCGCCGAAGCACGCGGCCACGGATTTCATCTCCGCGGGGGGCGCGCCGTATTCTGCGGTCAGGTCGGCGTGATCCGCGCCCGAGTCAATGATGCAGAGCGCGTAACCCGAGGAGGTGAGGTCATAATCGACCTTGCGCACAACCGGCTCGGCGGGATCCAGGAAGTCGATCGAGACGATGCCGCCGACCGCGCTGGCAAGCTGATCCATCAGGCCGCAGGGCTTGCCGAAGAAATGGTTTTCCGCATACTGGCCGATTTGCGCGATCTTGACCAGGTCCGCCCGGTCGCCGCAGAACAGGTTGTTGATGATCAGGCCGATGAGCACCTCGTATGCGGCGGACGAGGACAGGCCTGAGCCGCCGAGCACCGTGGAGTCCATGCAGACGTCAAAACCGCCGATCTCGAAGCCCATATCATGGAACCGGCTGGCGATGCCGCGCACCAGCGCCGCCGAGGTGCCCTCTTCCGCAGGCTGGGGCGTCAGGTCGGACAGGTCGATCGTGATCTCCGGATAGCCGGCGGAAAGGATGTGCGCGACAGATGTGCCGTTCGGCCCGGCGCATGCCAGCATATCCAAATCGACCGCGCCGGCCAACACGCGGCCGTGCTGATGGTCGGTGTGGTTGCCGCCCATCTCGGTGCGGCCGGGGCTGGAATACAGCCCTGCGGTGCGGCCCGCGCCGAAAGCGGAGGCAAAGGCCGCAATCAGCGCGAGCAGCCTGCTGCGTTTTTCGGAAATGGCCGAAGCGCCCGCGCCGCACAGCGCGGACAGCTGGGCATCCAGTGCGCCGCTTTGCAATTCCTGCTGGAGCGTGAATAAATCTTTCATGTAATCCTCTCCCGTTCTTATCCGCTGGTTTTCCTGTTTATACTGAGTATAACACAGGTTTAGTAAAAATCAAGAATTTTACTAAAAATTTTTTTGCGCTTGCAGACGAATCACCAAAACCTGCAAAAAGATACCCATAAGACGGAAAAAATACACCAAAAGGTGCAAAATGCCGACGCTTGAAAAACGCCGGCATTTTATATTTAACTGTGCAGGGCGCCGCGCTTACAGGGCGGCGACGCTGCCGCGCTCGGTGAGCGACGGCGGGATGACGACCTTCATCGGGACCGGGCGCGGGGCGGAGTGCCAATCTGCCAGCAGGTCGACGGCAACCGCGCTCATGGTGTCCAGATGGGTGTTGATGCTGGTCAGGGGCGGGTCGGTGAGCGTGGACAGCGGGGTGTCGTTGAAGCTGATGATGGAAATATCCTGCGGGATGCGCAGCCCATGCTCCTGGAAGGCGCTGATCGCGCCGATTGCCATTTCCTCGTTGGCTGCCAGCAGCGCGGTCGGCAGGCGGGAACCCGACTGGATGCAGGCGCAGAGCAGGCCGCGGGCGGATTCGGCAGTCATGCGGGTGTCGAACAGCAGGCCGGGCGAGAACAGGCCTTTTTCCGTCATGTACCGGATAAAGTGCTGCTGGCGGGCTTCGGGCGCGGGGCGCTTTTTCTGGTCGAGCTTGTAGTTCGGCCCCAGGAAACCGATCCGCGTATGCCCGCGGGCCAGCAGGTAATCGATGGCCTGCTCGATGCCCAGCTCGAAGTTGAGCACAACCGAATTGTGATGCAGTTCGTCCGGAGCGGAGTCAAGAAAGACGATGTTGTCCGATATTTCGGCCAGATTCGCAACCTGCGCCTCGGAGAATATCCCGATGGCAAGGATGCCGTCGATGCTGCCCGACGTCGGGAAGCAGAAAACCTCTGAACGCTTGCTCAAATGGCTGAAATGGTAGCCGCGGTTATAGCAATACTGCTCGGCGTATTTGTTCAGATAGAGGTAATAGGGGTCGCCCAGCTGCTCGGTGGGGGAGAGCATTTCGGCGATGGCAAGGTGCAGGATGGGCTGGCGCTCCGGATGGGCGCGCCGCGCCCGGGGGGAGGCCTTGTATTGCAGCTTGCCCGCGGCTTCGAGGATTGCGGCGCGCGTGGCGTCCGTGACCTTCATGGTGGGATCGTTGTTCAGTACACGGGAGATCGTTGTGATGGAAAAACCGGTGTATTCGGATAGTTCTTTGAGCGTTGCCATGCAAAAACCCCTTTGTGATTTCTTGAAGATAGGCAAGGGGCTCGCATGAGATGGATGTACCTGCGGCAGTACATGGGCGTGATGCCGTAAAACTCTTTGAACGCCTTGCTGAAGTGGTACTGGCTGGAAAAGCCGGGCTGCTGGGCAATCTGCTCCAGCGAGAAGGCAGTGCTGATCAGCAGGTTGCCCGCGTATTCCAGACGGATTTTCGTGATAAAGTGTTTGGGCGTGGTGCCGATGGAACGGTTGAACAGGTTGCGCAGCGTGCGCGGCCCGATCCGGAACGCATCGGTCAGTGCCTGCACAGTTACCGTGCTGAGGTTGCTGCGGATGTAGTTTCCGACCTGCGAAATGAGCCGTCTGTCGTTTGCGGAGCGTTTCGGGCGGTTTGCCTCGCGCACGATCATCAGGCTGACGGAATGAAACCGCGAGGGCGCCGGCGCCCGGCTTTTGCATTTTGCGTATGGCAGGCTTTTGTTCATCAGCGTCACGATGAAAGCGTTCCCGGAGGCTGAAAATGTGCCGCCGTCATATGAAACGGTCCCTTCGCCATGCATTGTGTAGAGGAAGTATGTTTTGACGTGCGTGATGCTTTTGGCGGGTGTGCTGCAGGCATGGTCGCTGTTGACATAAAAATCGTGTCGAGCGTCATACCCCGTACTGTGCGGGCGAGTCGCAGATGAAAAAAGCGAAGTACATTCCGCTCCCTTCCCCATTTTCAGGACTTTAAGGCAACACCGAACAATTATGTCTGCGGCGCTTTGCGGAAATTTTGCCCCCCTGATTTTGTTGCGCTTTCTTGCAATACATCAAGTATTGCTACAAAAACGCGCCGCATCCGGATGCAAAATATTCTCGCAAATCGC
>DXIC01000065.1 GCA_019113065.1 Candidatus Agathobaculum stercoravium
GTGGCACCTGAGCCACGAGGGCCTCGACCTCGAGCTGCCCTCCAACGAGGCGCCGATCAACCGCCCGGGCTTCCTCGAGCTGGGCGTTTCCCCGGAGATGGCGCCCGACAAGCCGACCTATGTCACCATCCATTTTGAAAAGGGCGTCCCGACTGCGGTAGACGGCGAGGAAATGGACTCTGTCGCGATCATCGAGAAGCTCAACAAGCTGGGCGGCGAAAACGGCGTCGGCATCCTCGACATCGTTGAAAACCGTCTGGTCGGCATGAAGAGCCGCGGCGTATACGAGACCCCGGGCGGCGCTGTGCTGTATGCGGCGCACCAGAAGCTCGAGGAGATCACCCTCGACAAGGAGACCGCGCACTACAAGGCGCAGGTCGCCATGAAGTTCGGCGAAATCGTCTACAACGGCCAGTGGTACACCCCGCTGCGCAAGGCGCTTTCCGCGTTCGTGGATTCCACGCAGGAGACCGTCACCGGCGATGTCAAGCTCAAGCTCTACAAGGGCAACATCATCCCGGCGTCCGTCACCTCGCCGTACAGCCTGTACTCCGAGGATATGGCGACCTTCAACGAGGACGACTGCTATGATCAGGCGGATTCCGCAGGCTTCATCAACCTGTTCGGCCTGCCGCTCAAGGTGCGCGCGCTGAACGATCAGATGCTGTTCAATAAGACCGGCAAGCATTTCCCGTCCGTCGAAAAGTAAAAAGCACCCTTAGGTAGGGCGCGACGCTCTCGGCGCGCTGAGAGGTCGCGCCCTACAATGATATGAGAGGTAATTCATTATGGCAAAACTTTGGGCAGGGCGTTTCCAGAAGGAAACCGACCTGGTGGTAAACGATTTCAACTCGTCCATCCTGTTTGACTGCCGTTTATACAAAGAGGACATCACCGGCTCGATTGCACATGCGACCATGCTCGGTAAGCAGGGCATCATTGAGGCGCACGAGGCGGAAAAGATCGTCCAGGGGCTGAAAGACATCCTCAAGGACATTGAGGACGGCAAGGTGGAGTTCTCGCTCGATTACGAGGATATCCACATGAACATCGAGCAGCTGCTGACCGAGCGCATCGGCGACACGGGCAAGCGCCTGCACACCGGTCGGTCGAGAAACGACCAGGTCGCGCTCGATATGCGCATGTACGTCAAGCATGAGATCAGGGAACTGATCTCCATGATCTGCACCTTTATGAAGGCGCTGACCAAAAAGAGCCGCGAGAACCTGGACGCGGTCATGCCGGGCTACACGCACCTCCAGCGCGCGCAGCCGACCACGTTCGCGCACTATATGATGGCCTATGCCAATATGCTCAAGCGCGACATCACCCGGTTGCAGGACTGCTACGAGCGCATGGACGAAATGCCGCTCGGCTCGGGCGCGCTCGCGTCTACCACCTATCCGATCGACCGTGAATTCGTCCGCCAGCAGCTGGGCTTTGACCGCCTGACCGATAACTCGCTCGACGGCGTTTCCGACCGCGACTACTGCGTGGAGCTGCTCTCCGCGCTGTCCATCCTGATGATGCATCTGTCCCGCCTGTCCGAGGAGATCATTTCCTGGTGCTCGTGGGAGTTCAAATTCGTCGAGCTGGACGACGCGTATTCGACCGGCTCGTCCATCATGCCGCAGAAGAAGAACCCGGACGTGTGCGAGCTGATCCGCGGCAAGACCGGCCGCGTCTACGGCGCGCTGACCACGATGCTGACCGTGCTCAAGGGCCTGCCACTTGCCTATAACAAGGATATGCAGGAGGACAAGGAGGCTGTATTCGGCGCGATCGATACGGTCAAGCAGTGCCTTGAGGTATTCACGCCCATGTTCAGCACGATGACCCTGCGCAAGGACAACATGCGCAAGGCGGCTTCCACCGGCTTCATCAACGCGACCGACTGCGCGGACTACCTGACCAAGAAGGGCATGCCGTTCCGCGACGCGTACAAGACGGTCGGCCGTCTGGTCAACCAGTGCATCCGGGCGGACGAGACGCTCGAGACCATGACCATGCGCGACTTCGCCGCGATTTCCGACAAGTTCGGCGACGATGTTTACGATGCGCTCGACCTGCGCAACTGCGTCAAGGAGCGCAAGGTGATCGGCGGTCCCGCGCCGCAGGAGGTCACCCGCCAGATCGACAAGATCGAGAAGTTCATCGCGGACGTGGAAGCCGATGAACAGTAAAAAGAGGGCTTGGCATGTATATCGAGGATATTGCGCAGGCCTATGAAGAGCTGGGGCTGCATTTTGCGGTGGATGAGCAGGAGCAGCGTATCCGCTTCAAGATGAACACCAGGGTCTCGCCCGATGTGGCGTTCATCGCGCGTATCGTCAACCCGACGACTGCGACGTTCACGACCATCCTGCCGATGAACATCCCGCAGGAAAAACGGGACGCGGTCGCCGTGTTCCTCAACCGCGCCAACTGGGGGCTGCTGCTCGGCAATTTCGAGATGAACCCCATGGACGGTAAGCTGTGCTACCGCGTGACCGGCTGCTTTGAGGAAAACGACCTGCTGTCGGACGACCTGCTCCGCCGCCTGACCTATACAGGCTTTAACATGTTCGATAAATTCGTACCCGGCGTGTTTGCTATTGTCTACGGCAATCAGACCCCGGCGGCGGCTTATGAGAGCATCCGCGCGGCAGAGCGGACGGCACGGCAGGAATAGCCGCAACAACAAAGGAAGAGAAAAATGAAACCAAAGGTATATATAGACGGCAAAGAGGGCACGACCGGGCTTCAGATCTATGAGCGCCTGGGCGGCCGGGACGACCTCGAGCTGCTGCTGATCGACGAGGATAAGCGCAAGGACGCGGAGGAGCGCCGCAAGTTCTTAAACGCGGCGGACATCGTGTTCCTGTGCCTGCCGGATGTGGCGGCGAAAGAAGCGGTCGGCCTGATCGAAAACGGGAACACCCGCGTGATCGACGCTTCGACCGCGCACCGCATGGACCCGGATTGGGACTATGGCTTTGCCGAGCTGTCCAAGGCGCACCGCGCCGCGATCCAAAGCTCGAAGCGCGTGGCAAACCCGGGCTGCCACGCGAGCGGCTTTATCTCCTCGGTGTACCCGCTGGTCGCGCAGGATATCGTGCCCGCGGATTTTGCGTTCACCTGCTCGTCGCTGACCGGGTATTCGGGCGGCGGCAAAAAGATGATCGCAGAATACGAGGACGGAAACCGCGACCCGCGGCACGGCTCCGAACGCATTTACGGCCTGAACCTGCGTCATAAGCACCTGCCTGAGATGGAATACGTCTGCGGGCTGACCCAGCCACCGGTGTTTGTGCCCATTGTCGGCGACTTTTACAAGGGCATGGCAACGACCGTCATGCTGCCGGGTGTGGACGCGCACCGTGTACACGAAGCGCTTATGAAGCACTACGAGGGGCAGAAGCTGGTAAGCGTTGCGCCGTTTGGCGGCGAGGAGCCGGTGATCTACGCGAACACGCTCGCTGGGCACGACAGCCTCAAGCTGATCGTGTGCGGCCACGAGGAACAGGCCATCGTTACGGCGCTGTTCGACAACCTCGGCAAGGGCGCATCGGGCGCTGCGGTGCAGAATATGAACATCATGCTCGGTCTGGACGAGACGGCCGGCCTTACGGTATAATATTACAAGAGATTTTACTCCGCTCGAAACGGCAAGGAGAAATGCAATATGAAAATTATCAGCGGCGGCGTGTGTGCCGCACAGGGATTTACTGCGGGCAGCATCCGCAGCGGCATCAAGGACAGCCGGACGAATGACGACACCGCAATCATTTTCAGCGACTGTGAGTGCACGGCCGCGGCGACCTATACCATGAACCGCGTCAAGGCCGCGCCGCTTTATGTCACCATGGAGCATCTGGAGAACGGCGTCGCGCGCGCGATCGTCGCCAACGCAGGCAATGCCAACGCCTGCGCGCCGGACGGCATGGAAAACGCCCGCCGCATGGCCGGGGCGGCAGCAAAAGTGCTCGGTATCGATGAGGACGACGTGGTTGTCGCGTCCACCGGCGTGATCGGCCAGCGCCTGCCGGTCGAGTGTATTGAAGAGCACCTGCCCGAGATCAAGCTGGACGCGGACGGCTCGGAAAAAGCCAACCTCGCCATCATGACGACCGATACCAAAACCAAGACCGCAGCGGTCGAGTTCACCGTCGGCGGCAAGACGTGCCGCATCGGCGGCATCTGCAAGGGCAGCGGCATGATCCACCCGAACATGGGCACCATGCTGTCCTTCCTGACGACCGACTGCGCGATCACGCACGAAATGCTGACCGAGGCGTTGCAGGAAAACGTCCGCAAGACCTACAACCGCGTCACGGTGGACGGCGACACCTCCACGAACGATATGTGCGTCGTGCTGGCCAACGGCAAGGCGGGCAATGCGCTGATCGAGTGGCAGGACGAGGATTATCAGGCGTTCTGCAAAGCGCTGAACGAAGTCAATACGCGGCTCGCACGCCAGATTGCGGCGGACGGCGAGGGTGCGACCAAGCTCGTGACCTGCACGATCAAGAACTCCCGCTCCGAGGAAGCAGCCGAGCGTCTGGCGAAGGCGGTCGTCGGCTCCAATCTGGTCAAGGCGGCCATGTTCGGCGCGGACGCCAACTGGGGCCGCGTGCTGTGCGCAATGGGCTATTCCAAGGCGCCGTTCCGGCCGGAGTATGTTTCTGTCGCGTTCGAGTCCGCAGCGGGCAGCGTTGCGGTGTGCGAGAAGGGCGCAGCGCTGGATTTCGATGAAGATCTTGCGAAGAAGGTGCTCAGCGAGGGCGAAGTCACCATTCAGGTCGATGTCAGTGAAGGCGACGAGTGCGCAACTGCATGGGGCTGCGACCTGACCTATGATTATGTCAGGATCAACGGGGACTACCGGACCTGAGCTTATTCCAAAATAAAGGACGAAGTGGTATGGATACACAACTGGATGCAGAGCTGAAGGCCAAAATACTGGTCGAAGCCCTGCCGTATATTCAGAAATATTATGGGCAGACGGTTGTCGTCAAGTACGGCGGCAACGCCATGATCAACGAAGAACTCAAGGATGCGGTCATCCATGACCTTGTGCTGCTCAATCTGGTCGGCGTGAAGGTCGTCGTGGTGCACGGCGGTGGGCCGGAGATCTCGGAAATGCTCAAAAAGATCGGCAAGGAGTCCAAATTCGTCAACGGACTTCGTTATACTGACCGCGAAACCATGGACATCGTGCAGATGGTGCTATGCGGCAAGGTCAACAAGGATCTTGTGACACTGCTCGAAAAGGCGGGCGGCCGCGGCATCGGCCTCGGCGGCATGGACGGCGGCCTGTTTCAGGCAAAACGCCTGACCGACCGGACGGGCACGGACTACGGCTATGTGGGCGACATCGTGGATGTTGACCCGTCCCCGGTCATCGACGTGCTCGAACAGGGGTATATCCCGGTCGTCTCCACTGTCGCGCAGGGCGTGGACGACGAAACCAACTACAATATCAATGCGGATACCGCGGCGTGCAAACTCGCGGTAGCGCTGGGAGCAAAAAAGCTCATCCTGCTGACCGACGTGCGCGGCCTGATGCTCGACCCGGACGACGAAACGACGCTGCTGACCAACCTCAAGGTCTCCGAAGTGCCCAAGCTGATGCGCGATGGCGTCATCAAGGGTGGCATGATCCCCAAGGTGGACTGCTGCGTTGAGGCGGTGCGCAAGGGCGTGGATCAGGCAAATATCCAGGACGGCCGCGTCAAGCACTCGATCCTGATCGAGCTGTTGTCCAAGGTCGGCGTCGGCACCATGTTCCAGTAAGAAAGAAGCGGAGAAAATGAACTATCAAGAACTCAAGGCCGAAGAAAACAAGTATGTGATGAATACCTACGGCCGCTATCCGATCGCGCTCGATCACGGCGAAGGCGCGATGGTGTGGGATGTAGAGGGCAAAAAATACATCGACCTCGGCTCAGGCATCGGCGTCAACAGTATGGGCTACAACAACAAAACCATCATTGACGCGATCACCAACCAGGCGCACAAGCTGATGCACACCTCCAACCTGTTCACGACCGAACCGATGATCCAGGTGGCGAAAAAGCTGGTTGAAAAGACCCACTTAAACGGCAAAGTGTTTTTTGCCAACTCCGGTGCGGAGGCGAACGAGGGCGCGATCAAGCTTGCGCGCAAATATTCCTTTGACAAATACGGCGAAGGCCGCTACAAGATCATCACGCTGGTTAATTCGTTCCACGGCCGCACGGTGACGACGCTCAAGGCAACCGGGCAGGACCGTTTCCACAATTACTTTTTCCCCTTTACCGAGGGCTTTGATTACGCGGAAGCGAATGATTTCGAGTCCGTCCGCCGCAAGGCCGACGATATGGCCTGTGCGGTCATGATGGAACTGGTGCAGGGCGAAGGCGGTGTGCTGCCGCTCGACGCAGAGTTTGTCAAGCAGGTCGAAGCGCTCTGCCGTGAAAAGGATTTGCTGCTCATCATCGACGAAGTGCAGACCGGCATTGGCCGCACGGGCAGCCTGTTCTGCTTCCAGCAGTACGGCATCCGCCCGGATGTGGTCACGATGGCAAAGGGGCTTGGCGGCGGCGTGCCGATCGGCGCGGTGCTGGCGGCGGAAAGCTGTTCAAACGTGCTGACGCCCGGCACGCATGCAACCACCTTCGGCGGCACGCCGCTGGTGTGCGCGGCTGCAAATGCGGTGCTCGATACGGTGGGGGACGGCCAGTTCCTTGCAAAGGTGAAGGAAAAGGGCGAATACCTGAAAAACGGTATCCTGTCCATCGGTTCCCCCAACATCCTCGGCGTGCGCGGCATGGGGCTGATGCTCGCCATTATCGTAGAGGACGGCAAGCACGCCGCCTACGCGAACAAACTGCTCGAAAAGGGCGTAATCGCGCTGACGGCAGGCAAAAATGCGGTTCGACTGCTGCCGCCGCTGACCATTTCCAAGGAAGAAATGGATGAAGCGCTGACCATTATGAAAGAGGTGTTCTAAATGAAGCATTTACTCAAGCTGCTCGACTGCTCGACCGAGGAGATCATCGGCCTGCTCGACCTTGCCGACCAGCTCAAATACGAAAAGAAGCACAATATATCGCACCGCCATCTGGAGGGCAAGAGCCTCGGCATGATCTTCCAGAAGTCGTCCACCCGCACCCGTGTTTCGTTCGAGACCGGCATGTATCAGCTCGGCGGGCAGGCGCTGTTCCTGTCCAACCGCGATTTGCAGATCGGCCGCGGCGAGCCGGTGCAGGATACCGCGCGCGTGCTGTCCCGCTATCTGGACGGCATCATGATCCGCACCTATGCGCAGAAGGAGGTCGAGGATCTCGCGGATTACGGCACGATCCCGGTCATCAACGGCCTGACCGATTTCTGTCATCCCTGCCAGGTGCTTGCCGACCTCATGACCATCCGCGAGAAATTTGCAGTGCTCGAAGGCCTCAAGATGTGCTATATCGGCGACGGCAACAACATGGCAAACTCGCTGATCGTCGGCGGCCTCAAAACCGGCATGAAGGTCTCGATCGCGACCCCCGAGGGCTACCGCCCGCATGCGGACGTGCTTGCCTTTGCAGAGGGCAACCCGGACTTCTTCCTGACCGACGACCCGATGAAGGCCGCGGAGAACGCGGACGTTGTCATCACGGATACCTGGGCTTCCATGGGCATGGAGGCGGAGAAGGAAGTGCGCATGCAGGCCTTCAAGGGCTATCAGGTAAACGACGAGCTGCTCGCTGCCGCAAAGCCGGGCTGCATGGTGCAGCACTGCCTGCCCGCTTACCGCGAGCAGGAGATCACAACCAAGGTGTTCGAGGCGCACGCGGACGAGATCTTCGAGGAAGCGGAAAACCGCCTGCATGCGCAGAAGGCCGTCATGGTCACGCTGATGGGCAATCAGGAGTAAGCAGGCAGGCAATACGATGCGGGGGAATGAACGATGGACCGATTTGAGAAAGTTTACAGCCAGGGCGTGATCGACGTTACGGAGATCTGGATCGACAGGGTAACCGGCGTGCAGTATGTATTCCATAAAAACGGCAACGCCGCGGGTCTTACCCCGCTGCTTGGCAAGGACGGGAAACCGGTCGTAGCCCCCTGATTTTGTGCTTGTGAATATCCAATGGAAAAAGGCAGTCATCTTTCGATGACTGCCTTTTTGCGATTTGTCAGCGGTTTTGCGGCATCTGCCATGCGAAATGGTCGCAGTGGAGCAGGTGCTCGGCCTTTTCCGAGCAGGGCTCGTCCAGATATTCCTGATACAGCGCCTGCACTGCCGGGTTTTCGTGCGAAAACCGCAGTTTGGCACGGCGGTCGAGGTCATACAGCACCGCACCGCGGGGCACAGCCTTTTCGCGGTCGCTGCCGTCCACCGGCTGCCCGCCGCCGCCCGCGCATCCCCCCGGGCAGGCCATAATCTCGACAAATTCGTACTGTGCTTCGCCGCGTTTGATCGCACGGATCAGCTTTCTGGCGTTTCCGAGGCCGCTTGTAACGGCGCAGCGGATTGGTGTCCCGGCAAGGTCGAATGTCGCCTCGCGCCAGACCACAGACTGGCCGCTGTTCCGCACCTCGCGGAAGGCTTCCACGGGCGGGTTTTCACCCGTGGCAAGGAAGTATGCCGAGCGCAGCGCGGCTTCCATGACGCCGCCTGTCGCGCCGAAGATAACGCCTGCACCTGTGCCGTCGCCCAGCGGGGAGTCGAACGGCGATTCTTCGAGGTCCGGCACGTTGATATGCTCCGCGCGCACCATGCGCGCAAATTCGCGTGTGGTCAGCACCAGGTCAACATCATTTCCGGCCTCAGGTACAGACTGCATGCCCGGAAGCTCGCTTTCCGCCTTTTTCGCGACGCATGGCATGATGGAAATGCTGAAGATATTCTTGGGGTCAATGCCCAGACGCTTTGCCAGCCATGTTTTCGCCACCGCGCCGAACATCTGCTGCGGGGATTTTGCTGTGGACAGCCGTCCGGTCATTTCGGGGAACTGGGACTTTAAAAACCGTACCCAGCCCGGGCAGCATGAGGTGAACATCGGCTGGGTTGCAAGGTCACCTGCGCGCAGGCGGTGCAGTAATTCCGTGCCTTCCTCCGCGATGGTCAGGTCGGCGGAAAACGTGGTATCATACACATAGTCCGCCCCCATCTGGCGCAGGGCGGTGACCAGCTGGCCGACCGATGCCGTGCCGCACTCCATGCCGAAGGCTTCGCCCCATGCGGTGCGCACGGCGGGCGCAATCTGGACGACAGTGACCTTGTCCGGCGCTGCCAGGGCAGCGAATGCCCTGGCCGTGTCGTCACGCTCGCGCAGCGCGCCGGTCGGGCAGTGGGTGATGCACTGGCCGCACAGCGAGCAGTCGGATTCTTTGATAAAGCGGTTGCCCGAAACATCGATCGTGGTGCGCGAGCCGGAACCGCTCACATCCCACACGGAAAGCGACTGTATCTTGTCGCATACCTGTACGCAGCGCATGCATTTGATGCACTTGTTGGTGTCCCGGTAGAGCGGGAAGGTGGTTGTCCAGAACGCCTTTTTGCCCCGTGCCAGATCCGGCGGATAGGGGATGCTCAGCACACCCAGGTCGTTCGCTACCTTTTGCAGCTGGCAGGTGCCCGAGCGGACACAGGTTGCACACTTGTTGTCATGCTGGGACAGGATCAGCTCCACGTTGGTGCGGCGCGCTTCGCGCACGCGCGGGGAGTTGGTATGGATGACCATGCCGTCGCGCACCACGTTGTTGCAGGAGGGCACGAGCTTCCCTTCGCCCTCGATTTCGACGCAGCATACACGGCAGGCAGAGATCTCGTTGAGCCCTTTCAGATAACACAGGCTGGGGATCTCGATACCGGCGGAAGCGGCAGCGTCCAGTATGGTCGTGCCTTCCGGGGCCGAGACCGGGAGCCCGTTGATCATAACATTTACCATTTGGAAGACCGACCTCCTTTGAAAATGCCATAGCCGAAATGGTCGCACCTCAGGCAGCGGGAGGTTTCCTGCTGCGCTTCCTCCTCGGTCATGCCGCATTTGACCAGATCAAAGTTGCCGATGCATTCGTCCGCCGGGCGGTTGCGCAGTTCCACGCGGCCGCAGGCAGGGGAGTTGGTCAGGTGCGGCGCGGGGATGTCCACGTCCGAAGCGATTATGTGATGGAAACCGAGGTGCGTGTCGATATTGGCCGCAGCAACCTTGCCCGCCGCGACTGCACGGATGACGGTTGCGGGGCCGGTTACGGCATCGCCGCCCGCAAATACATGGGGCGTGTTTGGGACAAAGGCATCGGATTCGGCCTGTATCCTGCCGCGGACAACCGGGGTCACCTGCTCAAAGGGCTGGGCGTCGATCGCCTGGCCGATCGCAACAATCACAATATCGCATGGGATGCGGAAGGTCGGTGCGCCGGCGTCGTGGGGACGCGGACGTCCGTCCGGACCATAGGCGCCGATGATCTGCGGGCGTGTCCACAGTGCGGTGACATGGCCGGACTCATCCGCCTCGATGCGGTCGGGCGCCTGCAAGGGCAGGATCTGGCAGCCCTCGCTCTGCGCCTCTTCGATCTCCTCCGCGAGCGCAGTCATGTCATTGATGCGGCGGCGGTAGACGCAGGTCACAGACCGTGCGCCAAGGCGGATGGCGGTGCGGGTCGCATCCATAGACACATTGCCGCCGCCGACGACACAGACGCGCTTTCCCTGGAAGTCCGGGATCCGTCCCTCGCCGATGTCGCGCAAAAGCTGCACAGCCGCATAGACGCCCTTGCTGTCCTCGCCTTCGATGCCGAGTTTTTTATCGTTATGCGCGCCGATCGCGATATAGACTGCGTCGTACTGGTTTTCGATTTCGGAAAACGGGATATCCTTGCCGATTGCTGTGTCTGTATGTACCTCAATGCCGGTAGACAGGATAAACTCGATGTCCGCATCCAGCTTTTCCGACGGCAGGCGGTAATCCGGGATGCCGTAGCGCAGCATGCCGCCGAGCTTGGGGCGCTGGTCGTACACAACAACCTGATGCCCCATCAGCGACAGGAAATAGGCGGCAGACAGCCCGCAGGGGCCGCCGCCGACAATGCCGATCCGCTTGCCGGTGGGTTCGGCGCAGGGCGGGGCGGTCCAGTCGGTCGCGTGGTCGCATGCAAACCGCTTGATGCCGCAGATGTTGACCGCATCGTCCACCATGCGGCGGCGGCAGCGCGCCTCGCAGGGATGCTCGCAGACATAGCCGCAGACGGTGGGGAAGGGGTTGTCCTTGCGGATCAGGCGCACGGCGTCGTTATAGCGCCCGGCGCGCACCAGCGCGATATACCCGGGGATATCGACCCCGGCCGGGCAGAGCGCCACGCAGGGTACAGGCTGGTTCAGCCCGAACAGGCAGCGGCCGTGTTCAACATGGGAAATGTAGTCCTCGCGGAAGCCCTGTACGCCCTGCAAAACCATGCGCGCCGCTTCATAGCCGATCGCGCAATCCGCAGTATCCTGAATGACGCGTGCGGTTTTCTCAATCAGGTCGATCGTATCGCGGGAAGCGGTCGAATCTAGTACGCTTTCCAGCAGGGTGGTCAGCTGCCCCAGCCCGATCCGGCAGGGGACACATTTGCCGCAGGTCTGTGCATGGCAGAGGCGGAGAAAAGATAAAGCCATGTCGACCGGGCAAAGCCCCGGTGGGCTGGCACTGATACGGTGTTCAACGTCACGGTACAGGCTTTCGACCACGGTCTGCGCCCGCCCGGGCGTGGCAATGGATAAACGGCTCAAAGGGTTCCCTCCTTACAATAAAAACCTTTGTATTCAATCATATGATGTTTTGTTACAAATGTCAATTATGAATGGAGAAAACCAGCCGTATTTGGATAAAAAACAGTGCAGTGACAGGGAGGCCGGTTATGGAGCCTGCCGGGGGCGAAAGAAAATCCGCATATGTCTGTTACCGGGAATCATGGGAATTGACAGAAAATCTGTTCCAAAGATAATGCCATGGCATAAAATGCAGCTTTGCTGATAGCACCGTATAGTGGTGAAGACAGGGCGGACAAGGGATCCGGGACAATGGTCTTTTTCATATCCGCCAGACGGCGGGCGGTATATCGATTTGCAAAAAAGTATTGACTTGGAGCAGACTCCAGGGAGTATGATATATCCAAAGAAAACATGCGACCGTGGAAGAATACAGGAGGAGGAAATACAATGGCAAATCAGAAACCGGTTCCCGGCACTAATGGTGACCACTATATCCCGTATGCGGAGCGCACGGGGGAAGAATCCGTCGTTTACTTCACGAGGGATCTGTCTGCGGAAGGTCTGCGCCGTATTTTCAGCCGCGTGAGCGGCAGCCTGACCGGCAAGACCGGCATCAAGCTGCACACCGGCGAACCGCACGGCCCCAACATCATCCCGCGCCCGTGGGTGGAAGCGCTGGTCAAAAACGACCTGCCGGAAGCCAACATCGTTGAGACCAACACCTATTACGAGGGCGACCGCTACACGACCGCGCAGCACCGCGAGACCCTGAAGGTAAACGGCTGGACGTTCTGCCCGGTGGACATCATGGATGAGGACGGCGTAGCAGCGCTGCCGGTTAAAAACGGTAAGTGGTTCACGGAAATGCACATGGGCAAGAACATCCTCAACTATGATTCGCTGTTCGTGCTGACGCATTTCAAGGGACATATGATGGGCGGTTTTGGCGGCTCGAACAAGAATATCGGTATCGGCTGTGCGGACGGCCGCATCGGCAAGGCTGAGATCCACACGGTACCTGGTTCGGACAACATGTGGAGCATTGCAGAGGAAGAGCTGATGGAGCGCATGACAGAGTCCTCCAAGGCGGTTGTCGACCACTTTGGTGAGCACATCTGCTTTGTCAACGTACTGCGCAACATGTCGGTTTCGTGCGACTGCGAGGGTGTTGGCGCGGAACCCGTTGTTACGCCGAACATCGGCATCCTTGCCTCGCGCGACATTCTGGCGATCGATCAGGCGTCGGTTGACCTGGTCTACGCGCTCAAGGAAGAGGACCGCCACGCGCTGGTCGAGCGCATGGAGACCCGCCATGGCCTGCGCCAGCTGACCTATATGAAGGAGCTGGGCATGGGCAATGACCGGTACCATCTCATCGACATCGACAACGGCGATGCGGAGATCACCACGCAAGATGCCGTTAAGGACGTCGTCCCGTTCGAGGGCTGATCAAAACAGAAAAGCGAAGGCAAAAAGCCCCGGGAAAATCTCCCGGGGCTTTTTTATACTCTCGTCAGTCAAAATAGAACAATTCTTCGAATTTCTTGTCCAGCGCGATGCACAGGACAAGCGCAAGCTTGGCAGTCGGGTTGAACTGCCCGGTTTCGATTGAGCTGATGGTATTGCGGGATACGCCAACCAGCTCGGCAAGCTGCGCCTGGGAAAGCTTCTTTTCGCGCCGCGCCTCTTTCAGGCGGTTTTTCAGGATCAGCTTATCTTCCATAGTTCACTTTAGTACGCTGATGACGTGTGCAGCAAAAAAACAGTACTGCGCACAAGCCGCCCAAAATGGTGGTGAATAATGCAGAACGTTTGCCGGTGAAGCGATATTTGGGGTAGGATTCTGCTGCAAGGAAGGTCCAAAACAATGCGAGCGGCACATAGTTTGGCTGCTCGGTCAGGGCGTTAAAGGCCGCTACTGCAACCTCCATCAGGCAGAATGCTGTTACACCCATTTTGCGGCCGCGGTTTTCCGCTTCGCGCGCGCCTTCATCAATTCCTTCCGCACGGCTTTTTGCCAGTATTTCGTCGCGGTTCATCTGTCATGCCTCCTCATGTAATATGCCAAGTTTTATTTGCAACATGATTATATCATGCCAAGAAAACTTGTCAATAGATTTTGCAAAGTTTTATTGGCACAACGATAAGTTAGCAGGAAAGGCATGAACTTGCAATCCCATATTGTATCTGCGTCCGGAAACGGTTATAATAGGCTCAGGACATATTCTACACAAAAAGGAGGAATTTTCCTTGCAGCTTACAGAAACCCTGCGGACGCTGTGCGCACTGCCGGCGGTCAGCGGGTTTGAAGGACAGGCGGCGCAGTCGGTTGCAGAGCTGTTCCGCCCGTACTGCTCTACGGTCGAAGTCGACCGGAACGGCAATGTGCTCGCCTGTAAAAAATGCGGCAAAAAGAACGCAAAGACCATCCTGCTGGACGCGCATCTCGACCAGATCGGCTTTGTCGTCACCGAGGTGCTGGACGGCGGCTTTGTGCGCTTTGCGCCGGTCGGCGGCGTCGATCCGCGCATGCTGCTCGCGGGCGAGGTCACCATCCTTGCGGACGAGCCGCTGTACGGCGTGGTATCCTGCCTGCCGCCGCACCTGCTCAAAGCAGGCGAGCAGGACAAGGCAGTCCCTATCGACCAGATGACGATCGACACCGGCCTTTTGGACGCCAAAAGCCGCATCAAGGTCGGTACGCCTGTCATATTCGCGCAGCAGCCGGTGAAGCTCGCTGGCGGCCAGTATTGCAGCAAGTGCCTGGACGACCGCGCGGGAGTCGCCGCGATTTTGCTTGCCATGGACAAGCTCAAAAAGACAAAAAAGCTGAAATGTAATGTGGCGGTGCTCATCAGCGCGCAGGAGGAGGTCACCGGCCTCGGCGCGCAGACCGGCGCATTCGCCGTGCAGCCGGAATATGCGATCGCGGTGGACGTGACGCACGGCAAAACGCCGGACGGCCCCTCGGACGGCACGTTCGAGCTGGGCAGCGGCGTGGCCATCGGCATGGGCCCCAACCTGCACCGCGGCTTGACCCGGCGGCTCATCAAGACCGCCAAGGCGAATGACATCGGCTATTCGCTCGAGGTCATGGAGGGCAACACCGGCACGAACGCCTGGACCATGCAGATCGTTGCGCACGGCATTGCGACCGCCCTGCTGTCCATCCCGGAGAAATATATGCAC
The DNA here is from genome assembly GCA_019113065.1 of Candidatus Agathobaculum stercoravium. GTDB lineage: Bacteria > Bacillota > Clostridia > Oscillospirales > Butyricicoccaceae > Agathobaculum > Agathobaculum stercoravium. The sequence goes on from DXIC01000065.1 coordinate 14,903, forward strand.
ACGCCGGTCGAGGTCGTGCAGCTGTCCGACGTAGAGGACGTGGCCGACCTGATCGCCGCGTTTATCCGTGACTTTGACGGGGAGGTGGGCGCATGACCGAGCTTCTCAAAACGCTGTGCGCGCTGCCCGGCCCCTCGGGCTGTGAGGACGCGGTGCGTGAATTTGTACTCAAAAAGGCAAAACCCTTCGCAGACGAGATCAAAACCGACGCCATCGGAAATGTGATGGTGTTCCGCAAGGGCAAAACCGCCCTCGAGCGCCCGGTCGTGGTCTGCGCGCACATGGACGAGGTCGGTGTGATCGTCAAGAAGATCACCGAGGACGGCATGCTGAAATTCGGCTTTGTCGGCGGGGTAGACCCGCGCGTCGTGATCGGCCGCGCGGTGCGCTTCGGGGACGTGACCGGCGTCATCGGCATCAAGGCGGTGCACCTGACGACTGCCGCCGAGCGCCGCACTATGCCAAAAACAAAAGATCTGTATATAGATATCGGAGCGACCAGCCGCGCGGCAGCGGAAGCCAAGGTCTCGCTCGGCGACTACGGCGTATTTGATTCTGCCGTGGTCGAGTTTGGCGACGGGCTGATCAAATCCAAGGCGATCGACGACCGCGTGGGGTGTGCGGCGCTTTTGAAGCTCCTCGAGGAGCAGCCGCCGATCGACACCTGGTTCTGCTTTACCGTGCAGGAGGAGACCGGGCTGCGCGGTGCGGCGAGCATGGCGTATACGCTCGACCCGGGCTTTGCACTCGTGCTCGAGGGCACGACCGCGGCCGACCTCGCGGAGGTCACAGACGGCAAAGCGGTCTGCCGCGTGCGCGGCGGCGTGGTGCTGCCGTTTATGGACGGCGCGACCATCTATGACGCCGCGTTGTTCGAGCTTCTGCGCGACGCGTGCGAAAAGCGCGGCATCCCGTGGCAGACAAAAACCCGTATATCCGGCGGCACAGACGCGGGCCGCATCCACAAAAGCAGGGCGGGTGTGCGCGTATGCGCGGCGGCCGCGCCCGTGCGCTATATCCACTCGCCGTCCTCGGTGGCGGCGGTATCGGACTGCGAAGCGGTGCTGGCAGCCGCGCGCGCATTCTTGGAAGAACTCGGAGGAGACGACGAATGAGCAAGGTTTTTGATTTGTGGAACGAGGTCGGCGGCGCGTTTGGCCCGTCCGGCCGTGAGGACGCGGTGCGCGAGACAATCGCCGCCATCGCGGGCGAATATGTCGACGACATCACGACCGACGCGCTGGGCAACCTGATCTGCCGCAAAAAGGGCGCAGGTAAAAAGGTGCTGTTTGCGGCACATATGGATTCGATCGGCGTGGTGGCAACCTGGATCGACGACAAGGGCTTTATCCGCTTTTCGCAGGTCGGCGGGCTGTTCAAGGGCGACCTCATCAACATTACGGTGCGGTTTGCAAATGGTACGCGCGGCGTGATTTCCTACGAGGAGAAAACCCCGTTCAAGGACTTGACGCTGGACAACCTGTTCATCGACATCGGCGCAAAGGACAAGGCGGATGCGGAAAAGCAGGTGCAAATCGGCGACTTTGCGGTGTTTGAAGCGCCGCGCTTTGAGCAGAACGGCGTGCTCTGCGGCCCGTATCTGGACAACCGCATCGGCTGCGTGACCCTGCTGCTTGCAATGGAGCAGCTTGCGGAAGCCGAGACCGAAAACGACCTGTACTTTGTGTTCACGGCGCAGGAGGAGGTCGGCCTGCGCGGCGCGGGCGCGGCGTCGTTCGCAGTAGAGCCGGATGTTGCTATCGCGGTGGACGTGACCGACACCGGCGACCTTCCCGAGCGCAAGACCCCGATGGCGGTCGATATGGGCAAGGGACCTGCGGTCAAGGTGATGGATCGCTCGGTTATCTGCACGCCTGCGGTGTGCGCGGCGCTCGAGCAGGCGGGCGCGGACTGCGGCATCGCCACCCAGCGCGAGATCCTCCAGTTCGGCGGCACGGACACAGCGGCGCTGCAAAAGGCGCGTGCCGGCGTGCAGGCAGGCGCGGTCTCCATCCCGACGCGCTACATCCACTCACCCAGCGAGATGTGCGCGGTGTCTGATGTGGAGGGCGCTGCAAAGCTGCTTGCGCAGTTTGCAGCCGGACAAAAATGATCCGGCGTAAGCCAACCGATTTGTGAAAATTTACGGGTAGACAGTCCGTAAAATTTGCAGTATGATAAAAATACAGCAAGGGAGCTGATCAAGTAGGATCGGTTCCCTTGCTGTTTTCCGTTTTCTCTTGATTTCCTTTTCCGCCCATATCCCACTTACATACTACTCTTTGCTCCGGAGCCGTCCTGCCGTCTGGCAGGGCGGCTCCGGGCATTTTATGCGGGCCTTCCGGCCTGTTTTGACAAAGGCGGTCTTTCGCCAAATAATGTGCGCCCGCTGTGATATGATAGATCCCGGGCGGAGGTGCGGCATGGTCGTTTATCTGGATGTGCTGTTCAGCGTGAACGCGCTGATGGATTACATAACCCTGCTGGCCGCAGCGCGGCTGGGTGGAGTGCGGGCCAAGCGTTCCAGACTGGTGCTTGCCGCGCTGGCAGGAGGCGGCTATGCGGTGCTGGCGGCGCTGTGGCCGGCACTCGCATTTGTGCCGCTGCGCGTACTCGCCGGGGTTGGCGTCTGCGCCGCTGCCTTCTGGGGCCGGGATGCGTTCGGGCGGCTGTGCGCGCTGTACATGATGGTTGCAGCATCCTTTGCCGGGCTGGCCGCCGCGTTGGGGCATGCAGCAGGGCGGCAGCTGCTGTATGGCGCAGGGTACTACTTCGCGGTACCGTTCCGCATATTGCTGCTTGCAGCGGCGGCGGGCTACGCGGTCAGCGGGGTGCTGCTGCGCGGTGACGCGCTGCACGGGCCGCTCCGCCGCGAGGTGGAGCATCTGACCATCCGCTTTGACGGGCGCGAACGCGAGGTGCGCGTGCTGCACGACACAGGCAACGGGCTGTGCGAGCCGGTGTCCGGCAAGCCTGTTGTCGTGCTGGAGCGGAAAGCTGCGGCCTTCCTGCTGGGAGGGGCGCTGCCGGATAGTACAAAGGATGCAGCGTCCCTGCTCGCTGCTTTGCCGCCCGGGCTGGCGCGCCGCTGTGGGCTGGTGCCTTACCGTGCGGTCGGTCCAGAGGGCGGGCTGCTGCTGTATTTCCGGCCGGACAGTGTGTGCCGCGCGGACGGGGGGATGCTTGACTGCGTCTGCGCGGTCGGGCCGCAAAACCTGGGGCGGGGTGCGTATGAGGGGCTCATCGGTGTGTGAAAGGGTGAGAAGCATGATAATCAAGTGGATCATCAAATGCCTGCACCGTCTGTTTTCCAGACAGGCGGTGTACTACATCGGCGGAAGCGAAGTTCTGCCGCCGCCGCTCCCGCCCGAAGAGGAGGCCGCAGCGGTAGCCGCCTGCCAGGCGGGGGATGAACAGGCGCGCAGCACGCTGATCGAGCACAACCTGCGCCTTGTTGTGTTTTTGGCGCGCAAATTCGAGTCCAGCGGCGTGGGTACCGAGGATCTGATCTCGATCGGCACGATCGGGCTGATCAAGGCGGTCGGCACCTACCGCAGCGACAAAAACGTCAAGCTCGCGACCTATGCGTCACGGTGCATCGAGAATGAGATATTGATGTACCTGCGCAAGATCGCCGGGCGGCGCACCGAGGTTTCGCTCGACGAGCCGCTGTCATCGGATTGGGACGGCAACGAACTGCTGCTGTCGGATATCCTCGGCACCGAGCCGGACAGTGTACTGCGCCCGCTCGAGGACGACGTGGACCGCACGCTGCTGCTGCACGCGCTGGCCAGCCTGCCCGCGCGCGAACGGGAGATCATCTCCATGCGGTTTGGGCTGGGCCTGCCCGAAGCCATGACCCAGAAAGAGGTCGCAGACCGGATGGGCATTTCGCAGAGCTACATATCGCGCCTGGAAAAGCGCATCATTGCGCGCATGCGCAAGGATATCCTGAAACATTATGTTTGAATCGAACGGCCGGAGGGACGCCCCTCCGGCTTTTTGTATGGCCGCTTGCACGGGTGCGGGAAATGCGGTACAATGGTTTGGATAAGAAACGTCAGGAGCGGATTTACCATGCAGATAAAAATCAGGGCGTATGAACAGACGGATGCGGCAAGCGCCGCCGCCATCTGGAACGAGGTCGTTGAAGACGGAGTTGCGTTCCCGCAGACCGAACTGCTGGACGAGGAGAGCGGCCACGCCTTCTTTTCCGGGCAGTCCTTCACCGGGCTGGCGTACGACGCAGAGACCGGCGAGACGGTCGGCCTGTACATCCTGCACCCCAACAATGTCGGCCGGTGCGGGCACATCTGCAACGCGAGCTACGCGGTGAAAAACGGCCTGCGCGGGCAGCACATCGGCGAAATGCTGGTGCGCCACTGCATGGAGCAGGCGAAGGCACTCGGCTTTGGCATTTTACAGTTCAACGCAGTGGTCAAGAGCAACCTGCCTGCGCTCCGGCTTTACAAAAAGCTGGGCTTTGTGCAGCTCGGCACGATCCCGGGCGGCTTCCGCAGGAAGGACGGTATGTATGAAGATATTATCCCGCATTACCACGTCCTGTAACCGCAGATAAGCACAGGATGGGGGAAAATCCTGTCGAAGCCAGTCGGCTGGCAAAAAATTTCGTCGGTATATTCCGTCCGGGCACAGGGGAAAATCCTGATAGAGAGCACAGCTGGTGCAACGGACAGGAGGTTTTTTCATGCAGACCAAAGTTGAGATTTGCGGGGTGAATACATCGGGCTTGCCGGTCTTATCGGCAAAGAAAACCGACGAGCTGCTGCGCCGCACGGCAAAGGGCGATAAGCAGGCGCGCGACGAGCTGATACAGGGCAACCTGCGGCTGGTGCTGAGCGTGATCCAGCGGTTCCAGGGGCGCGGCGAGTCGCCGGACGATCTGTTCCAGGTGGGCTGTATCGGCCTGATGAAGTCGATCGACCATTTCAATACCGAACTCGGCGTGCGTTTTTCCACCTATGCCGTGCCGATGAACGTACCTTGGGGAAATCCCTCCGAAACTACATAAAGGCCGCAAAACAAACCCATAAAAAGGAGAAAACTATGCTATTCTGTAATATTGACCTGCTGGATGAGGAATTCCAGCTGAAACGCGGGCAGTACGTCGGCGTCAAGAACGGCGTCATCCGCTACATCGGGGCTACCGCCCCGGCGGAGGACTACGGCGAGCGGTATGACGGCCGCCACCGCCTGCTGCTGCCCGGCTTTTACAATGTGCACAGCCACGCACCCATGACGCTGCTGCGCGGCTACGCGGAAAACCTGCCGCTCCAGCGCTGGCTGAACGAAAAGGTATTCCCGTTTGAGGACAAGCTGAGCGAGGAGTCCGCTTACTACGGCACGCAGCTCGCTATTGCGGAGATGCTGGCTTCGGGCACGGTGTCGTTTACGGATATGTACTTTTTCCTCGACGGCATGACAAAAGCGATTTTGGAAAGCGGCATCAAGTGCAACCTGAGCCGCGGCCTGACCGTGTTCGACGACAGCGATTATGAGCAGACTGCCGCTTACCGCGACAACCTGCGTCTGCTCGATGAGTGGCACGGCATGAACGGCGGCCGCCTGCTGGCCGACCTGTGCATCCACGGTGAATATACCTCCACGCCTAAGGTGGTGGAAGCGGTCGCGGCGCAGGCCAAGGCGCGCGGCACGCGCATGCACATCCACCTGTCCGAAACGCAGGCCGAGCACGAGGAATGCAAGCAGCGCCACGGCATGACGCCTGCGGCCTATATGCAGGCGCGCGGCGTGCTCGACGTGCCCACGACTGCGGCGCACTGCGTCTGGTTGGAAGGGGAGGACTTCGACATCCTGAAGGCACACGGCGTGACCGTGGCGTGCTGCCCGGCAAGCAACCTCAAGCTCGCATCCGGCTATGCCGACGTGCCAAAAATGCTGGAAATGGGTATCAACGTCGCGCTCGGTACGGACGGCGCAGCCTCGAACAACAACCTGAACATCCTGCAGGATCTGTACCTGTTCGCGGTGGCGTACAAGGGCTATTACCATGACTCCACACTGATCACCCCGGCGCAGGCGCTGTATGCGGCAACGCGCGCGGGCGCGCTTTCGCAGGGCAGAGCAGACAGCGGCCGCTTGGCGGTCGGCTGCAAGGCCGACCTGTGCGTCATCAATACGGATACGCCGCAGTTCACGCCAATGACCGATGCGGCGTGCAACGTGGTCTATGCTGCGCAGGGCGCGGATGTGCGCCTGACTATGGTGGACGGCGACGTGCTCTACTGCGATGGGGAATACAGGACGATCGATATTGAAAAGGTCAAAGCGGAGGCGCAGCGGCATACGGATGCTATCCTGCGCAGTCTGTAAGGAGGTTTGAAACATGGCAACCAGACGACAGGTGGAGGAATCGGTTTCCTATTTGCGGGGCAGGCTGCCGCTTGCACCCGAGATCGGATTGGTGCTCGGCTCGGGGCTGGGGCCGATTGCTGATGAGCTGGAGGATGCGGTACATATCCCGTATGGGGATATCCCGCATTTCAGGACTTCGACCGCGCCCGATCATGCCGGACGGCTGGTGTGCGGCATGCTGGCGGGCAAGCGGGTGCTGTGCATGCAGGGACGGCTGCATGGGTATGAAGGCTGGACGCCGGACGAGATCGCCTATCCGGTGTATGTGATGAAGGCGCTCGGCGTGCGCGCGCTCGTGCTGACCAATGCGTCGGGCGGCATCAACACGTCGTTTTCGGTCGGCGACTTTATGCTGATCGAAGACCATATCAATATGACGGGAAAGAGCCCGCTTACCGGGCCGAACGACAATGGCCTTGGCACGCGATTCCCGGATATGACCTTTGCCTATGCGCCGGAGCTGCGCGAAAAGGCGGATGCCGCTGCGGAGGAATGCAGGGTGGCGCTGCACCATGGTGTGTACTGCGGCGTGAACGGGCCGCAGTTTGAGACCCCGGCGGAGATTCGCATGTTCCGCGCCCAGGGCGCGGATGCGGTCGGCATGTCGACTGTATTCGAGGTGATTGCCGCCGCGCATTGTGGCCTGCCGGTCGCCGCAGTGGCCATGATCACCAATATGGCGGCAGGCGTGCTGATGCAGCCGCTCTCAGGCGCCGAGGTCAACGAAATCGCCGCGCAGCGCGGCCCGGAATTCCGGCGTTTTGTTACTGCACTGGTCGGAAAAATTTAAGTAAAAATTTCTCGAAAAAAGTATTGACATCAGGTATATTCTGCGATATACTATAGAAGCTGTCGCGAGAGACGACACAGCGACAGCGGCTTCGAGGTGTGGCTCAGCTTGGTAGAGCGCTTCGTTCGGGACGAAGAGGCCGCAGGTTCAAATCCTGTCACCTCGACCACATTTAACGCCCTGTATCCGGTTGGATACAGGGCGTTTTTCTGTTTTTGACAGAAGGAGGTATACTGAGCAAAAGGCAATGGACAGCACATCCGTCCATTGCCTTTCAGTATTTTATGCCCTGTGGGGAGCTGCTGCGCGGCGCCTGGCCTCAAAAGAAAAACGTGATAAACCGTGTTTCGTCCCATCCGGTCATGCAGCCCGGCCATGACCATGGACAGAATGGACGGTGCGATACCGGAAACGGCCGGATTGATGAAATGCCTGCCGTCTCCATCCAGTGCTGCACCTTATGGATCTGCTTACCCTGCCTTGCTGCCGGGACGGCGTGTCCGGTCAGATGCAGGTGCTTGATGCGCCGCCCCTCCCATCCACCTGGTTTGGGAAGGCGGCTTTCAGTTATTGCTCGCTGGCCGGGAAATCCAGCGGCAGGGAAGCAGGACGTTCAAAGGTGGTTTCCGGCTCGCAGAATACATGTTCGTGGGCGGACTTGAGGATGCATTCCATGACCTCGAGCGAATGCAGCGCCATATCGCCGGAAGCGCGCGGTGCGCGGCCGTTGTGCATGGCGTATACCATGTCCACCAGGCCGATGCCGCGGGGGTTCTCCGCGTGGCTGACCGAGTTGAACGGGTGCGCGTTCGGCACAACCGTCCAGGGCGTGTCCACGTTTTCCGGACGGCGCTCCGGATCGGCCCAGCGGTATTGATCCGGGGTGCGCAGCAGCGTGTCGCCGCCGAACAGGTTGGGGCCGGAGATCGGATCCTTTTCATCGATCAGCACAGTGCCTTCGGTGCCGTACAGCTCCATGCGCGGCAGCTCGGAATCCCAGACGTCAAAGCTGCACGTCAGTGTCACGACCGAGCCGCAGGCAAACTCCAGGATGGCGTTGATATGGGTATCCACATCCACCGGAAGCACCTGCCCCTTGCTCGGGCCGGAGGGGACGGTGCGGGTCTCGCCTGCCTTGGTCGCCATTGCACATACGCGCTTTACCGGGCCGAGCAGGCTGAGCAGGGCGGTCAAGTAATACGGCCCCATGTCATACAGCGGGCCTGCGCCGGGCTGGTAGAAGAACGCGGGCGCCGGGTGGTGGAACTCATGGCCGTGGCCGACAAAGTAGGCGCCGCCGCCCGTGATGCGGCCGAGCTTGCCGCTGTCGATCAGCTCGCGGATGTTTTGCAGGCGGCCGCCGAGGAAGGTGTCCGGCGCGCAGCCGATCAGCAGGCCTTTTTCCTTCGCAAGGGACAGCAGCTCCTTGCCCTGCCCGTAGGTCATGGCAAGCGGCTTTTCGGTGTATACATGCTTGCCGGCTTTGAGCGCTGCAAGGTTGTATTCGTAGTGCGCCTGCGGTGTGGTCAGGTTGAGGATCAGGTCGACCTCAGGGTCGGCAATGACTTCCGCCCCCGAAGCATAGGCCTTGGGGATACCGTGCTGCGCTGCTTTGCGCTGCGCCTTTTCCAGACCGCGCGAGGCGCAGGCCACCACCTCTACCGCATCATATTTTTTCAGGTTGTTGAGGTATACGTCACTGATGTCGCCGATGCCAATGACGCCGATACGGATTTTATCCATGTTGTGCCAGCTCCTTCCGGAATATATGGTATTGCAATTTTGCAGTTTCATCATACCACAAAACCAGGTGCAGTTCTTTTAAGATATTGCGTTTTTTGCGGGATAAAAGAAAGCGCCCGCTGCAATGCAGCGGGCGCTTTGGGACGTTTTGTCGGATCAGATCTGCGAGGTAAATACCTGATAGCCCTGTCGGGTCAGTTCATCCAGCAGCCGCTTGGCCTGCTCGACACCGCCGACTTCGCAGACAACCTGGATAATCGCCTCGCCGATGTCCAGGTCAGCCTGCACGCGGTCATGCTGGAACCGAATGATGTTTGCATTCTGCTCGGCGACCAGATGCGCGAAGCGCTCGAGCGCGCCGGGCGCGTCCGGCATGATGGTCGAGAACTTGAGATGGCGGCAGCGGGTAACAAGGCCTTTTTCCACGATCTTGTGGATGAAGGACACGTCAATATTGCCGCCCGACAGCACGCAGACCACCTTTTTGCCCTTGACGTCCACCTTACCGTTGAGCACTGCGGCGAGCGAAGCCGCGCCCGAGGTCTCGACAACCTGCTTGGCGCGTTCGAGCAGCAGCAGCACGGCGGACGCGATCTCATCGTCCGAAACCGTGACAACGCGGTCGACGTACTTCTGGATATACTGGAAGGTATTTTCACCCGGGGTCTTGACCGCAATGCCGTCCGCGATGGTGCGCACGGTGTCGGACGGGGTGAGCGTGCCTGCTCGGAAGGAGTTTGCAATGGCCGGGGCGCCTTCAGCCTGCACGCCGATGACCTGGATGCGCGGGTTGATCTGCTTGGCGCAGGCTGCGACGCCCGAAATCAGCCCGCCGCCGCCCGCAGGGACAAAGATCATGTCCACGAACGGCAGGTCGCGCAGGATCTCGAGCGCGATGGTGCCCTGGCCCGCCATGACGTCCTCGTCGTCGAACGGATGGATGAACTCCGCGCCGGTCTCCTCGCAGATTTCGCACGCCTTGGCATATGCCTCGTCATAGATGTTGCCCGCGAGTACGACCTCCGCGCCATAGCCCTGGGTCGCGGAGACCTTGGCGATCGGCGTGGAGCGCGGCATGACGATGGTGGACTTGACGCCCACCGAGCTTGCTGCAAACGCGACGCCCTGCGCATGGTTGCCTGCGGAAGAGGCTACGACCGCATGCAGGTCGCCTTCGGCATAGCGCTTCATGATCTTGTTGTACGCGCCGCGCACCTTGAAGGAGCCGGTCTTCTGCTGGTTTTCGTATTTCAGATAAACCTCAGCGCCCGTCATGGCCGAAAAGGTACAGGACGTGGAGAGCGGGATGTTGTGGATGACGTTTTTCAGGCGGTCAGCTGCCGCTTCAAAATCTTTCAGTTCTAGCATAGTTATAATTCCCCAATTTAGCAAGATAGGATTATCATAACACCTTCGGGCGGTGTTTGCAAGGGGATGTATGCGGCCTGGTGCATTTTGGGTTGCTATTGAAGGTGGGTTTTGCTATACTATAATAAATATAGACCATTTATCGGAGGGTAAATTTACATGGACGAGCAGAGCAAAGGCTTCCGCGGGGCGTTGTTCGGCGGCTTTAAGCGCGAGGACGTACTGCAATACATAGAACAGACCGACAGCAAATATTACGCGGAAACCGAGGAACTGCGCCGCCAGCTGACCGAGGCGCAGGCCGCGCTGACCGAGCTGCGAAGCCAGAACGAGACGCTGACCGAGAAAAACGCCGAGCTGCTCGAGCGACTGGGAGAGATGACGCTGGATACGGATAAAATCCGCGCCCAGCTGGATGAAATCGAAAGCGGTTTTTCCCTCCAGACATCGGAGATCGAGGCACAGAACGCACGCGCGCAGGAACTCGCGGCGGAAAATGACCGCCTGACCGCGGAAAATGCCAAGCTCTCGGCAAAATGCGGTGAATACGACGCATCCAAGGATAAAATTGCGGAGATGGAGCTGTCCGCTTACCGCCGCGCCAAGCAGATCGAGGAGGACGCCAAAAACGAGCTGCAAAAGCTGCGGCGGCAGTCGCTTGAGATGATCGATCAGGTCAAGCGGCAGCTGGACGCGACCAAGGAGAATTACCGCACGGTGCTCGCGCGCAGCCAGCAGGAGTCGGCAGAGATGGCGCGCAAGGCGGGCGAGGTGCTGGGGGAGATCGACCGCATCACCGCCGCGCTCGGCAAGGGCGAGGCGGACAAGTCCCGGAACGGCCTGCGCGAAGTGCTGAACAATCTGCGTCCCAAAACGGAGGAATAAAATATGGCACACTATGACCTCAAAACCGAAGAACTCAAGGAAATGGCGCCCAAGCTGCGCGCGGGCGATACGGTTTCGCTGACCGGCACGGTATACACCGCGCGCGATGCGGCGCATAAGAAAATCGTTGCGGCGATGGACGCGGGCGAGAAGCTGCCCTTTGATCTGGACGGCGCGGCGATCTACTATGCCGGTCCTACGCCTGCAAAGCCCGGGCAGGTGATCGGCTCGGTCGGGCCGACGACCTCGGGCCGCATGGACCCCTTTGCGCCCCGGCTGCTCGATGCGGGTCTTGCCTGCATGATCGGCAAGGGCGTGCGCAGCAAGGATGTGCAGGATGCCATGGCGCGCAACGGCGCGGTTTACATGGTTGCGATCGGCGGCGCAGGCGCGGCAAAGGCGGCCTCGATCAAAAACGTCGAGGTGATTGCGTACGATGAACTCGGATGCGAGTCGGTCAAGCGGCTGACAGTCGAGAATTTCAGCGCAATCGTGTCGCAGGACTGCGTGGGCGGCAACCTGTACACCGAAGGCGTTGCAAAATACAAAAGGTAAACACGGTGTTCATAATATCCCCCCATCGGGCATAGGCTTTGCTGAAAGCAGTCCGAGGGGGGATTTTTTTGAAGCTGGGATTCCGGCATACGGCGCTGCAGGCGGTGTGTACGGTGGCCGTGCTGTGTTTTGCCATCAGCCTGCTGCGGCTGGGCGGGGCGCAGACGGTTTTCCACGCGCAGGAGGGCATACAACTGCCGGTACTGATGTACCACAGCATATTAAAGGACAGCGCACGGCAGGGGGATTATGTGGTTTCGCCCGATGTGCTGGCTGCGGATCTGGATGCACTGCAAAAGCGCGGCTACCAGACTGTGACCGTGTCCGACCTGCTGGCCTATGTGCAGAATGGTACGCCGCTGCCCGACAAACCGGTGATGATCACCTTTGACGACGGCTATTATAATAATTATGTCTATGCCTACCCGCTGCTCCGTCAGCGCGGCATGCGGGCGGTGGTGTCCATTATCGGCAGCCAGACCGCGCTCTATACCGAGGAAGGCACAGAAAACGCCTACTGGTCGCACCTGCGCCTTGACCGCCTGGCCGAGATGCAGGATGTGTTCGAGGTGCAGAACCATTCATGGAACCTGCACGAATACGGCGAGCGGCGGGGCTGCCTGCGCCGCCGCGGCGAGACCCAGGCGAGCTATGAAAGTCTGCTGCGCGAAGATACCGCGCAGACCCAGCAGCTGCTGACGGATGCGGGGCTGCCTGCGCCGCAGTGCTATACCTATCCGTTTGGCGCATGCTCCGAAGAGAGCGAGCGGATCTTGCAGGATATGGGGTTCCTGTGCACGCTCGGCTGCGAGGAGCGGATCAATGTGTTGACAAGGGATGCAGGGTGCCTGTATGAAATGGGACGGTTCAACCGGGCGGCAGGGGAAAGTACGGAAAGCTATCTCAGTCGGGCATTGGGGGAGTGACAATATGAAAGGTATGCGTTTTTCCGAGCTGCACTGCCGCGAGGTGATCAACCTGTGTGACGGGGCGCGGCTGGGGGAGGTGAGCGACCTGATTTTCGACCCGGTGTGCGGGCAGATTACGGCGATTGTCGTACCCGGGCAGGGTGGGCTGATGGGGCTGTTTTCGCGGGAGGACTGCGCTATCCCCTGGAATTGCATTGAGACGCTGGGGGAGGATTATATTCTGGTAAAATTCCATCGGTAGTGTCTGGAAATCCCCTGAAAGTTGTGATAGGATAGTAAGGCTAGACTATCATGGAAAAGGGAAATGAGTATGGACAAAGGGAAAAAGACAGGATATGTATTAACCGTGTTCGGCGCGGTCTGCTGGGCGTTTTCCGGCGCTTGCGGGCAGTATCTGTTCGAGCACCGCGGATTGAATGCCAACTGGCTGGTATCCGTGCGCCTGACCATGGCCGGCCTGCTGCTGGTCGTTTATTCGCTTGCGCGCTGGCGCCGCGGCGCAGTGCGGATATTCCGGTCGGGGCGCAGCGTTGGGGCGCTTCTGATTTTTGCGGTATTCGGCATGGCGATGTGCCAGTATTCGTATTTCCGCGCGATCGAGCTTTCCAACGCCGCAACCGCGACGACGCTGCAATACACCGGTCCGGCGCTGGTGCTGATCTGGCTGGCGCTTCGCGAAAAACGCATGCCTGCCCGCAAGGAACTGATTGCGGTGTTCTGTGCGATGGGCGGCGCGTTCCTGCTCGCCACGCATGGCGACCCGTCACAGCTTGCACTGTCGCCGCAGGCACTTGTCTGGTGTGTGCTGGCTGCGATTTCCATTGCAATATACAGCGTGCAGCCGCGCGCGATCATTGCGGAGTATGGCACGTTGCCCGTCACGGGATTCGGCATGCTGATCGGCGGGCTGGGGCTGTGCGCAGTCTTCCGGCCATGGCATGTGGCCGGCCGGTGGGACGCCGTCACGGTAACAAGCATGGCCTATATTATCGTATTCGGTACGATCTGTGCGTTTTGCTGCTATCTGGAAGGCGTGCGCCGCATCGGCGCTGCCAAGGGAAGTATCCTTGCAGCAGTGGAACCGGTGGCGTCGGCGGTGCTCAGCGTCGTATGGCTGGGCGTGCCGCTTGGCGGCATGGACTTCGGCGGGATGGCGCTGATTGTCGCGGCAATGGTGCTGCTCGCCGGGGATGATGGGGACAAGCCCAGCGAAAGAACATGTAAAAATCGTGAAAAAGCCTGTCTGGATGCAAAAAAGGATTGACAAAGTGCGCTGGACAGCGTATACTATTAAAGCACGAATTCGCACACCTCGTGATGAAAGCAGCCGGTGACGGCGCGTATGCCCGTTGCTGCTGTCAGATGATCAGGGGTGGAGGAAACAACCAAGGAGGAAAAGAAAAATGGCAGTAATCTCTATGAAGCAGCTTCTGGAGGCCGGCGTACACTTCGGCCATCAGACCCGCCGCTGGAACCCGAAGATGGCGACCTACATCTTCACCGAGCGCAATGGTATCTATATCATTGACCTGCAGAAGACCGTAAAGAAGCTCGAGGAAGCTTACTTCTTCGTACGCGACATGGCCGCCGCCGGCGAGTCCATCCTGTTCGTCGGCACCAAGAAGCAGGCGCAGGACGCAATCAAGGAAGAGGCGGAGCGCTGCGGCCAGTTCTATGTCAACGCTCGCTGGCTGGGCGGCATGCTGACCAACTTCAAGACCATGCGCACCCGTATTGCCCGTCTGAACCAGCTGCAGAAGATGCAGGCGGACGGCACTTTCGACCTGCTTCCCAAGAAGGAAGTTATCAAGCTCCAGCTCGAGATCGCCAAGCTCGAGAAGTACCTCGGCGGCGTTAAGGAAATGAAGAAGCTGCCGGGCGCGCTGTTCGTTGTTGACTCCCGCAAGGAGAAGAACGCGATCGCTGAGGCTCGCAAGCTGGGTATCCCGATCGTTGCAATCGTTGACACCAACTGCGATCCGGACGAGATCGACTACGTTATCCCGGGCAACGACGACGCGATCCGCGCGATCAAGCTGATCTCCCAGACCATGGCAAATGCTGTCCTGGAAGGCAAGCAGGGCGAGCAGCTCGAGGTTGAGGCAAAGGCTGAGGAGACCGAGGCAAAGGCTGAGTAAGCCCAAAATTGCATAAAATCATTTGTGAGTTGTTCGTAGGGCGCGACGACCCGGCGCGCCGTGGTCGCTGCGCCCTACGTTTTTGTTTAGAAATAAAGTTTGGAGGAATATAAAATGGCTTTTACCGCTGCTGACGTAAAGAAGCTCCGCGAAATGACCAACGTAGGTATGATGGACTGCAAGAAGGCGCTGACCGAGGCGGACGGCGATTTCGACAAGGCAATCGAGATCCTGCGTGAGAAGGGCCTTGCCAAGGCTGCCAAGAAGGCGGACCGCATCGCGGCCGAGGGCGTTGTATGCGCAACTGTATGCGGCGACTGCGGCGTAGGCGCAATCATCGAGGTCAACTCCGAGACCGACTTTGTTGCCAAGAATGCGGACTTCCAGCAGTTTGTTACCGATCTGGCCGGCGTTGTCATGAAAGAAGCCCCGGCGGACGTTGAGGCGCTCAAGGCCTGCAAGATGGGCGATCTGACCGTACAGGAAGCGCTTCAGGAGAAGGTTCTGACCATTGGCGAGAACATCCAGATCCGCCGTTTCGAGCGTTTCGACGACTCTACTGTTAATGTTGCGTACAACCATATGGGCGGCGTAATCGGCGTTCTGGTTGGCCTTGAGGTCTCTGACAATCTGAAGGACAATGCGACTGTCAAGGAGCTGGGCAAGGATATCGGCATGCAGGCTGCTGCAATGAACCCGTCTTTCCTGGATAAGTCCGATGTTGACGAGGCTACCCTCGCCAAGGAGAAGGAGATCCTGCTCGTCCAGGCGCTCGAAGAGAACAAGAATGCTGCGAAGCCGAAGCCGGAGCAGATCATCCACAAGATGGTCGAAGGCCGCATCGGCAAGTACTACGAAGAGAACTGCCTCCTGCAGCAGGCGTTTGTTAAGGAGAATAAGGTTTCCGTTGAGCAGCACATCGCGGCTGTTGCCAAGGAGTTGGGCGGCGAGATCAAGCTGGTCAAGTGCGTCCGCTTTGAGAAGGGCGAAGGCATTGAGAAGAAGCAGGATGATTTCGCGGCGGAAGTTGCTTCCATGGCGAAGTAAGCCCTTTTGTATTCCCCACGCGAAAAACGAACCAAATCCGCCACATAAAGTGGACCGAAAAGAGACTCAGGGCAAGAGATGCCTTGGGTCTTTTTTGCGTTCTGGGGCGGGTTTTGAGAAGAAAAGACCAGACCAGCCATGAAGACCGGGATGAAATGGGCAGTTAATGTAACAGTTAATGTATTTCGAGGGGTTAATCTATCGGTTAATGTATCAGAAGATTGTTCATGACGACCGAAGTGAAAATGTTAGTGAAAATAACGGAATGGAACCGTGTGAGGAGGAAATTATCTTGAAAAAGTACGGAATGACGAAGAAGAAGATTGTCCATTTGATCGCCGAAAGTGATCAGAATGGGGTTAATGGTTTCTGGTATGCTGCCTGCGGGAAATGGATCATGCCGGCCGAGGTAACGGAAACTATGCCTGATGGCGGCCGGATGTGCCTGCAGTGCCAGAAGAAGATGCAGTAAGGGGTGCGGCATCTCAAACGGCCCCATGCTGGCGAATGATTGCTTGCAGTCATTTGCAGTCATTTGCAGAACCGCCTCTAACCGTCAGGAATTGTTTGGAATCAATGCGATTTATGGACATTTTCCCTGAAACGATGTTCTGTATGTGTCGCTTTTTATTTGCTCGTCATTTGCCGCATGATGCACGTCTGTAACACAAGAACCAATTTGAATGGAGCTGAGCCGCTTCGCAACCAGTAGATAGGAGGATGGAACTGAAATGGATAGCATGAATATTTTGACGAACGATCATGAACAAGAACAGCTCACCTGCGCAGGTTGCGTCTACCTCGATGAAGATTGCGCCCCGTGCGCAAACTGCATCCGTTCACGGAAATACGCAGATTACTACCGTCAAGCGCCTGAGAATGACTAAATACGACTCCTAAAGCCCTATACAGACCTCCGGTCCGGTTCGCTTGCGGAATAACGCATCAGCGGGCAGTGCGAAGAAATGAGGAGATAAAACATGTACGATCGAAAGCGTTTTTACGAACTTTGCAAGGAATATGGAGTCCCTTTGATGCCATCTTCCGGCAAGCTCAAAATTGCTCTTGACGGGACGCTGTGCGACATAACTGAAGATAACGTTAGAAAGTTGCTTTTTGAATGGGGGGAAGCAAACCAACAACCACCATCTGAGAGCTGCCCTGAATGAGTCCGGTTCGCTTGCGAAATAGCAAGCCGGCCGCCGGCAAGGCGGATAAGAGGGCGGCTTTGGCCGCGCGGCGCAATGGGACATTTTTCGCGGCGGAATTGGACTGTTTTTCGCGTGGGGAAGCACATAGAGATTAAGATTAAATAGCAATTTTTCTGAATTTGAAGGGGGTGTTTTGCATAAAAATGGAAAATGATACCCGCCAAACTCGGAATAATTCGGAATTATTCTGAATTTGGAGGGTGTTGTTTGGGAAGAGATGGAAAATCGAGAAAAACCATAAGGGGAAATGATAAAAAATGACAGGGAAAACAGCGAATCTTCATGAGTACAGATTTTTCAGTCCCAAAAGCCTGACTATGGTTGTTGCTTACTCTACATGGGCAAGGGACTACGCTAAATGGCTGGAAGGGGAAGATTGGGTAAAATCGTTTGAGGTTAATATCCCGTTGGATAGAAGGCGGTATGACACCGTTTTGCCGGCAGATATTCGAAAAGCATACTTCGATACAGACTGGCTGACCGATTTCAAGATTGTCACGAATGACAGCAGAACGCTGATCAGGGAGATTGTCACCAGAGCCCAGATGAAGAAACGTTCTTGCGTCGAGAAGATCGAATTTTCTCGGAGGTACTGGAAAAACATTGACATTGACGGCTGGGGAGTAGTCATAATGGGGGATGGAGCATGACAGAAGCAAAGTTTTATCAATCGATCGAATCGGGCGGGCTTTATAATCTTCTGATAGAAGATCCAGCCGGGGCATGGCTGATTTCCTATGAGCGTCCCGCGGCGCCGTTCTTTGTGTCATGGGATTTGCTTTGTTCGAATTATCAAAGGGCACAAACACCCCGGCAGTTCGAGGAATATGCAAATATGGCTGGCTCTACCATCGCACAGAAACGCCGGCTTGCCTTCATTTCGGCTTTATTAGCAGATGAACGATGCATTACAGACAAGGCCATACGGAGGGGAAAAATCAAAGAAGCATCAGCTGCCAATGGAGTAACCGAAAAATCGTTGTACCGCTTATACTACCGGTATCTTGCCACCCGCATCTTGACGGCAAAAAAGAAACGTGATTCCAAAGCACATCCCGATTTTGACTGGGCGATCCGCACTTTCTATTTTTCATCTAAACGCATGTCCTTGCGGTCAGCGTACGAAACCATGTTGTTGGCAAAATATGCAGACGACAATGGCAATCTGACAGCCGACTACCCTTCATGGCGCTGTTTTGAGCGGTATTACTATGCCCGCGGCTACAATAGGGACCCGGCAAAAATCATTGCCCGTGAAGGGAAGTCCAAGTACCAAAGGGATTTTCGTCCGATTTCTGGCGCTGTCATGGATTGGAAAGCAGCTGTAGGTTCATACCAAATGGATGCTACGCAAGCGGACATCTTTCTGGTCTCGCGGACAGACCGGAACGCAATCGTCGGGCGTCCATACATCTATCTGGCTGTTGATACAGCTTCGCATCTAATTGCAGGGGTGCATATTGGGTTTGAGGCAGGCCAGCAGTCCGTAATATCCTGTCTGGCAAATGCAGCAGAGGATAAAACTGCTTTTTGTGCGAAATACGGAGTCGAGATATCCGCAGACCAATGGCCGAGCAGGGGCGTGCCTTATGAAATTATTACGGATCAAGGACGCGAATTCACCGGAGAAGGGATGGGCGCCTTCTGCATGCGATATGGGACAGAGCTTCATATTCTGCCTCCTTTTCGCCCGGACCAGAAGGGCATCGTCGAAAAAACCTTCGACCTTATCCAGTCGCGATACAAACCATTGCTTCGGGGCAAAGGCGTTATCGAGCCTGATGCACAGGAACGGTGGGCCACGGACTATTCCAAACAAGCGGTTCTCAATCTCGACGAATTTACCGCTGTGGTCATAAATTGTATCATAGCGATCAATACAGGGCAGATCTTGCCGACAGGAGAAACACCGGTACAGCTT
Organism: Candidatus Agathobaculum stercoravium; assembly: GCA_019113065.1. GTDB lineage: Bacteria > Bacillota > Clostridia > Oscillospirales > Butyricicoccaceae > Agathobaculum > Agathobaculum stercoravium. The sequence continues at coordinate 33,886 of DXIC01000065.1, forward strand.
TGGACCCGTCTGCCGGATAATCTTCTGCAAGTGGATAGCAAAGAAGTTTACTATATGGGCCTTACTCAATCAGATGCAAAGGTCGCGCGCAAAGGGATCAGCTGCAATGGCTTTTGGTACACACCGAATCCGCAATGCCATCTGCGTATAGGCGACAGATGCCGAGTCTCATTCGATCCAGAGCGCATCGATACCGTTTACATCATATCAGGCGGGCAGCATTACCCGTGCCGCCTTTCGCCGTCATGCAAAGCATATGCCGGCATAGGGATAGCGGAGTCACGCCTGCTGAAGGAGATGATTGGACAGAAAAAGCGCAATAACAGCGAGCAGGAGCTTATGGCAAATTTGAAATTGAGAAACGCTATTGCGGAAATTGTTGAGAGTCGAAAGGAGGAAAAGGCATGAATAGATATCCAAATTTACTCCATGTCCCGGCGCAATACGAGGGATCGCAGCGGGGGAATCCGTTTTCAGAGGCAATGCCTGAAATGCTCACATGCAAAGAGCTGATGGACAGGCTTGCATCCACCCCGTTGAGGCCGGAGAATTTGGCCGATATGTCATCCGCAGAACGCCGCACAGCGCTGACGGGCCTGAACACCCTATTTATCCCGATGGACTACATGTACGCGATCTACGATACGCTGTACCGAGCCATGCTGTCATCGTATTCCAACCTAACCCTAATCAATATAGTCGCCCAACAGAACAACCTTTTTCTTGGACGTCAGGCGAATCAGTTCTCCACGCAGGCCGAGAGCTGTTCAATTTTGGGCGTCCCCGGGATCGGGAAGACGTCCACAATCCGGCGCTGTTTGCAGCTGATCCCTCAGGTGATCGAACATACAGAATATCGAGGGGAACAGCTGTTTTGCAAACAAGTGCTATATTTGATGGTTGAATGCCCATCAGACTGCTCTGTGAAAACGCTCGCGTGCAGTATTTTTGCGGCGCTGGATCGGGCGATCGGGTCGCGTTATTTTGACCAGCTGGGGAAAGGAGGCAAGCTTTCTGTCAGCACTGCGACCACCCAGATAAAAATCCTCTGTATGACACACCATATCGGATTGATCCTTGTGGACGAGATCCAGAATGCAGTGACTACGGCGCAGAGACAACATCAAACAAGGCCATTGGTCAAATTCCTTGTTGAGCTGACCAATGATACGAGCACAGGCGTCTGCTTTATAGGCACTGGACTTGCCGAGGAAATCTTCGTGGAGCAGGAACATTTGAGACGTAGGACGAGGGGGCTGCGGTTGACGCCCATGAAGCCGGACGCGGTTTATCGTAAATTCCTCGCGACGCTCTGGCAAAACCAATACACCGAAGAAAAAGCGCCACTGACTGATGGGCTTGCCAATAAAATATATGACGAGTCTGGCGGGATCCCGGCATATATCACAGCTATTTTCAGAGAGAGTCAAGTCCATGCGCTGATGACAGGAAAGCGATGTATTGATGCCGGCTGTATCCGCTTTGCTGTTGATGCGTTGGGATTATTTGTTCCGAAAACATTTGCAAAAGGGATCCCCATCTCTGAAATCTGCATAGAAAATGAAGCCGAGGAGTTCCGTGATATTATCAGCGGAGATGATTTATGCTGCACTCAGACAAAAAAAGCGAACACAGCTGACGATTCCGATGCAACCACCTGCAAAAGGAGTTACGCGGTCAAACGGGGGCGAAAGCCAATCCCTCGCGATAAAGACGATATCCTTTCGGCGTTTCTCGGCGGCGCGGATGCGGTGGAATTCCTGATTGCAAACGGCATGGCTCAAATTGGGGTGGAATAATGCTGACATTTTTCCCGGCGCCCTACCCGAATGAGTGGTGGTACTCTGTACTCTGCCGGTATCATGTACGCTCTGGGTATCGGAATTACGCGACAACTTCCCATGAGTTGTATGGCAAGAAACCGATAACGCATGGCAGGCTGTTTCCCGGCAGCTCAATTCATGCTGTTGTTTCTCAACACCGATTAGCGCTTAACGAAATGAAATTATTGACGGAGCACACGCTGGCGCCATACTATATGAGATTTTTCTCAGCAAAGAAGAAGCAAGATATTATAGACAAGCTGTTACAGGGCAAAGCGGCCGGTATCACGCGTATCGACCTGTATGGCTTGGACGGGAAACAAGGATTGCGGTACTGCACCAAGTGTTATGATCAAGATATGGAGCACTATGGAGAACCATACTGGCACAGAGAACATCAGATTCCGCTGATGCCGCTCTGCCCTGAACACAATGTCCCACTGATGAAATATGAAATACCATTCAGCCGCCTGTCAGAACAATACATCCCTTTGTCTGCGATTACACCTGAGCCTGCAAAAGGCGAACCGGCCGAGAAATGGGAGACTGCGCTGACACAAATGCTGACACAGCTCCTGATGATGCCGGTTTCCACTGGGCCCACAGCAGGGTACAACAACCTTTACATCCGTCTTTTGGAGAAAAGACTCGGCAGCGATAAAGTGCAGGACAAACCGTCGCTGGACAGCGATAAGATAAAACGCGCCGTGCAGGCCATGTACGGAGAAGCGATTTATCAGCAATACTTCCCGCGTCTCAGCAGTGCGATCCTCGCCCGGATCTGCAGCTGGTCTTTGTCATCGCCGGAACGGTATGCGCTTTTGGCCGTCTTAGCGGATATGCCGGCGAAGGAGCTGTTTGGGCCGCCTCTCAGTTATCAGGATCCGCTGCTGACGCAACTGATTGAGTACCGTAAAAACGGGATCGTCTATCGAAAAGAGAAGCTGGCCCACAAAATTGGCGTCAGCCCTTCGCAGCTCGATTCGCTTGCGCGCAAATACGATGTAACACCGTTCTGGAAGCAGTGCAGCAGAGAATCCAAGAGACAGGATTGTATCCGCATAATGCTGACGCATGAGGAAAAAGAGCTGGTCCACAAGGCAGCAAAGGCCAGCGGAGACGGTCAGATTGCCGTGTTCGCGCGTACCATGCTGCTGGAGCAGGCAAAAGTTCTGCTTGACAACAGGGGAGGGGATACAACAGATGGATAAGAATAGACCCGTTACCCACGGCTATGCCCGCTGCTCCACCAATGAGGAGAAGCAGGACATCGACCGTCAGGTGCGAGAACTCAAGGCCGCCGGCGCCCAGAAGATCTGGCTGGAATACGAGCACGGAGACGCCGTCACCAAGGAGCAACAGGCGCTAATGTTCGAGACCGCTAAACCCGGTGACACCATCATCACGCTCGAGGTGCCTCGTCTTGCCCGCAGCGTCAAGCAGCTCTGCGATATCATTGATATTGTGCGAGACAAGCATTTCCGACTGATCATTCGGGGCAGCATCACTATGGACTGCCGCAGCGATCGGCCAGACCCAATGACCGAGGCGTTTCTCCAGATCGCGGGTGTGTTCGCGCAGCTCGAGCTCGCTATGATCCGGGCGCGAGTAAAATCCGGGATGGAGAATGCCAGAGCCAAGGGCAGGCATATCGGCCGGCCGGAAACAACGCTGGATTCCATCCCAGACAGATTTATGCGATATTATGCTTTATACCGGGCGCAGAATTTATCCATCACAGAGCTCGCAAGGCTGGCCGGGGTGAGCAGGCCGACGGTGTATAAGTACATAAGATTGATTGAACATTGAATATTATTTGTAAAATCAAGAATTTGAATATCAGTAAATTATGACCTCTCAACAGAGGTTAC
>DXIC01000066.1 GCA_019113065.1 Candidatus Agathobaculum stercoravium
CGCAAATCGCTCTTGCCAAATTATGCGGTATTGCCTTAAAAATCAGAGTAGATGTGTTCCTGCTGTGTGTCCTGCCGGCGCTCCAGCATATGACGGGCCAACTCCAACCCGCCCAGGACAGCGATACCCGCAAGAAAGCCCGGGATGCTGAACGTGGACAGGGAAAGCGGCGGGTGGGGCTCGGCCAGCGTGGCAGGCCCCATCACAATGGCATACAGCGAGCCGAGCATGAGCCCGGTGATAAACCAGACCATCTGCGGGCGGAACTGCTGCAATGCCTTACGGATAAAGTGGATGGACAGCGCAATACCGCACAGCACACCGCAGCCGAATACGATCAGGCCGGGCAGCACGGCAAAGTTGAAACGCATCAGCTCGTGCAGGGCTGTAATGACCGGCATGTACGCGCCGAATACCAGCAGCAGGGTCGAGCCGGAAATGCCCGGCAGTACCATCGCCATAATTGCAAGCATACCGGTCTGGAACAGATACAGATACTGCCACGCATGCAGGGAGGACAGGTTGAGCGCGCCGCCCATGTTCGCGCCTCGCAATGCAACCAGTCCGATGACCAGCGCCATGCCGAGCAGTGCAAACGGCAGGCTGGGCGCATGCCCGCGCAGCGTTTCGCGCTCCTCTTTCAAGATAAACGGCAGGGAGGCGGCTGTCAGGCCGAGAAAAGCGGAACTGAGCGCATATACACCGCTGTCAAACACCTGCGCCAGTGCGGTTGCAGCGAGCGCCATGCCGATTATCCAGCCTGCCCCCAGTTTGACCAGATACCGCAGTGCAGGCAGGCGCGCTTCCCGGTTCCTGCCGAACAGATCGTGCAGGGCATTTAAAAAGCGGTCGTAAAATCCGAGGATAAATGCGATCGTGCCGCCGGACACCCCGGGCACCGAATCAGCAAGCGCCATGCAAAAACCATGGAACAGATTCACTAACATGTTTTCTTTCTCCTTTTCAGATCTGTTTTGCGGAAAATAAGGCGGACAAGGGTCACGCTGCACCAGCCGAGCATCAGGCCAAGCAGCGCGCCTGCCAGGACATCCGTGGGGAAGTGGACGTACAGGTACAGCCGCGAAAATGCGATCAGCACGGCAAGGATACCAGCCAGATACCAGTAGCGGCAGCGGAAATAGTACAGTGCGGCAACCGCGGCAAATGATGCCGCCGTATGCCCGGACGGGAAGGAAAAGTCCGTCGGATTGGGTATCAGGAGCTGCACAGACGGGTCAAGATGGCAGGGGCGCGGCCGGGCAATGAGCGGCTTCAGCCCAAGGTTGCAGCATACCGCCGTAAGTGCGATTGCGGCAAGCAGGCAGACGCCCGCCCGGCGTGTCTTTTTGCGGAGGAGCAGCACAGCGGCAATCGCCAGCCACACCGCGCCGCCGTTGCCAAGTGTGGTGATCCAGACCATCAGCGTATCCATCCCGCCGCTGCGCAGGTGGTTCTGGATAAAATCCAGGATAGACCAGTCAAACCATGTCATCGCAAAGCGCCTCCCAGACGTTGCGTTGCAACCGGCAGCGCATATGTTGCAGGGCAGGGGGCGAATGCCAGGACTGCGGCCTGCGCCGTCTCGATGATAAAGAATATATCGTTTTCCAACCCGGGCGCTGCGGATGCATACAGATGATGCCGCCAGCGTACAAGCCCTGGGAAATCCACATGCCGTGCCGGGGCGCAGGGAGCGCGGCCCATCCGCATCAGCGGTTGATGCAGGCAGTCTGCCAGCCGCGCTTCATAGCGGATATGCGACCGCAGGCTGCCGCAGAAGCCCGTGTTGTGCGGGAAGGTGAACGCATCTGCAATGTAATGCGTCAGCTTTCCCAGCCGGTAATATGCCTGCACGCCCCGGCTTTCCTGCCCGTTCAGCAAGCGGGACAGGCGCGCAATGCGCGGCAGTACCTGCGCATAATTGTGGCCGTGCAGGCCTGCCCCGTGCAACAGCCCCCTGCAATAGGTCAGGAAGTTCATATCAGGTTCGACCGAGCCGAACAGGAAGGCTGCCTGTTCTATGGGGGATGCGGTGGGGAAATATTGTAAAAGCCGGTGTGCCAGCTCCAAATGGCTGCTTGCCTGCATTTGTTTGACCTCCTTTGGATAATAAAAAAACGTTTGCCTTTCCGGAACAATTCCAGTATAGGCAAACGGTATAAACTGATCGTTGCACAGAGATAAACAAAACTTAAAATAACAGCAGCAGCGTGCCCGCGGTAATCAGCACCAGGCCGAGGAATGCACGGCGGGTCAGCCGTTCGTGGAATACGATGCGTGAAAACAGGATGGTCACAAGGATGCTCAGCTTGTCCACGGGAGCGACAAGGCTTGCCGGGCCGAGCTGGAGCGCGTGGTAGTAGCACAGCCAGGACGCGCCTGTCGCCACGCCGGACAGGCAGATAAAGCCCAGCTCGCCGCGCGGCACAGCCAGAGCCGTGCCCGGCTTCCGGGTGACAAATACTACCACCCACGCCATAACCAGCACCACGCCGGTGCGGATGGCTGTGCCCGGATTGGATTCTACGTTTTCAATGCCCACCTTGCCCAGGATCGAGGTCAGGCTGGCAAACAGGGCAGACAAGGCCGCAAACACAAACCAGCTCTTGCCGCTTTTGCGTTCAAGCGGCTCGCCATCCCGGGGCTGGATCATCAGATAAGTGCCGATGCCGATGCCGATGATCCCGATCCCCTTGCAGAATGATACTTTCTCGTGCAGCAGGATGAGCGCAAGCAGAATGGTGAGCACGCTGCTCGATTTATCGACCGGCACGACCTTGTTTACATCGCCGATTTGCAGCGCCTTGAAGTAGCACAGCCAGGATGCGCCGGTGGCCAGCCCGGAGAGGATGAGGAACAGCAGGCTGCGGCCGGAGATCTGCGTGACCTGCCCCTGCGAGCTGGTGATAAATACCATGCCCCATGCAAAAACCAGCACCACGATGGTGCGGACAGCCGTGGCAAGGTTGGAATCCGTCCTGCGGATACCGCACTTTGCCAGAATGGACGTAACGCCTGCGAAAAATGCCGAACCTGCGGCATAAACCAGCCACATAGCTTTACCCCCTAAGACGGTAGCCCGCGCCCCACACGGTCTGGATATAGCGCGGGTTTGACGGGTCTTTTTTCGATCTTTTCGCGCAGCCGGTTGATATGTACGGCAACGGTTGCGTTGTCGCCCATCGCGTCCATGCCCCAGATACGTTCGTACAGCGTTTCCCGGCTGAATACGACCTCGGGATTCTGCATCAGAAACAGCAGCAACTCATATTCCCGGTTTTTCAGCCCTACGTCCCGGCCGTCCACAGTGACGCGGCGGGTGTCCGTATTGACGGACAGCCCGCCGAGCGAGATCTCATGCCGGGGGCGCGGCGATTCGGTCAGCCGCTCATATTGTGCCAGATGCGCCTTGACGCGCGCGACAAGCACGCTGGGCGAAAACGGCTTTTCGATGTAGTCATCCGCACCCAGCCCCAGGCCGCGGATCTTGTCAATGTCCTCGCGCCGGGCGGTTACCATCAGGATCGGGATATCAAGCGCCTCGCGCAGGCGGCGGCACACGGCAAAACCGTCAAGCCCGGGCAGCATCAGGTCGAGCAGGATCAGGTCGAACTGCCCGTCCAGCCCACGCGCAAGGCCGCTTTCCCCGTCCGGTGCAGTCTCGACCGCAAACCCGTCGATTTCCAGATAGTCGCGCTCAATGGCGGCGATGGCCTCGTCGTCTTCAATAATCAGGATGCGCTGCATGGTCTTCCTCCTTCGGCAATGTGATGGTGATGGACAGCCCACCGCCGGGCGCGTTTTCTGCGCGGATTGTGCCGCCCATATGCGAAACCGCCTTGGCGGCAATGGCGAGCCCCAGCCCGCTGCCGCCCGACGGGTTTCTGCGTGCCGGGTCGCTGCGGTAGAATACGTCGAACAGCTTGGCGCAGGCGTCCGGCGGTACGCCCGGGCCGTCGTCCGTGATCGTCAGCGTACAGGACTGTCCTGCTGCCTGCATGCTGATGCGGATACGGCAGACCGGTTTGTCCTTGTATTTCAGGCTGTTATCCAGAATGTTCTGAAGGACGCGGCGGAGCAATTCGGGATCGGCCCGGACCGTAACGGGGATGGTCTGCGCACTGATTGCAAGCGCGTCTGTTTGGCAGGAAGGTGCATCGTCCTGCACAAGACGGTTTATCAGCTCATCCAGGCGGAGCGGCTCCGGATGCACCGGGTATTCCTCGAGCTCCATCTTGGAAAACAGGAAGATCTGCGACACCATGCGGTCGATATCCGTCGCTTTTTCCCGGATGGTTTCCAGATAACGGCGCTGCATCTCGGGCGTGCGTGCGACGCCGTCGATCAGGCCATCCACATAGGCCAGGATCGAGGTCAGGGGCGAGCGCAGGTCGTGCGAGATGCCTGCCATCAGCTCTTTGCGGCTCTCCTCCTGCCGGAGCGTCTGCTCGACCGACTGCCGCAGCCGCCCGGCCATCTCGTTAAAGTCCGCGCAGATAGGCGCAAACTCGTCCTGTTCGGTATATTCGATGCGGAAATCCAGATTGCCGTCCCGAATCTGGTGCACGCCGTCCGCAAGCAGGTCAAGCGGGTGCTCGATCCTCCGGAACACAAAGCGAATGAGGAACCGGTTGGTCAGCAAAATCGCTGCGAGCACGGCAAACAGCAGCACGATCACAAGCACTGCCGCCATCACCTTCAGCGAGGTATAGGACGCTTCGCGCGTGCTGCTGAACAGCAGGATGCGGTATTCGCTGCCGTCTATCTGTGCAGTATGCGCATACAGGCTGCGCGTGCCATCCGACAGCCGCGCGTCATCGCCCAGCAGTGCGGCGGCCGCGGACAGCGGCTCGTCCGCAGGGGAGGACGAGCCGTAGGAATAATATGGATGCCCCTCGCGTTCGACCACCAGCGAGACCGCGCTGCGGTCAAGCAGGGCAGTGATCCGGTCCATCGCCGCCTGCCGCTCATCCGGCGTGCCGCCAATTGCCTGTTCGGTCAGCGCCGCAATCCCTGCGCTGACCTGATAAAAATCCTCACTGTCGTCAAAGCGCAGCCCGCCGCCAAACCGGACGGTATACCACACTGCCCCCACGCAGCCTGCCGCAATCAGTGCGGCGATACATACAGGGACGAGTATCATCAATAAGTTGGATATGAACAGCCGTCTGCGGATCGTCATAGCTGTCACCCGCCTTTCCTGTATATATCATAGCACAAAAAACAGAAGGATTTATAAATTATACATAAACAGATGCAGTGGCAAAAAATTTGCCTTTCTCTGTTCTATACATGCAGCATGGGATGAGCTTCCCGGCACGGATCAAAAGCGCTTGCATATTGCAGCAAAACCTTTTAAAATCTTTTGCAGAAAGAAGTTTTACAGACCAACCAACATGCTTAACGAAACGGGAATCACAAAATGAAACAGGTTATTTTGACAAGAGGGC
>DXIC01000067.1 GCA_019113065.1 Candidatus Agathobaculum stercoravium
TCCTTTTTATTCACTTGTCCAACATGTATTGTAATCCTACAGCCAAACGGCGGGCTGTTTTTTCGTCTTTTCTTGACAGGCACGCAATTCAATGATACTATAATTGAATAGGTACTCATGTATGGCAGGAGGGATTTTGTTGGCTGTCAAGCGGAAAGAATCCGAGGCCGAATGCTGCGAGGAGCACGTTGTCCATATGGATGCCGTTGCCCTGGCGCGCGCGGCGATGCCCGGAGAGGAAATCACTTCCGCCGCTTCGGACTTTTTCAAAGCATTTTCCGATAAAACGCGGCTGCGGATCCTGACTGCACTCGTCACAGAAGAGCTTTGCGTTTGCGATATTGCGGCATTGCTGGGCATGAGCCAGTCCGCTATTTCGCACCAGCTCCGCTTCCTCAAGCAGGCCCGTTTGGTCAAGAGCAGGAAAAGCGGAAAAACCGTGTATTATGCATTGTGTGACGATCATATCCAAACGATATTGGCACAGGGCATTGCGCATGTGCAGGAGGGATAGATGAATGAGTGAAAACAATAACCGCCCTTCCGGGCGGCCGGCGGATCAACCGCTGACGGAGAAACAATCGCCCCCGGCGCGGTCTCCGGAGGATATCCTTGCGCAGGTGGATAGCTTTGCGGCCGAGATGCTGAATAATATGCTGTCTGATCTGGCGGCCAGCACGCCGCCCGCACCTGCCCCGGAGCCGATACCGGCCGATGAGCAGCCTGTTCCCGTGCAACCGGAGCAGCCGGAAGCCGCCGAACCGGTACTGGTGGAGCAGGAGAGCCCTGTGCCTTCTGCGCCCATGCAGCAACCGGAAGCCGCTGCGGAGCCGGAGCAACCTGTTCCGGCGGCAGTGGCTGAGGAGGCAGATCCTGCCCCGTCAGAAGGTGCTGCAACAGAAAATCCTGCCGCAGAACAGGCCGAACCGGCCGCCGTACAGGCCGCAGAAGGGGAGGCGTCCGCTGATGCGCAGCCTGCGGATGGGGCAGCGGATTCGGCGGAGGCAGAGCCAGAGGCCGCGCAGGCGGAACCGGAAGAGCCTGAACTGCCGCCGATACAGGAAACCGCGCTGACGGTTTCCAAGCCGGATGATCCGACGGCGGGCATGACGCTGATCGAGCGCGCACAGTACCATGCGCGCATGCGCCGCCGTGAGCAGACCCGTCTGCGCCGGGAAAACGCGCGCCGCGAGGCGGCGGGCGGGGAAGCGGTTTACCAGCCCATGTCCATACTGGATATCCGTGTCAACCTGATCCGTCTGGCGATTGCAGCGCTGTTCCTTGTTGTCGGGCTGCTGCTTGGGCAAATGGGCTTTTCGTTTGCGTTTTATCTGATCGCCTACCTGATCACCGTGCTGCCGGTCGCAGCCAAAGTGGCACATAATTTCACGCACGGCAAATATTTTGATGAATACCTGCTCATCCTGATTGCATCCCTGGGCGCATTCCTGCTTGGCTATCGCGCAGAAGCGAGCGTCATCCTGATCCTGCACGGGGTTGGCAAAATCATCAGCGACCTCGTACTTGGTTCCACGCATAAGTCGCTCTCCCAGCAGACCGGTTTTGTGCCGGAGAAGGCTTCGGTTGTCAATATGCAGGGCGAGGAGCGCCGCGTCTCGCCGTCCGAGATCCGCATCGGCAATTTTGTACTGGTCCGTTCGGGCGAGCGCATTCCTATCGACGGCATTGTCCTGCGCGGCGAAGGGACGATCGATGACAGTGTCCTGACCGGCGACGCTGAACCGGTCCAGGTCGTAAAAAATGCCCGTGTGCTGGCTGGCAGCCTGTATACCGGTTCCCTGCTGCTGCTGCGCGCTGCCGCACGGTTTGAGGACTGCGCGGTCAACCAGATCCAGCATGTACAGGAAGATGGGAAAGAGCGCAAGGCATCGCTCGAAAAGAGTGTGACACACGGCGCGGCAAAGTTCATCCCGGTAATTGTTGTGCTGGCAATCCTGCTGTCCGTGATCCCGCCGCTGTTTAATTCGAGCACGTCGATCACCGTATGGGTTTACCGTGCGCTGACCATCCTCGTGGTCTGCTGCCCGACTGCGCTGCTGATTTCCGTACCGCTGTGCTTCCTGTGCGGTGACGGCCGTCTGGCACAGAAGGGTATCCATGTGAAGGGCAGTGAAGCGATCGAGAAGATGGCGGAGCTGCGCATGGCTGTGTTCGATAAGACCGGCACATTGACCGAAGGCAACCTGCGCGTCAAGGAAATCCACGCCACCCAGGACTTCAACCAGGAAAGCTGCCTTGCGCTTGCGGCGGCAGCGGAGCAGTTGTCCCCGCACCCCGTGGCGCGCGCGGTCGTGGCTGCATATCAGGGCCCGCCGCAGAAAATCAGTGAATTTGAGGAGTTCCCGGGCCGCGGTGTGCGCGCCCGGATCGGCAACCGCAACCTGCTGGTCGGCAACCGCCGCCTGATGATATCGCGCGGCGTCAAGGGTGTGCCGGATATCCGCGGCACGGTGGTTTATGTTGCATATGAGGGCGACTATGCCGGTGCAATCGTATTGGAGGATACTGTCCGCCCGGAGGCGGCAGAAGCCATCAAGGAACTGAAAAGCCAGGGTGTGCTGCGTACGGTAATCCTGACAGGCGATACTGAAGCGCCTGCCCAGCAGACAGCGGATGCGATCGGCATTGATACCATCCATTTCGGCCTTCAGCCGGAGGAAAAAGCCTCCAAATTGGAGTTCCTGATGCGCACCATTCCGACGGATGGCACTTCCGCCTATGTTGGCGACGGTGTCAACGATATTGAGGAGCTCAGTATGGCAGATGTCGGCGTGGCAATGGGCATTGCCGGCTCCCGGCAGTCCGCGGACGCTGCAAACGTGCGCATCCTGAGCAATAACCTGACACGGCTGAGCGATGCAATGCGGCTCTGCCGCCGGACGCACAGCATCGCCATGCAGAACATGGTGTTCGTGCTTCTGATCAAGCTGGTGCTTGTGCTGCTGACCGTGCTCGGCGTTACCTATATGTGGCAGGCGGTTGCGGCCGATGTACTGCTGACCGTGCTGACCGTGCTCAATTCGGCCCGCATTTCGGGGCTCAAGTAAAAAGAAAAAGACCATACCGGACATTCCGGTATGGTCTTTTTGCGCCAAATATGATATACTGATTCTGTATTTTACTTTGGAGGAAAACGTCTTGCACAAGAAGATGGAAGCTATTTTGTCCCGTGTGCAGAAGCCGGCGCGTTACGTCGGCGGCGAATGGGGCTCGGTAATGAAAAACAAGGCGGAAGTGGATCTGCGCTTTGCGTTCTGCTTCCCGGATACCTATGAAGTAGGCATGTCGCACCTTGGCTCGCGTATCCTGTACGGCCTGCTCAACGACCAGAAGGGCATCTGGTGCGAGCGCGTCTTTGCGCCCTGGATCGATATGGAGGCGGAAATGCGGCAGGCCGGCATCCCGCTGTACGGGCTTGAGAGCGGCGATCCGCTGAGCGAATTCGATATTATCGCATTTACGCTGCAATACGAGCTGTCGTTTACCAACATCCTGAATATGCTCAACATGGGCGGTGTGCCGGTGCTGGCCAGGGAACGTACCAATCTGAAACACATCGTTGCCTGCGGCGGCCCGTGCGCCTATAACCCCGAACCGCTCTGCGACTTTGTGGATCTGTTCATGATCGGCGACGGCGAGGAGATCATGCTCGAATTTACCGACCTGTACCGCAGGGCAAAGCGCGAAAACTGGAGCAAGCAGGAATTCCTCGTACAGGCGGCGCAGATCGAGGGCATGTATGTGCCGTCGCTCTACGAGGTCTCTTACCACGAGGACGGCACGATCGACTGCGTCACGCCGACACACGGCGCGCCTGCACTGGTGCAGAAGCGCATCGTCAAGGATCTGGACACCATGTACTATCCGGAGTCCTTTGTCGTGCCGTCTACCGATATTGTATTTGACCGCGCGATGATCGAGCTGTTCCGCGGCTGCCCGCGCGGCTGCCGGTTCTGTCAGGCAGGCCACACCTACCGCCCGCTGCGCACCAAATCCAGGGAAGTGCTGCTGCGGCAGGCGGAGGCCGTGCTCAAGAATTCCGGCTACGAGGAGATCTCGCTTTCCTCGTTATCCACCAGCGACTACGGCGACCTGTCCGGCCTGACCGAAGGCATGCTGGACTACTGCGAGCCGCGGCACATCAGCCTGTCGCTGCCGTCGCTGCGCGCGGACAGTTTCAGCGCCGAGCTGATGCAGCGCGTGCAGAAAACGCGCAAGAGCGGCCTGACCTTTGCCTGCGAGGCGGGCACCCAGCGCCTGCGCGACGTCATCAACAAGAACATCCGCGAGGAGGACGTACTCCATGCATGCGAGATCGCATTCCAGGGCGGATGGAACAATGTCAAGCTGTATTTCATGATCGGCCTGCCGACTGAGACCACCGAGGATCTGGACGGCATCGCGGAGATCTGCAAAAAGGTCGCCTACTGCTGGCGCATGAACACCAACAACCGCGCGCGCGGCGTGCGCATTACGGCTTCAGCCTCCTGCTTTGTGCCCAAGCCGCAGACCCCGTTCCAGTGGGACGCACAGGACACGCTCGAGCAGTTCCGCGAAAAGCAGGCGCATATGAAGGTCATCATGAAAACCAAAAACGTCACCTATAACTGGCACGACGCCGAGACATCGGTGCTTGAAGGCGTGATTGCCCGCGGCGACCGCCGGCAGGGCAGGGCGATCTACCTCGCCTGGCAGCGCGGCTGCAAAATGGATGGCTGGGATCAGTGCTTTGACTTTGACAAGTGGATGCAGGCATTTGCCGACTGCGGCCTTGACCCGGCGTTTTATGCGTCCCGCCAGCGCCCGCTGGACGAGGTGTTCCCGTGGGATCACATCGGCTGCGGCACGCGCAAGGAGCATTTGAAGCGCGAGTGGGAACTGTCCCGCGAAGCCGCCGTCACGCCTGACTGCATGCAGAAATGCGCGGGCTGCGGTGCGAACGCCCTGCTGAAGGGAGGTAAGTGCTGTGTTTAAGGCCAGAATGAAATTCGCCAAGGAGGGGCGGGCGAAATATATCTCCCACCTTGACCTGATGCACACCATGCAGCGCGCAATGGCGCGCTGCCAGATGCCGCTCTGGTTTACCGAGGGCTTTAACCAGCACGCCTATGTGTCGGTGGCCCTGCCGCTCTCAACCGGCTACTCCGGCGAGTGCGAATTCCTGGATTTCAATATCACCTCCGAGTCTGTGCCGGTCAACGCAGTTGAAGCACTCAACGATGTGTTTCCCGAGGGGCTGCGCGCGATCGAGATTTACCCGCTTGAGGACGGCGGCATGAAGGTCGGTGCGATCGAGTGGTCGCAGTACCGCATCACCTGGGGCTTTGAAGGCAAGGTGCCCGACGGATTTGCCGATGCGGTGCGCAGCCTGTTCCGCCGCCCGGTGGTCGAGATCGTCAAGCGCTCTAAACGTGGCGAGAAAACCGTCAACATGAAGGACCTGATGCGCGACCTGACCATCACAGAAAGCGAGGACGAGGTCGTCGCTGTGGTCACGACCGCCGCAGGCAACAACAACATGAGCCCGGAATACCTGACCCGGGCGATCCGCCAGTATCTGCCGGAATACGACATCCCGTTCAGCGCCTATCACCGCATGAACGTGTTCACGGCGGACGGCACCCCATTCCGATAAGAGGAGGCAACCCATGCCCACCCCAGTTACTGTTTCCGAAGAACAGCTGCAAAACCAGTTTACCTATATTGACGCGGTTGCGGCGCTCATCCGCGATAAAAAACCGCGCGCCTACACCCATACCTTCGGCTGCCAGCAGAACGAAGCCGATACCGAACGCATCCGCGGCATGCTGCATGAAATGGGTTATGAAATGACCGATGATGCAAACGAAGCGGATTTCATCCTGTTTAACACCTGTGCGGTGCGTGAGCACGCGGAGGACCGTGCATTCGGCAACATCGGCGCGCTCAGCCATTTGAAAAAACAGCGGCCGGACGTGATCATCGCGCTGTGCGGCTGCATGGCGCAGCAGGAGAAAAACGTCGAGAAGATCAGGAAAAGCTACCCGCAGGTCAGCCTGATGTTCGGCACGCATGCGCTGTGGCGCTTCCCGTCGCTGCTGTACCGCGCGCTGACCGAAAAGAAGCGTATATTCGACATCGGAGGCGAGGACGACATCGCCGAGGGGCTGCCCGTGCTGCGCGCGGGCGGCGCAAAGGCATGGCTGTCCATCATGTATGGCTGCAATAACTTTTGTACCTACTGCATCGTTCCCTATGTGCGCGGCCGGGAGCGCAGCCGCCGTCCGGAGGAGATCGAAAAGGAACTGCGCGAGCTGGTCGCGGCGGGGTATAAGGAAATCACCCTGCTGGGCCAGAATGTCAACTCCTACGGGAAGGACTTGGGACTGGATATCGACTTTGCCGATCTGCTGCGCCGCTTAAATGCCGTTCCGGGGGATTTCTGGCTGCGGTTTATGACCAGCCACCCCAAGGACGCGAGTCCCCGGCTGTTCGACGCGATGGCGGACTGCGACAAGGTGGCCAAACAGCTGCACCTGCCGTTCCAGTCGGGCAGCGACGAGATCCTGCGCCGTATGAACCGCCGGTATACGGCGGCGGAATATAAAGCCCTGATCGCCTATGCACGCAAAAAAATGCCGGATATCACGCTTTCGAGCGATATCATCGTAGGCTTCCCGGGCGAAACCGAGGAGGATTTTGAGCAGACGCTTGCGCTTGTGCGCGAGGTGCGCTTCGACCTGCTGTTTACCTTCCTGTATTCGCCCCGCAGCGGCACGCCTGCGGCATCTTATGAGGACAACGCCACGCCCGCTGAAAAGCAGGCGCGGTTCGAGCGGCTGCTCCACGCGCAGGACAAGATCGTCGCCGAGCGGCAGGAAGCGTATCAGGGCAAATGCCTGCGACTGCTGGTCGACGGCGAAGCCAAGGGGCCGGATTACCCGTTCACCGCGCGCACGGAGGGCAACCTGCTTGTCTGTGTACGCGGCGAGGATCTCCGTATTGGCGAATTTATTGAAGCGGAGATCGAAAAGACGACACTGCGCTGCCTGTTTGCGCGAAAAAGATAGAAAGAGGTACAAAAATGGCAGAACTCACGCCCATGATGAAACAGTACTTTGAAATCAAGAATAAAAACAAGGGCTATATCCTGTTTTACCGTCTGGGCGACTTTTATGAGATGTTTTTTGACGATGCCAAGCTGGTCTCCCGCGAGCTGGAGCTGACCCTGACCGGCCGCGACTGCGGGCAGGAGGAGCGCGCGCCCATGTGCGGCGTACCGTACCACAGCGCGGAAGGATACATTGCAAAGCTCGTGCAGAAGGGCTACAAAATCGCCATCTGCGAGCAGGTGGAAGATCCGAAAAAGGCCAAAGGCCTTGTCCGGCGCGAGATCGTCCGGCGTGTCACGCCGGGTACCGTCGTCGAAGCTTCCATGCTGGACGAAAACCGCAACAATTTCCTCGGCTGCGTTTATGCAGTGCAGGGGCATATCGGCGTGTGCTTTGCCGACATCACGACAGGCGAAGTATATGCCACCGGCTCGGATAACTGGCAGGACATTGCCAGCGAGCTGGGCAGGTTTGGCCCGCGTGAGGTGCTGGTCGGCGGTATGGCCGCGACTGCGGACTCCTTTACCGCCTTCCTGCGTGAACGTCTGGAAGCGCTGATCGAACCAATGCCGGAGGAGAGCTTTGACGCACAGCGTGCAGCGGAACGCATCATCCGGCATTTCCGCATCGAGGACTTTGACGCAGCAGGGCTAACCGATCTGCCGCAGACGATCCAGTGCCTCGGCGGCCTGCTCGACTACCTTGAGCAGACCCAGCAGGCGAGCCTTGCGGCGCTGAACCATTTGCAGGTGTATCATCAGGGGCAGTATATGGAGCTCGACCTGATTGCCCGCCGCAACCTTGAGCTGTGCGAAACCATGCGTACCAAGGAGAAAAAAGGCTCGCTGCTCTGGGTGCTCGACCGCACGCGCACCGCAATGGGCTCACGCCTGATCCGCCAGTGGATCGAAAAGCCGCTCTATAACCCGCTGCATATCGCGCGCCGCCAACAGGCGGTTGGCGCGCTGTGTGACGACGTCATCACCCGCACCGCATTGACCGATGCGCTCAAAAAGGTTTTCGATATGGAGCGTCTGATTGGGCGCATTGTCTACGGTACGGCAAACTGCCGCGATCTGCGTGCGCTGTCGTCCGCAATCGCCTGCCTGCCGGAGATCCGCGAACAGGCGGCGCTGTTCGGGCAGTCCCTGCTGCGTGAGATCACGGGCAGCATCGATCTGCTGGAGGATATTCGCGCGCTGATCGAAGCGGCCATCGTGGACGAGCCGCCCATCCTGCTGCGCGAAGGCGGGCTGATCCGCACGGGCTATAATGAAGAGATCGATTCGCTGCGCGACCTCGCTTCGGGCGGCAAAGGAAAAATTGCCGCCATTGAGCAGCAGGAGCGCGAGCGCACCGGTATCAGCAAGCTGAAGATCGGCTACAACCGCGTGTTCGGCTATTATATCGAGGTCAGTAAGTCCAATGTGAGCGCAGTACCGGACAACTACATCCGCAAGCAGACGCTGGCAAACGGCGAGCGCTATATCACAGAGGAGCTCAAACAGCTTGAAAGCACGGTGCTCGGCGCGCAGGAGCGGCTGACAGCGCTCGAATATGAGGTGTTTGTCGAGGTTCGCGACAGGGTCGCCGATGAGGTGCACCGCGTGCAGAAAACAGCGCAGGCGATTGCGACGCTGGATGTGCTGTGCGCGCTGGCGGATGTGGCCTGTGACAGCAATTATACCTGCCCGGTGGTGGATTTTTCCGACCGCATCGAGATCAAGGACGGCCGTCATCCGGTCGTGGAGAAGATGCTGGCGGACAGCCTGTTCATCCCGAACGACACCATCCTTGACCGGGACGAAAACCGTGTCGCCATCATCACCGGCCCGAATATGGCGGGTAAATCGACTTATATGCGGCAGGTAGCGCTGATCACCATCATGGCGCAGATCGGCTCGTTTGTCCCGGCTGCATCCGCGCATATCGGCGTGGCTGACCGCGTCTTCACGCGTGTCGGCGCGTCGGACGATCTGGCAAGCGGCCAGTCCACCTTTATGGTCGAGATGAGCGAAGTCGCGGACATTTTAAAGCACGCGACCAAGTCCAGCCTGCTGATTCTGGACGAAATCGGCCGCGGCACCTCGACCTATGACGGCATGAGCATCGCCCGGGCGGTGATCGAATATGTAGCGGATAAGCGCCGCGTGGGCGCGCGCGCCCTGTTTGCTACGCATTACCACGAGCTGACCGTGCTGGAAGAGCTGGTCAAGGGCGTCAAGAACTACAATATTGCGGTCAAAAAGCGCGGAGACGACATCACCTTCCTGCGCAAAATCGTGCGCGGCGGCGCGGACGACAGCTATGGCATCGAGGTTGCCAAGCTTGCGGGCGTACCGAACGCGGTCATCAAGCGCGCCAAGGCCGTGCTGGCG
>DXIC01000068.1 GCA_019113065.1 Candidatus Agathobaculum stercoravium
CGCAAATCGCTCTTGCCAAATTATGCGGTATTGCCTTAAAAATATCCGGCCGCTGTGGTACAATAAAAACAAATAGGGAAACACCTGCGGCGGGACTATGCCGGGACAAGCCGCCATAGCCGCTGTTTCCAATCTGAAAAAAGGAGTGTTTGGAATGAAGCTGTCTCTCCAATCCATCCAGGACGCGCAGGCGTGGAAGGGCTACCACCTGCCGCAGTATGACGTGGCTGCGGTCGCGGCGCGCACCAAAGCCGCCCCCCGCTGGCTGCACTTCGGCGCGGGCAACATCTTCCGTGCGTTCCCCTGCGTAGTCGCGCAGCGCCTGATCGAAAACGGCAACATGGATACCGGCATCGTCTGCTGCGAGGGCTATGACGACGAGATCGTCACCAGCTGCTTCCACCCGGTGGACAACCTGACCATCGCCGTGACGCTCAACCCGGACGGAAACATCGACAAAGAGGTCGTCGGCTCGCTCTGCGAGAGCCTGACCATGAAGCACGACGCGGCGCGCGTTGCCGAGATCTTCCGCAGCGACTCCCTCCAGATGGTCTCCTTTACCATCACGGAAAAGGGCTACTCCCTGCGCAACGCCCAGCATGAGCTGATGCCCGCAGTCGCGGAGGACATGGCAAACGGCCCGGCGGGCTGCAAGAGCTTTATGGCGCAGCTCGCTGCGCTGTGCATCGAGCGCTTCCGCGCGGGCGCCAAGCCGCTTGCGCTCGTCTCGATGGACAACTGCTCGCACAACGGCGAAAAGCTGCAGAACGCGGTCATGGAGATCGTGGAAGCGTGGCAGAAGAACGGCAGGATCTCCGCAGAGGAGGCCGCATACTTCACCACCGGCGTCACCTTCCCGTGGAGCATGATCGACAAGATCACCCCGCGCCCGAACGAGAGCGTTGAGGCCGAGCTGACCGCGGGCGGCCTCGAGGATATCAAGCCGTTCGTCACCGCCAGGCACACCTACATTGCGCCCTTCGTCAACGCGGAGAAGCCGCAGTATCTGGTGATCGAGGACCTGTTCCCGGGCGGCCGCCCGCCGCTGGAAAAGGGCGGCATCATCTTCACCGATCGCGACACGGTCAACCGCGTGGAAAAGATGAAGGTCGGCACCTGCCTCAACCCGCTGCACACCTGCCTGGCGGTCTACGGCTGCCTGCTGGGCTACACCTCGATCGCGGCGGAGATGAAGGACGAGGACCTGGCGCAGTTCATCACCAAAATGAGCCACGACGAGGGCCTGCCCTTTGTCGTCAACCCGGGCATCATCGACCCGGAGCAGTTCCTGGACGAAGTGCTGACCGTGCGCTTCCCCAACCCGTTCATGCCGGACACCCCGCAGCGCATTGCGACCGACACCTCCCAGAAGCTGGGTGTGCGCTTCGGCGAGACCATCAAGGCCTATGCCGCGTCGCCCGACCACAAGGCGTCCGACCTCAAGCTGATCCCGCTGGTGTTGGCGGGCTGGCTGCGCTACCTCACCGGCGTGGACGACGAGGGCAAGCCGTTTGACTGCTCGCCCGACCCGCTGCTCGACAGCCTGAAAAAGCAGCTCGCGGACGCGAAGCTCGGCGGAGAAAACAACGCGGAGATGCTCCGCCCGATCCTGTCCGATGCGTCCATCTTCGCAGTCAACCTGTACGACATCGGCCTGGCCGGCAAGGTCGCAGGCTACTGGCAGGAAATGATGGCAGGCCCCGGCGCGGTGCGCGCGACCATCCGCAAGTACGTCAAGGGCTGATCCGCCAGAATAACCGCAGAAGAAGCGCCCCCTGCAACAGCAGGGGGCGCTTTTTTCGTCTGTTTAATCGGTGAGCAGCGAGGTCAGGATGCGGGCGTATTCGCTGCGGGTGATGGTGTTCTGTGGGCGGAGCATGCCGTCCGCATAGCCGCTGATCAGCCCGTGCTGAATGCACAGCGTGATGGCGGCCTGCCGGTCGGCGGGGATGTCCGCTGCATCGGTGAATGCGGACAGCGTCTGGCGGACCGTGTCCTCATCCGGCAGTTCCGCGCCCTGCTGCACCAGCAGGTTGGCGAAAAGCTGCATCGTGTCCGCGCGGGTGATGGCGGCGTCCGGCTGGAAGCCGTCGGCCAGCCCCTCGAGCAGCCCCGCGGTCGCGGCGGCGCTCACCTCGTCCGCATACCAGGCATCCGGGTTGATGCCTTCCATCACAGCAGAACCGGCCGCAAGGTTCTGGCTGCGCGCAACCGTCGCGCATGCCTCCGCCGCAGTGATCAGCTCATCCGGACGGAATTTGCCGCCCGCGCCCTGCATCAGCCCCTGCCCGACGACGGTCTGGATGTAGGGATACGCCCAGTGGCCGGTATAGATGTCGCTGAAGCTGGGCACCGTGGTAGTGGGGCGCACATACGGGGTTTGCAGCGCGGTGTAGCATGTGCTGTCCGCGAGCAGCACATCGGCCAGCTGGTCAAAGGTGAGCAGGTAGCTTTCGGTATAGGCGCGGTGGGTTTCGCTTTCGTATTCGTTGTAATACCAGGTCACGCCCTCGGTGCTCATGCGGGGGTAGCTGTACAGGTAGACCGGGTGTTCGGACGGCAGCAGGGTTTGGACCGTGTCCATATAGCCGCCCGTAAACAAATCGCTGACCTGGTACTGCTCGCCGGTGCGCAGGTCAAAGGCAAGGCAGTCGTTCCAGACCGACGAGCCGGCGCCCTGGCCGCTGACGCAGTTGGCCCAGACGACCAGCACAGAACCCTCGATGGACGCGCCGTAGCCGCCCGTAAGCGCCTCATACTCGGCGGTTGTCGCGGAGCCGTCCAGGAAGAATTTGCGGATGGCATCGTTGATGGTTTTCTGCACGTTTTCATCCGTAAGGCCGCTGATTTCCGGGAAATCCACGTCCCAGCCGTGCGCGGAGCCGTCCGCCTGATAGCCGATGAACTTCTCATAGTGTACGGTCGTGGCGGTGATGCCGTAGCCGAGGTCAAAGGACGTGGGCTGCTGGAACAGGGTCTGCCCGGTGGACAGGTTGATGTATTTGAGCACGCCGTCCTGCGTGACGCGCACGACGTTTTCGCTCAGCAGCGTGGGGTTTTCGGCGTTTTCCAGGCTGGCGAAGTAGCCGCCATTGCGGCGGAAGAAGATCAGGCGGCCGTCCGCTGTGCCGTGCCAGGACAGGCCGTAGCGCAGCTCGTTGAACCCGCCGACATAGGTGAGCGTGCGGTAGGTGACGTTGCCGTTTGCATCCACCGCGGAGACCGAGCCGTCCTCGCTGCGCG
>DXIC01000003.1 GCA_019113065.1 Candidatus Agathobaculum stercoravium
ACCGCCTTTCGTATATAGGGGGCTTTTGAAGCCCCCTATACTCTTTACATCGCTTCCGGCGCCTCCACGCCGATCAGCCCCAGCGCGTTGGCGATGGTCTGCCGCGCCGCAAGGCACAGCGACAGGCGCGCCGCGCACAGCTTCTCGTCGTCGCACTTGATGCGGCAGGCATTATAGAAATGGTGGAACTGCTGCGCGAGCGTGACTGCGTACTTATTCAGGCGCGAGGGGTCGCGGCTGGCAGCCGCCTGCACGATCTCCTCCGGGAACAGCGCAATGGTCTTGATCAGCTGGCGCTCATCCGCACCTGCCAGCACGGAAAGGTCGGCGTTTGCCGTATCCGGCATGGGTACGCCGCTCTCCACGCAGTTCTTGATGACCGAGCAGATGCGCGCGTGCGCGTACTGCACATAATACAGCGGGTTGTCCGAGTCCTGCTTGACCGCAAGGTCAAGGTCGAACTCCATCTGGGTCTCCGCCGCGCGCGAGTTGAAGAAAAAGCGCGCCGCGTCCACCGGGATCTCGTCGAGCAGGTCGGTCAGGGTCAGGCTCTTGCCCGTGCGCTTGCTCATGCGCACAACCTCGCCGCCCTGCATCATGCGCACGAGCTGCATGAGCACGATCTCGAGGCGGTGCGAGCCGTCAAGGCCCAGCGCGTCGAGCGCGCACTGCAAACGCTTTACATGGCCGTGGTGGTCCGCGCCCCAGATGTTGATGACGCGGTCAAACCCGCGCTTTTCAAACTTGTTGCGGTGATACGCGATGTCCGCCGCGAAGTAGGTGTAGAACCCGTTCGCGCGGCGCAGCACATCGTCCTTGTCGCAGCCGAAATCGGTCGAGCGCAGCCACAGCGCGCCGTCCTCGGTCTCGTAGGTTGCGCCCTTCTCGGTCAAGAGGTCGATGGTCTCCTTGACGTAGCCGCTCTTGTGCAGGTCGCTCTCACGGAACCACACGTCGTAGTTGATCTTATAGCGCTTAAGGTCGCGCTCCATGCGCGCGATGTTGGTCGGCAGGCCGTAGCCCTCGATGATCGCAAAGCGCTCCTCGGGCGTCTTGTCCATCAGGCTGTCGCCGTACTGCTCGACCAGGTCGTGCGCGAGCGCCCTGATGTCGTCGCCCTGGTACCACGACGGGTCGAACTCGATTGCATCCTCGCCGCGGATCTCCTGGATATAGCGGCCCTCGACCGAGTGCGCGAACTTATCCACCTGGTTGCCCGCGTCGTTGATGTAAAACTCGCGGGTCACGTCGTTGCCCGACCAGTCCAGCACGGACGACAGGCAGTCGCCCAGCACGCCGCCGCGCGCATTGCCCATGTGCATCGGGCCGGTGGGGTTGGCGGATACGAACTCGACCATCACCTTTTCCGGGTGTGCGGTCTGGCTGCGGCCGTAGTTTTCGCCCATCTCGAATACGTTTTTGACCGCCTTTTCGTACCAGCTCTGGTTCAGCGTGAAGTTCATAAAGCCCGGGCCTGCGATGTCAACCGTATCAAAGCAGCTGTCCGCGAGGTCGAGGTTGTCGACGATCGCTTCCGCGATCCTGCGGGGCGCCATGCGCAGGGGCTTTGCGCACTGCATGGCAAAGGTGGACGCCCAGTCGCCGTTGGACGCGTCCTTGGGGGTCTCCACCGCTACCGGGGGAATGTCGCCCTCGGGCAGCGCACCTGCCGCAACCGCCTTGTGATAAGCCGCCTCGACAACACGGGTCGCCTCGGCGCGCGCGAATTCATATGCGTTCATTTGTTCACTCTCCGTTATTTTGTGACCGGCGCGTTTTCCCGCGCCGGGTTTCCAATCATTCCTTATACCCGCAGGGGTTCGGTCGAGACCACCATCTCAAAATGGTGCTCGCCCATCAGCGAGTTGTCCACCTCGACCGTATAGTCGATCACCAGCTCGCCGCCGTCCTCGCCCACCGTGTTGCGCACGCGCGAGGTATGCGTCGCGATCGTCATGCCCGCGCCGACCGGCGTCTGGTACAGGCCGACGTGCCGCTCGTCCTCCGCAAACAGCATGTGCGAGGGCCAGGTGCCCGTGCGGATGAGCGCGACCGACTTGCCGTCCAGCTTGACCGTGGTGCGGGTGCCCTCCAGCCCGGTCAGTTCGCTCTCCTCATAGGCGATGTAGTATTTGCCGCCGCGCTCGTACAGCGTCGCCGCGGTTTCCAGCTCGATCTGCTCCTCATCGCAGTCCGCAAAGTGCTGCTTGGATGAGATCGAAAGCCAAACATCTTTTTTCATTGATTCCGCTCCGTTTTGCCTGTTAATAGCTCGAAATATCCACCCGGTCCGCGCCAACGCCGACCTGCTCCTGCAAAAACAGCTCCGCGAGCTGGTCGAACGCGTCCGGGTCGTCCGATACGAAATACCGCGTCTCGCCCGGGCCTTCCCCCGGGTCGAACTGGGTCGAGGCGAGGTTGGCCGCCTCCGCGCCCGAGTCGATCAGCGTGACCTCCGGCCCCATATAGGCGCCGATCACATCCTCGAGCAGCGGGTAGTGCGTGCAGCCGAGGATGAGCGTATCCACCCCCGCCGCCTTGAGCGGCGCGAGGTACTCTTCCACCACGGTCTCAATCACCACGTCGCCGCGGTGCACGCGGCCGTTTTCCACCAGCGGCACGAACAGCGGGCACGCCTGCGTGTACAGCTGGAGGCTGCCGTCCGCATGGTGCAGGTAGCGCTCATATGCCCCCGACCGGACGGTCGCCGCGGTGCCGATCACGCCGACTTTTCCGTTTAAGGTCTGCGTCATCGCGCGGCGGCAGGCCGGCTCGACCGTGCCGATGATCGGGATGTTGTTCTCCTGCTCGAGCAGGTCGAGCGCCACCGCCGAGACCGTGTTGCAGGCGATGATGATCGCCTTGAGATCGAACTGCCGGAGGAACGCGACGTCCTGCCTTGCGTATTTGATGATAATGTCGCGGCCGCGCGTACCGTACGGCACGCGGCCGGTGTCCCCGAAATAGATGATGTTCTCCTGCGGCATGAGCGCGTGCAGGCGGCGCACCGCCGTCAGCCCGCCGAGGCCGGAGTCGAACACGCCGATGGCCCGGTTATCCATTGTGCTCCTCCAGCGCGAGCGTGACCAGCCGGTCGAGCAGCTCGGGATAGTGGATGCCCTCGTAGTCGAACAGCTTGGGGTACATGCTGATCGAAGTAAAGCCCGGGATGGAGTTTAATTCGTTGAACACGACCTCGCCGCCCTCATAGGTGACGAAAAAGTCCACGCGCGACAGGCCGCGGCAGCCGAGCGCCGCATACACGCGCAGCGCGTTCTGCCGCACGGTCTCGAGCTGCTGCGGGGTGATCTGCGCAGGGATGTACAGTTTGGAGCTCTCGTCCTTATACTTGGCGTCAAAGGTATAGAATTCCTGCGTTGCGGCGATCTCACCCACGGTCGAGGCGATGGGATTCCGGTTGCCGAGCACCGCGCACTCGACCTCGTGCCCGTCGATAAACTCCTCGACCAGCACCTTGTCGTCCAGCTTGAACGCCTCGGTCAGCCCTGCCGCGAGTTCCAGCATATCGTTTGCCTTGGCAACGCCCACGCTCGACCCCTGCGAGCACGGCTTGACGAACACCGGGAACGAACCCAGCTGGTCGGCCGCCGTGCGGACAACGCCCTCGGCGTTGCGCTCAAAATCATAGCGCAGCGCAAGGTAATACTTCGCCTGGCGCACGCCGGTCGGCTCAATCAACGCTTTCGTGATGGATTTATCCATCGAGTTGGCGCACGCTGCGACGCCGCAGCCGACATACGGGATGCCCGCCAGCTCGAGAAGGCCCTGGACCGTGCCGTCCTCGCCGCCTGCGCCATGCAGCACGGGGAATACGCAGTCCAGGCGGATGGTCTCGGTTCTGCCGTCCCGCAGCAGCACAAGGCCGTGCACGCTGCGGTCGGGCGGGAGCAGCGCGGGCACCTTATCGGCCATGCGCTCCCATTCGCCGTTTTCCACGCGGTCCGCATCACACGCTGGGCAGTAGTACCACTGTCCCTCCTGCGTGATGCCGACCGGGTAAATCTCATATTTTGTTTTATCCAGGTTGCGGAGTATGGATGCGGCGGACAGGCACGAGATATCATGCTCGCTCGAAATGCCGCCGAATAATACAGCCAGTTTCATTCTTCCTCATTCGCCCCTTGTCTCTAATCTACTCATACGGATAACATTATACGCTATTTCACGCGCAAATACAATGCAGGAACGCGCTTTTCCACGCACCATTCTTACAAAATTTACATTCCCTTCACATCTTTTTTTGAAATACCTGTTGACGCGTTATATTATACATCATATAATATTATTGCAAACACAGAAAAGAGGTGGCTCCATGTCTTACCCGGTTTCCTCCTCCCTGCTCGACGGGATTGTGCTTGCGGTGGTCGAGCGGGAGAGCACCTACGGCTACCGCATCACGCAGGATGTGCAGAAGGTGCTGGACATCTCCGAATCCACGCTGTACCCGGTGCTGCGCCGCCTGCAAAAGGACGGCTGCCTGACGACCTACGACGAGGCCTTTGCCGGGCGCAACCGGCGCTACTACAAAATCACCGAGCACGGCCGCGCCCTGCTGCGGCAGCACCGGATCGACTGGCAGAATTACCGCAATGGGATCGACTCGATCTTCTTTGGAGGGTGAAAGCAATGAACAGGAATGAATATATGGCTGCGCTGCGGCGTGCGCTCTCCGTCCTGCCCGAGGAGGAACGCGCCAGCGCCCTGCGCTATTACGAGGAATATTTCGACGACGCAGGCCCGGAAAACGAGCAGCGGGTGATTGCCGACCTCGGCGCGCCCGAAACGGTCGCCGAGCAGATCCTCGCGGACTACCGCGAGCTGACCGCCGTGCCGCAGCAGGACGCAGGCAGTACAGCGGCAAAACCTAATCACCGCCGTCGCGGCGTCCCACCGTGGCTTCTGGTCGTGCTGGTGCTGCTGGCGATCCCGGTCGGGGTCCCGCTGATCGGCGGGCTGGCAATCGGCGCGGCCGGCACGGTGGCCGGCCTGCTGATCGCCGCCGTCGCGGTGGTGCTCGCCTTTGTCGTAGTGCTCCCGCTTACGCTGCTGGTTGCAGGCGTTGCCCTGTGCGGGTTCTCCTTTGCGCTGTGGGGCGCGCCCGCGAGCGCGGTCACAACGCTCGGCTGCGGCCTTGCGCTGTTCGC
This sequence comes from Candidatus Agathobaculum stercoravium, assembly GCA_019113065.1. Taxonomy (GTDB): domain Bacteria; phylum Bacillota; class Clostridia; order Oscillospirales; family Butyricicoccaceae; genus Agathobaculum; species Agathobaculum stercoravium. Next base: position 5,166 of record DXIC01000003.1, read on the forward strand.
GCTCGGCGTGCTGGTGACCCTGCTGATCATCAAGCTGTGTACCCTGTTTGTGCCGCCGCTCGTCCGCGGCTTTGTCGCAATCATCCGCTGGCTTGTTGACAAGCTGCGCGGCCGCACCCGGAGCAACGGAGGTGGAACGCAATGAAAAAACTGATTATCGCCTGCTGCATTGTGCTCGCCATCGGCGGCTGCATGATGGCCGGCGGCTGGGCCGCGGGCGGCCAGCTGTACGGCTCCTATTACGACGGCGAACTGCACCCGGTCAGCGAAACCGTCCGCGATGCGTCCCGCGCCCTTGACGGGCTGCGCTTCCGCGCATGGTGGGACGGGGACGGCCGGCTCAGCGATCAGATCGAAGAATTCGCCGATAATATCGCTGACGAGGCGGTAAACGACGCGCTGGACGACATTGACACCAACTGGGTGGACGGCTGGCTGGAAAAACGGCAGGAAGCGATTGAGCAGGCGGAACAGGCGTATTTCGTACCGTATATCGGCATCGATACCGTGCAAAACCTTGACTTCACCTTTGTTTCCCGCGCAGAAAGCGATGAACAAGACACGATTTATATCAATTTTGCCAGCAATTATGATATTTCCGGTGCAGAGGTGCTCATCAGCAAAATGAACGGCTATACCTGGTCGCTCCAGCTCTATCCCTACGGTACGGAAGACTGCGTGATCACCCTGCCGTCCAGCGCCTCAGGCAACTGCAATAGTATCACACTGAACATCGGCGACCACAGGGTCGAAATCGACGGCAGCCTAACCGCACAGGGGTTCCATATCGACATCCAGAATGGCACGCTGGTCGCAGACAGCCTGAGCGCAGAGGAATTTGATCTTTCGATTGACGGCGGGCGCTTCGCCCCCGACACTTTCTGCGTCAGCAGTCAGGCAGACGTAGAGCTTGGCAGCGGCAGCATCGCTTCCACGATTGTCACCCCCGGCGACGGCTCCGACCTCGGCTATCAGGTCTCCACAGAAGGCGGCGTCTTCCTGCTGGACGGGCAGACGGTAGCGGGCGGCGATTCCGGCACAGACCATGCCTCTCGCAAGGGCGAACAGCCTGTCAGCCCCATCCTCCGCGCCGAAATCGGCAGCGGGACGCTGGATTTACTGACCCTCGGGTAACAACCCCGGCCTTCCCTCTTGACGAACCACCCAAAACAACGTATGATAGATGAAAAGGAGTTTTTACTATGAAAGGCAAAAAACTGTACCGCAGTTCGGATGACCGTATGCTGTGCGGCGTGTGCGCGGGCATTGCCGAATATTTCGAGATTGACCCCACACTGATCCGCCTGGCCTGGGTATTCTGCTGCTTTTTCGGCGTATTCCCTGCCATTATCGCATATGTGGTCGCCGCTGTCGTGATCCCGACACCGCCTGCCATTCAGTAAACCCCGCAAGAGAGGATGTAACCGCTTATGAGCGAAAACCAGCAGCCGTTGACCGAACAGGAACAGGCCACCGCACCCGCAGAGGCAGAACAGCCCGACCTTCCCGCCGGAGAGGACAGCACTGCCGCAGAAGGCAGCGAAGCGCTTGCCGCGGACGAACAACCGGATATCGACCCGGCAGACGTCCGTATTTTCGGCCTGCGGCGTGTGTGCTTCCATTTTACCGCCGGCGGCGCTGCGGTCGGCTATATCGTATGCGGGCTGCTCGGCCTGCTCGCAGAAAACGCCCCGGGCACTGCCATCGGCGACTTGGCCGCCAAAACCCCGAGCGTTACCATCTGCGCAATCGCCTTTGGCGTCGTCGGCTACCTGATCGGCAGGCGGCTGGACAAAAAGCGGCGCGCCGAAAAGGAAGCATCGCTTGCCGCCGAGACAACGGAAAACCCCGAAGCATAACCGGAAACAGCGGACGCAATGCGTCCGCTGTTTTTTGTCCGCACCATGGCGCGGACAAAATTTTCGCGTTTTTTTGCGGCAGCAGGGCAAGATCATGGTATAATAAAACCAGTCCCACAAAAGGAGGCAACCGAACATGAAAACCGCCGTCGTTTACTATTCTCTGGGCGGCTCGACGCGCTCATTCGCCCGCGCGGAAGCAGAAGCCCGCGGCGCCGACCTGATTGAAATACACCCCGTCAAGGCATACAACCCGTTTACCGCATTCGTGTGCGGCTGCCCGGCCGCCATCCGGCAAAAGGGCGTGCCCCTCAGCGCCGCGCCCGACCTGTCCGGCTATGAGCGCATCATCCTGATGGCGCCGGTCTGGGCAGGCCACCCTGCGCCACCCTTCAACAGCATGGCCAGACTGCTGCCCGCGGGCGCGGAGGCCGAGGTGCTGCTCGTATCCTCCAGCGGCAACAGCAGTAAAAGCCGCGCCAAGGTGCGCGCACTGATCCAGAATCAGGGCTGCACGCTCACGGCGCAGCGCGATATCCGGTCGCACCAATGAGCGGCTACACCTACATCCTCCGCTGTGCGGACGGCACGCTGTACTGCGGATGGACCAACGACCTGACTGCCCGCCTCGCCGCGCACAACAGCGGCAGGGGCGCGAAATACACCCGTGGCCGCGGGCCGGTCACACTGGTTTACAGCGAGATGTTTGCAACGCAAAGCGAAGCCATGCGCCGCGAAGCCGAGATCAAAAAGCTGACGCGCCCGCAAAAGCAGGCGCTGATCGACAGCCAGTCCGGCGCCGAGCTGCTCACGGTCTACGACGCGGACGGCCGCCCCTGCGGCGAGCGCCCGCGCGCTGTCGTCCATGCGCAGGGGCTGTTCCACCGTGTCTGCCACCTGTGGACAGTCGGTGTGCGCGACGATGTGCCCGGTATCTGGCTCCAGCAGCGCCAGTTTGACCGCCCGCTCTACCCCGGCGGGTTCGACCTGTCCTCGACCGGGCATATCGACCCGGGCGAAACGCCCGAAACCGCCATGCTGCGCGAGGCGCGCGAGGAGGTCGGGCTTATGCTGGACGAAGCCGACCTGCGCCCCGGCGGCAGCTACCGCCAGCAGTACACGCGCGGCGAAGGGAACGGCTTTGACGACGAGCTGGCATTCGCCTTCCTCACCCGCATGGACGGCGTGCCGCCGTTCCATCCCGGCAGCGAGGTCGCAGACATGGCGTTCGTCCCGCTCGCAGATTTTGCCGCCGCGCATGACGGCGCGCACGGCCTGCCTGCCCGCCGCATGGACGGCAGCGCGCTCACCGTGCCGCACAGCAGCCTGTGCTGCCTGCACCAGAGCGAATGGGAGGGCGTACGGGACGCGATCGAGCAGCTGCTTGCCTGAAACAGGCAAAAAAGACGCACCCGGTTGGATGCGTCTTTTTGCATTATGCCATTCTGCCGATTGCGCCGACAACGATATTCACTGCAAGGCACAGCCCTGCGGCAATCGCGTAGAACCTGCCGGTCCGCCGGCACGCCGCAGCCTTGGGGTCGGCCTGTTTATCCTCGCCCTCAGCACGGCCGCAGATCATGCCGTACCGCACCTGCTGGAACACGGTCAGCGCGGCGAAGACCGCAAACATGACCAGCAGTGCGCGCTGTACCGCCGCCATATCAGTGGATCAGGTTGAGCACGAGCGCGGCGATGACAAAGATCACGCCGACAACCGAGGTCAGGCGCGCAAGCACCTTGTCCGCTGCGGACGCCTTGCCTGCGCCGAAGAAGGTTTCCGCGCCGCCGGAGATGGCGCCGAGGCCCTGCTGCGCGCCGCTCTGGAGCAGCACAACGACGATCAGGAACAGGCTTGCGATGATCATTACAATCGAAAGGGCGATTTGTGCAGTAGTCATGATAGCAATTCCTCCACTAGATTTCTTTTTCACCTGAATGATCGCACCATTACCGGTGCGTATATTTGCGTACATGATAGTCTATCACAATACAGCAGTTTTTTCAAGGGTTTTTTACAGAATCGGTTTCAGGATATTTTTCAGCGCATCCCCCATGCGGTTGGTATAGGCTTTATGTTCGTCCAGCCCGACCGCCGCGATCCGCACGGAGGACCAGCCGCGCCCCATGCTGCTGAAATCCCGTCCGCCCGTCAGCTTTTTCAGCTTTTTCTGCACCGCTTTATCCACCGTCCCGGTCGCCAGGATGAGCGAGACGATCGAGAATTCATGCGAAGCATCCGGCTTGACCAGCTCCCGCTCCGCCTCGCATGCATATACCCACCAATCCTCGAGCGCCTGCTCGTCCAGCTCAGGCGCTGCAAACAGCAGCCGGTATTCGTGCGCATGGCTGGAGTTGCCCAGCGGCATCAGCCCCAGGAACTTGCGTTCGCTGTCCACGCCGAACGAGCTCAGCAGCGCCGCCATGCGCCCGGCTACCTGCACGTTCTGCCGGGAGACGAACGCCTTGTCCTGCCCCTCGAGCAGCCGGTCGCGGAATGCGACAAATTCTGCCGAAAAATCCATGCCGCTCCCCCCCTTACAGATCGGCGGGATATTCGCCCTGCGCGGTCATCTCCGCAATCGCGGCGCACACGGCCGGCTTGTCCTCCCGGTAGGTGACGCCGAACCAGCGCGCGGTGGTGGCCAGCACCTTGGCGGTCGCCTTGCCCGCCTGGATCAGCTCGTCCACCGCAAAGGGCAGGTAGTACTCGCCCTTCATCGGGTTCGCCGGCAGCTTTTCCGCGAAAAAGCGGCGCAGGCCGTCGTCCAGCGAGGGCAGGAAGGAGGGCGTAAAGCCCCACAGGTTGAGCGACACAGGCGTGCCCGCCGGGATCTCGCCCGCCGGCGCGTCGCCGTCCGCCGCGTAAACAATGCGGCCGTCCGCCTCGCGCGAGATCGCGGTGCGCTCGACGATACTGACCAGCAGGCCGTTTTCGTCCGCCGTACACACGCCGCGCGACACAGTGCCGTTTTCGGTCAGCGTGTTCTCCACCCGGTAGCCGACCATGCAGTAACGGTACTTGCCGTCATCCTGCGCCGCGGACAGGTAATCGTACATCTTGCGGAATGCGTCCGCGCCGTAAAAGTCGTCCGCGTTGATGACCGCGATCGGCGCCCCTGCAACCAGCTCCTTTGCGCACCACACCGCATGCGCGGTGCCGAGCGGCTTTTCGCGTCCCTCGGGCACATGCAGCCCCTCGGGCAGTCTGTCCAGCGTCTGATAGGCGTAGTCCACCTGCATGAAGCGGCGCGCCTTGCGGCCGATCGCGTCCTCGAACGCCTGCTCAAGTTCCGGGCGGATGATGAACACCACCCGCTCAAACCCCGCGCGGTGCGCGTCATAGACCGAGTAATCCAGGATGATCTGCCCGTCCGGGCCGACCGGGTCGATCTGCTTGAGCCCGCCGTAACGCGAGCCCATGCCCGCCGCCATAATTACCAAAACCGGCTTTGCCATTGCATTTTCTCCTTCTGCGCAGCAATGCGCTGCATTTTCATATTTTTCCAATGTTCTGTGCCTGCACACAGCCCGTTTGCATGTTTAATCCGCTTTGCCTGTTGGCATACTTCATATATTATACAAGACCGTATCAGAAAACACAAGATGTTTGCACAGTACGCCCCTTTTTTTGTCGAAAAACATGAAAATCCGTGCACTGCTTTTCGGATGATTGCAAAACGGTAAAAAAACTGCTAAAATGATGCTGTTAAAATCATATCAAAGTGTAAATCGTTTATTGCAGAGAGGAATTGTTTCGATGCGCAAAACCAAAATCATTTGTACGCTTGGGCCTGCGACCGATTCGGTCCTGCCCGACCTGATCCGCGCGGGCATGAACGTCGCCCGCATGAACTTCAGCCACGGCTCGCACGAGGAACACAAGGGCCGCATGGACGCCGTCAAGGCTGCGCGCCGCGAGCTCGGCCTGCCGGTCGGCATCATGCTGGACACCAAGGGCCCTGAGATCCGCACCAGGACCTACAAGGACGGCAAGATCGAAATCGTCGAAGGCCAGGAGTTCACCCTCACCACCCGCGACATCGAGGGCGATAACACCATCGTTTCCATCACCTACGAGGGCCTGCCGTCGGACGTGCAGCCCGGCACCCGTATCCTGATCGACGACGGCCTGGTCGCATTCACCGTCAAGGAGATCCGCGACGGCACGGACATCGTGTGCACCGCGCTCAACGGCGGCCCGCTGTCCAACCGCAAGTCCATCAACGTGCCCGGCATCAGCCTGAACATGCCCTTCGTCTCCCAGAAGGATCGCGAGGACATCGAGTTCGGTCTTTCGCAGGGCATCGACTTCATCGCCGCTTCCTTCACCCGCACCGCGCAGGACGTGCGCGACATCAAGGCCATCCTCAAGGCAAACGGCAAGGAGGACGTCGAGATCATCGCCAAGATCGAAAACATGGAAGGCGTCAACAACATCCAGGAGATCCTCGACGAGGCCAACGGCGTGATGGTCGCCCGCGGCGACCTGGGCGTTGAAGTGCCCTTCGAGGAGCTGCCCGAGATCCAGAAGAGCATTATCAAGACCTGCATCTCCCGCGGCAAGCGCGTCGTCACCGCCACCCAGATGCTCGAGAGCATGGCGAAGAACCCGCGCCCGACCCGCGCCGAGGTTTCCGACGTTGCAAACGCGGTTTACGACGGCACCAGCGCCATCATGCTGTCCGGCGAGACCTCGGTCGGCAAGTATCCGGTCGAGACCGTCCAGACCATGAGCCGCATTGCCGAGAACGCCGAGCAGACCATCCACTATGACCGCCGCCGCGCCACCCGCCTCGAGTTCCAGAACATGAACGTGGACGGTGACCTCAAGACGCTCGCCATCTCGCACGCGACCTGCTCCACCACCGCCGACCTCGGCGCGAAGTGCATTGTCGCCTTCACCGAAGCAGGCTCGACCGCGCGCGCGGTATCGACCTACCGCCCGGGCGCGCCGATCATCGCTGCGACCCCGTGCGAAAAGACCTTCAACCGCCTGACCATGTCCTGGGGCGTGACCCCGGTCATGGTGCCGCACGCCCCCAAGTCGGGCACCGAGCTGTATGACCTCTCCGAGCAGGCCGCCATCCAGGCGCTTGACCTGCGCGTGGGCGATATCATCACCATCACCGCCGGCATGCCGGTAGGCCACGTCAACTACACCAATACCCTGCGCGTGCACCAGCTGACCGAGCGCTCGTTCGCGCAGTTCGTACAGGACTGATCTTATGTCTCTCAAACGCTTCCAGCGCAGGCTCATCCGGGTTTTGACCGTCCTTGTCCTGCTGTCCGCGGTTTTCTGCGTCGGGCTGTATGCTTACCGCACCTTCCTCGGCTACAACTACGACTCCTCCCTGTCCGGGGTGGATCTTGCCGCGGGCGTCAAGGCGGACGAAAACATCACGAATATCGCGCTGTTCGGCCTGGACACCCGCGAGGGCGACACCCAGAGCCACTCGGACTGCATGATGATCGTCACCGTGGACAACACCCGCGGCAAGATCAAGCTCATCAGCCTGATGCGCGACTCGCTGGTCAACATCGACGGCCACGGCGAGGACAAGCTCAACGCCGCGTACTTCCTCGGCGGGCCGAGCCTTGCCATCCGCACGATCAACGAGAACTTCGGCACGGATATCACCGAATACGTCTCGGTCAACTTTGAGCAGCTGGCCGAAATCATCGACGCGCTGGGCGGCGTGGAGATCAATGTGGAGACTGTCGCTGAACTCGAGGAGCTCAACCGCGTCATCCGCGACTACGGCATCGAGCAGGGACAGACCTTTGAGAGCGTGGAAAACACCGGCCTGCAAACGCTGAACGGCGTGCAGGCCATGTGCTACGGCCGTATCCGCAAGGGCGGCACGGGCGACGACTGGGCGCGCGTCGAACGGCAGGGCATCGTCATGGAGGCGATGTTCACCAAGGTGCAGTCCATGAGCGCAAGCGACCTGATCGGGCTGATGCAGAAGATGATCCCCTATGTGACCACCTCGCTCTCCCCGACCGAGATCGCGCCGCTGATCGTCGGCGCCGTGCAGAACGGCATGCCCACCATCGAGCATACGCGCGTCCCGCTGGACGGCGAATGGGACTACTACGGTGCGTCAAGCGAGTACATCCTGTACGACGTGAATGTCGCCGCAGACCATATCCAGCAGTATATCTATAACGACGTGTTCCCGGGCGAGGATCCGTCCACCGACACCACGGACGGCACGGACAGCACCGGCGCCAACGAGCCGCTCGGCGGCATCGATTTCGATGAACCGCCCACCGGCCCCATGACGACAGACGACAGCGCCTCTTCCGGGACGGATGAGACGGTCGATCCCGCCTCGCTCGCAGAGGAGGGCGGCTGGTACGACCCGGACACCGGCGATTACTACGACTCGGACGGCGACCGCTATTATCTGGACGAGTCCGGCAGCCGCGTATATTATGCGGAATAAACTGCAAGCCGATTTCTCAAAAGGCTTTCCCTCCTGTGGAAAGCCTTTTGTTACACCCATACGGAAAGGTTCGTGAAACAAGTATGTATGTCAAACGCGTTCTCCCCAACGGCGTGCGCCTGATCTCGGAAAAGCTGGATACCGTGCGCACGGTATCGGTCGGTATCTGGGTCGGCAACGGCAGCCGGTATGAACCGGCCGCGCTCGGCGGCATCTCGCACTTTATCGAGCACATGATCTTCAAGGGCACGGAAAAGCGCTCCGCGCAGCACATCGCCATTGCGATCGACGCGCTCGGCGGGCAGGCCAATGCCTTTACGGACAAGGAGTGCACCTGCTATTACATGAAGGTGCTGGACAAGCGCCTGCAGACCGGCATTTCCATCCTTGCGGACATGTTCATGCATTCCCGCTTCGCGCAGGAGGACATCGAGCTGGAGCGCGGGGTCGTGCTCGAAGAGATCGACATGTACGAGGACTCGCCGGAGGACGTGGCGATCGACAAGCTGTTTGAAAAATGCTACGAAGGCTCGGCGCTCGGCCGCCCGATCCTCGGCACCGCCGAGACCCTGCAAACGATCAACTCCGAGGCCATGCACGACTACATGCACCGGTATTACCGCCCGGCGGACACGGTCGTCGCGGTGTCCGGCCACTTCACCGAGGACGACCTGGACTATATCGCCGAGCTGTTCTCCCACATGGAGGGCGAAGGCCGCAACCAGATCACGCCCGCGGTCTACCAGCCCAGCCTTGTGCTGCGCGAAAAGGACATCGAGCAGAACCACCTGTGCCTGTCCTTCCCCGGCGTATCGCTGCTGAGCGAGGACCGCTATGCCATGAACCTGTTAAGCTCGATCCTCGGCGGCGGCATGTCGTCCCGCCTGTTCCAGAGCGTGCGCGAACGCAACGGCCTGTGCTATTCGGTTTACACCTTCACCACACCGCATCTGGACACCGGGCTGCTGTCGATTTACACCGGCCTCGGCGCGGAGACCGAGCGCAGGGCGCTCGAGCTGATCGTGCGCGAGCTGCATGAGTTCTGCGAAAACGGCCCGGCGCCGGACGAGCTGTCCCGCTGCCGCGAGCAGGTCAAGACCACGCTGCTCATGGGCCTCGAGAGCACGGGTACCCGCATGATGACCATTGGCCGCAGCGAGCTGCTGCGCGGCAAGGTACAGGCGGTCGAGCAGGTGCTCGCCGCGTATGACAAAGTCACGCAGGAGGACATCCTGGCGCTTGCGCGCCGCGTGTTCGACTTTTCCCAGGTCTCGCTTGCCGTGGTCGGCCAGCCCGACCGCGCGGAAACCTACCGCTCGCTGCTGCAATAAACGAACCGAAATCGCAATAGAAAAGGCTCCGGCTGTTGCCGGAGCCTTTTGTTATTGCTTTTATTCGAGGGTTTCGTATTTCATGCGGTAATAGGTGCGGTCCTGATACTCCTGCACCGTATCCGCCAGCCCCGCCGGGATCTCCGCATGGTATGCGCCCTGCGCGTCGATCGCCGTGCCGCGCTGCACCACGGGCAGCTCGCGCCGCAGGCTGTTGACAAACGCGAAGAACGGGTCGCTCTCCCCGCAGCCGACCGTATCCAGCACCGCCGCACCGAGGAAGCTCGCGCTGATCTTCCCGTCCTCCGGGATGCCCAGCCGCGCGGCCAACGTGCCGAAGTCCAGCGCCTGCGCGCCCGCATCGTTTGCCCACATGACAAACGGCGGCGCGTACGCGTCCAGCCAGGCTTCACTTTCGCGGTCATCGGTCATCTCCATGCCGAGCGCACGGTAGCACATGTAGTCGTCACCCATGCTGGGCAGATGGTCGCCGAACCAGATGAGCAGCACCGGCTCGTCCCGCCCCTCGAAGTAGGAGACAAGCTCGCCCAGCATCGCGTCCGCGTCCCGCAGGCCGTGCGTGTACACGGTCAGCATGGTCTTTGCCTCCTCGGGCAGCTCCTCCGCAAGGCTGAGCTGGTACAGGTCGCGCGCCTTGCCGTACTTGGACTCGGTGTAGGACATATGGTTCTGTATGGTGGTCACATAGGTAAACTGCGGGCTGCCGTCCGCAAGCTTGCTCTCGTAATCCTCGATGATGTAATCGGTCAGTGACGCGTCCGACACATAGCCGCCCTTGTACTGCGCGTCCGCGAACGCGTCCTCGAACACGATCTGCTGCGCGCCCAGCCATTTGTAGATGTTCTGGCGGTTGTAGAACCACGCCTTGCCCGGGTGGATGAACGCGGTCTGCCAGCCGTTCCGGTCCGCCACACGGAACACGGAATCCACGTTTTTGTGCAGCACGCGGAAGGACGACACGCCCGCGTCGGACAGCATGGCGGTCTGCATGCCGGTCAGCACGTCAAACTCGGTGTTTGCCGTGCCGCCGCCGTAGTTGGGCACGATCAGCCGCCCGGAGATCGCGTTTTCCGACTGCTCGAGCGCGTGGAAATTCTTCAGCGGGTCGTTGTCCTCCGTCCATGCGAAGGCGTCGTCGTCCGTGATGTCGCAGAACGCCTCGCTCATAATAAAGATCACATTGACCGGATTGGGGTCGGCCGGGGTGGTCTCGGTCGCTGCGATGGCCTGTTCGGTCGCCGCCTTGTCAAATCCCTCCGGCTTTTGCAGGTTGTTCTGCGTCACGTTGCGCAGGAACGCAAAGTGGAAGCCGGTCTGGTCGTAAACCGTCGTCATGTTGAAGCGGTTGGTGCACGGGAAGGAATTGAACACATCCGCCGACGCATATACCGTGAGCGTCAGCCCGGCCAGTATCCCGATGCAGCCGATGCAGCCCGCCAGACGGCCGAGCACGCGCGCCGCCGCGGACAGGCGCGTCCTGCGCGTGCGCACGAGCGCCGCCAGCACGACGAGCACGGCCAGCGCCAGCACAAACAGCGCGACCAGCCCCCAGTCGACCTGCAAGTCATAGCCGCCTGCGGCCGCGAGCGCTTCGCGCACCATGGTCAGGTCCTGCGGCACGACCGGGTCGTCACGCGCCATGATCTTGAGCTGATTGGCAAAGTTCAGCACACCGAACAGCACCAGCGTCACCGCCGATGCGGCGAACACGTTGCCCAGCGCAAACAAAAGCGCCAGCAGCACCAGCACCACCGGCAGCCAGTTGAGCAGGCCGAGCAGCGGCGTTGTGAAAAAGGTCGCGGGGATGACCGGCATGGTCTGCATGCACAAAAACCAGATGCCGAGCGACAGCACCACCGCCAGCAGGATATTCCAACCCGCAGGCAGCCGCAGCAGGCCGCGTTTTTTATGCTTTTCCGTCTTTTCTCCGGGTTGGCGCCGTTTCGCCTCATGCGCGCCCGGCCGCGCGTTCCAAAAATGCAGCATGTATTAGTTATACACTTTTTTGCCCGGTTTGGCAATAGCCTCCGCCCGGTTTGGCGCGCAAATCCCGCTTTGCGCGCGCGTTTTGATTGACTTTCCCATCCGGCCTGCTATACTGGGGTTAAGGCAACACCGCACAATTATGCGGTATTGCCTGAGGATAGCGGACGAGCTTTACAGAGGAGGGATCGTGATGAAAAGAAAGATTTCCGTTTTGCTCGCAGCGCTGCTGCTGTGCGGCATGCTGGGCGGATGCGGCGCATCCGGAGGCACAGCACAGACGGCTGCCGGGATGCAGCTCACACCTGCCCAGCTGAGCGAGGACGAGACCGATCTGCTCGGACTCGCCGGTGTCCAACCCAGCGAGTTTGTTCTGTATGACTATCAGACGGACGAGAACCTGCGCTGTATCACCATCCAACGCTACATTCTGAGTGACGCTCTTGCATGGGAACCTGCTGACAGCGGTTTTTATCAAACCTACAGCGACACGCCGCTTGCGCCGGACGGACGTTTCGCCCTAACAGGCAAGGCTGACAGCGGCTATACACTCCAGTTCAGCGCAGACGGTCTCGGCGATGTTTCCCATGCGCCCGACCTGCCCGAGAGCATGGCCACCGCCCCCACGGCGATCGGCGTCGGCGCGCAGCTGGAAGCCGTGCCCATCGTGTACGGCGAGGAGATCCCGCTTCTTGTCCGCACCTTCCGCGACAAAAGCGAGCTGTATGTCTATGACGCGGCGCGGGATTTTATCGATCCTTCCCGCTTCGAAGGAGACCTGTTCACCGAAGCCTACACCGTCACCTTCTCCGACACAGTGCCGGAATGATCCCGCATATACAAAAGCCGCCTGCACCAGCAGGCGGCTTTTCCGTCTTGTTACTTGTCCACAACCGGGATCTCGGTCGTGTCGATCTCGTCGAGGTTTTTCAGGTAGTGGCGGGTCTCCCGCGCGATCACGCCGGACAGCAGCAGCACTGCAATCAGGTTGGGCACCGCCATGAGTGCGTTTAAGATGTTCGCAATCGTCCAGACCAGGTCGAGCGACAGCACCGGCCCGATCACAATAACGGCGATGAACAAAATCTTATACGGCAGCATGCCCCTTTTGCCGAACAGGTACTCGCAGCAGCGCTCGCCGTAATACGACCAGCCGAGGATGGTGGAATACGCGAATGTGATGATGCCGATCACCAGGATCAGCGGCCCCAGCACCGGGATCTGCGAGAACGCGGCGGTCGTCATCTGGCTGCCGTCCTCAAACATGTCCATATTGATGCCCGGATTTTTCATGATCGTGGTGACGAGCACAAGGCCGGTCATCAGGCACACGACAACCGTGTCCCAGAAGGTGCCGGTCGCGGAGACCAGCGCCTGCCGTACCGGGTTGCGGGTCTGCGCTGCGCTCGCCACGAGCGGCGCGGAACCCATGCCGGATTCGTTCGAGAACAGGCCGCGCGCAACGCCGTACTGCATCGCAAGGCGGATGCCGCCGCCGACCAGTCCGCCCGCAACCGCGCCCGGCTTGAACGCCAGCGTTACAATCGCCTGCACAGCGGGAATAATGAAATCATAGTTGATGCCCAGGATCACCAGGCATCCGATCACATAGAACGCCGCCATGAACGGCACCAGCTTTTCGCACACGGTCGCGATCGACTTGATGCCGCCGATGATGACCACCGCAGTGATTGCCGCAAACACGATGCCGATCGCCAGCGGCGGGATATAGATCGGGCTGTTTCCCTGGATGATCTCAGAGATCGCGTTGATCTGCGTGCCGCAGCCGATGCCGAACGAGGCCAGCATGGCCAGCAGCGCGAACAGCACGCCCAGCCACTTCATGTTCAGCCCGCGCTCGAGCGCGTACATTGCGCCGCCCTGCATGCGGCCGTCTTTGGTCTGCACGCGGTACTTGACCGCGATCAGGCTTTCCGCGTACTTGGTCGCAATGCCGAACACGCCGGTCAGCCAGCACCACAGCACCGCGCCCGGGCCGCCGAGGAACACCGCCGTGCCCACGCCGACGATATTGCCCGTGCCGATGGTGGATGCCAGCGCAGTCGTCAGCGCCTGGAACTGGCTGACGTCGCCCGGCGAATCCGGGTCCTTCGTGACCGACAGCCGGATACCGGTGAACGTCTTGCGCTGGATAAAGCCGGTGCGCACCGTCATGAACAGGTGCGTGCCCATCAGCATAACGATCATCGGCAGGCCCCAGATCCAGTTGTCGATCGCAGTTACAATACTGGAAAATGTCTCCATGATTTTACCGCTTCCCCTCTTTAACGAATTTCAGATGCAAAAAGGGAGCGAAGCCATGGCTTCGCTCCCTTTCCAGACAAGGTATCCCCCTGTTTCCTCCGCATCCGGGAGCCGCAGGCAGCCGGCGCGTCCCTGCGCCGATCCCGCGATATGGGTTTATTATACCCGAAATCCAGTGAAAAAGCAAGAAAAAATCACCATTTTTATTGTCTCCCGCATCCCTGCAAAGGGAAACAGGCAGCCGGCAGAAGGGTAAAACAGCCCATTGCAACCGGCACAGAATATGCTGAAATATCCTTTCTATTTCCATTTTTACCGTTTCCCGTCCAAGGGATCGGGATCATCCTGTAAGATGAAACGCCGCAGCGGCCTCCCCGGCAAACTGCCCCCGCCAGGATTGGCACAGCGCCGCATGTTCGGACAGGAAATGCGCCGCCCGGATGATACAATAAAGTTCCGCGGCCTGCCCCGCCCTCGGGCTGGTGTGGCCGCACCGATCACATCCAACAAGGGAGGCGCCCGCTACGGATACGGCAGTTTTTACGCAAATGGGACGGACAGCAATGGAGGAATGGCGCCGCACACGGGCGGAACCCGCATCGGGTACACCGCCGGTGCGTCTGGAACGCCTGCCCACAACCTTTGGCACCACGGCGCCCCTGTGTGCGCTGAACACAGCGGAAGAGCCTGCGCAGGGCGCAAACCATCTCACATCGATCAATGGAGGGCTGGTGCTCAACAGCGCTGCCGTCCAGCTCGGCGAGTACGGCACTGCGCGGGAGCTGGCGGAAAGCGAGCTGTACCACTGGGCGGACGCCTGCGCGTTCCGCACGCTCCAATATACCCAACCCATGCAGCTCGGCGCACACCGCTATACCGTACATCTCAAACTGGACAACGGCACCATCGGCATGGAGCAGCTGGTCATCTACACCGATCTTGGAAACGGCATCGCCCGCGTAGACCGCTTATGGCGCGCCATCCCGGATATCCGCACGGATACCGGTTCGGCCGTGTTCGACAAAACCGCCGCTTACCTGATTTCAAACCGGACCCTGTAACAGCCGCTGCACTGCGGGGCTATTGGCAGGCCGAACGGTATCAGTACAGCGTATCCTGTATGACATCGAGCAAATGGACCGGTGCGAGCTGTTTTACAGTACAACGGTGCGCAAGCGTAAAAGCAAAGTCCCTGTCGAGCGATACGTCCGAAACCAAATGGATTTCTCTGGCAGACCCCTCAAGTATTTGAAAAACACTTATGCCGTAGGAGACATACTCTGTTTCTTCTTCCGGCAAAATCAGTTTTTGCGGCACTGGATAGTAAAAGTATTGTGCCATGCAGCATCACCCTTCCGATAATGAATATACAGATCCTGGCCGGCATTGCCCTGTGTCACAAAAATGCCGTGTCCAGGGTCTTGTACTATCCTCTCAGGGATACAGTTATCATGCCGGCAATTTGGGAAGGAAATACAGCAAGCATTCCTCCCTCATTTTATAAAACAAACTTCTTCTGTATTTGCAACAGACAAGTCATGTTCCCCCGCCGGCACAGGCGTGTTTTTATGCATTTTCCCGGAATTCTGACATTTTATGCCTGAAAAACCCCTGATCCATCCTGCAATGAATATATTGCGACCCGCCGCTGCCGGTACACATCGAGGGGTTTCGACAAACGCCATCATTAATGCACATGGTTCTTTATTATAGCTTTGCTATAATAAAATTATATGTAATCAATTAAAGCTGTATATTTTAGCATTTATAGATTTTTTGCATATAGAATCTTTATATACTGAAAATTTCTTTTTGTGAGAAAGGCACACTTGCATTTATGATAGGTGAACTGATTGCTGAGTTAAGGAAGGACTTGGGGATGAAACAAACCGATGTTGCGGCGCATCTGGGTGTTTCCACCGGAACTATTTCAAATTATGAATGCGGCAGATATGAGCCTGACCTGGAAACCGTGCGGCAGCTTTCCAGGCTGTTCAACGTGACAAGCGATTACCTGCTCGAACTCACAGATGATAAATACACAGCCCTCCAGCTGCAAAGACCGTTTGGCAGCCACAGCACATTGGAGGACTGCCTTTCTGTTCTGCAACGGCTTGGCAAAGCGGATCAGAGGGCGCTGGAGGTCGTAATCCGGACTTTCAAAGAAAAGTATGATACCCAGGGGGAACTACCGCGTGAGAAGAAACAGAAGATCCATGCCTGAACCAGCTGAACCATTGTCCAAGGATGATGCGGAGCTCATGTCGCTGATCTATCAGAAGTACTACGGAAATATCAAGCGATCCGTATTGATGCTGGTTTCCGGGCCTGATGTTGAAGACATTGTGCAGGATACCGTTGTCCGGATGATGCAGACGATCGACAACTGGCGCAGCCTTTGTGAGAGCCAGATGTATTCCTATACTTATAACGCTGCGCGCAACAACTCGATCAACCATCTGCGGATGAAGAACAAAAAACTTTATCCGATACTGGAAGCGGAAGGCGAAAATGAATGGGACAACAGCCTTGACGCACGCCTGATCAGGAAGGAAAATATCGAAGAACTGTATATGATCCTCGAAAAACTGAGCGACCGGGACAGGGATCTGCTGCGGATGAAATACAAAGACCGCCTGTCCGATTGGGAAATTGCCGCGCTGTTCGGCATCAAACAGGATTCGGTCAGCGGGCTTGTATCGCGGGCGCGCAAACGGGTTCTGAAAATTGCAAAGAAGGAGGGACTGCTTCGTGATGAATAAATTTGATCAATCGGATGAAAAACTGCGGGAGCAGTACGAAGAAGCCTTCTTTCATGAACTTATGGAGGGCTACGCGGAATACCAGGGTGAAAAGCTCCGGCAGGAGGCCGAAAACGACGCGCCCCCTTCTCCCGAACTGATTGCGCAGATGAACGCCAAGATCGCAAAGGAAATCGGCCGCCAGAAGCGCATCAAAGCCTTTGCGGGAATTTTGCGTTTGAGAAAATATGTGGCCATATTCCTTATTGCAATCGTGGCCGTATTTTCTGTCAGCTTCGTATCTGTTGATGCGTTCCGGTCAAAAATTCTCAATTTTATTTCAATAAATCAGGGAACGTCTATTGAACACGGGTTGCAGGAACCCAGCGGCGGTATCTTTGCCCCCACCTATTTGCCTGACGGGTTTTATATTGCCTCGTACTTTGATAATAGAGATCCTATACAAGTCGTCATTCAAGGGGACAATCAAACAGATTATGCAATCATCAGTATTTCGGCAGATAGCTCTAAATTACTGTCAGATGCTGAAAATATGTCAGAATCGAAACAAGTAGAAATAAATGGAGTGAATGGCGAATTAAGTGAAAAAAATGAAATCATTGTTCTCGTTTGGATGAATAGCAGTGAAACCCTGATGGCAAGCATGAATACCAATCTGGGGCAGGAAGAAGCAATTAAAATAGCAGAAAGCATAAATCTCGGTTAATACAGTGTTTCATTTTCCATCTGTATACGTCTTTTACATTGGAATGGTAAGCCAGAAAGGGTTTGATGGAAATGAAAAGATTCGTATCTATTGTATTAATTTTATGCTGCGTATTCTCTGTATC
>DXIC01000069.1 GCA_019113065.1 Candidatus Agathobaculum stercoravium
CAGCTGCTGACCGAGATGGACGGCTTTGACGGCACCAAGGGCGTTGTCATCCTCGCGGCGACCAACCGGCCGGAGTCGCTTGACCCTGCGCTGCTGCGTCCGGGCCGTTTTGACCGGCGTATCCCGGTGCAGCTGCCCGACTTACAGGGGCGCATTGCCATCCTCAAGGTGCATGCTAAGGACGTCATCATGAGCGGGCATATCGACTTCACCTCGATCGCCCGCGCGACCTCGGGCGCGTCCGGCGCGGATCTGGCGAATATCATCAACGAAGCCGCGCTGCGCGCTGTGCGTATGGGGCGCCGTTCGGTCGAACAGGCGGATCTGGAGGAGAGCGTAGAGACGGTCATCGCGGGGGCGCAGCGCAAAAATGCCGTGCTCAGCGCGAAGGAAAAGGAGATCGTTGCCTATCACGAGATCGGCCATGCACTGGTCGCGGCAAAGCAGAGCAATTCCGCGCCGGTCACCAAGATTACCATTGTGCCGCGCACTTCGGGCGCGCTGGGCTACACCATGCAGGTGGACGAGGGCGAGCACTATCTGATGACCAGGGAAGAGCTGCTCAACAAGGTCGCTACGCTGACCGGCGGCCGCGCGGCCGAGGAGCTGATCTTCGGCTCGGTCACGACCGGCGCGTCCAACGACATCGAGCAGGCGACCAAGCTGACCCGTTCGATGATCACGCGCTACGGCATGAGCCGTAAGTTCGACATGGTTGCGCTCGAGACGGTGCAGAACCAGTATCTGGGCGGCGATACATCGCTGGCCTGCTCGGCGGAGACCGCGGCGCAGATCGACCAGGAGGTCGTGGACACGGTCCGCACTGCGCACGAAAAAGCGATTGGGATTTTGCAGGAGAATATGGAGGCGCTGCACCGCCTGGCACATTACCTGCTGGAAAAGGAGACGATTACAGGGGAAGAATTCATGTCGCTGCTGGAAAAAACTTAAGGCAATATTGCTGTGCAGTGTTGCCGCACGGCCAAGGGAAATGGGAGATGGATGAGAATGAAAAATAAACCCGGCAGTATCATCTGGCTTGCGGTTGGGGTGTTCCTGCTCGTGATGGGGCTGTACTTCCTGATTAACCCGCATGCAACACTGGCGTCTATCGCATGGCTGTTTGGGTTGACCATGCTGGTATCCGGCGCCGCCGATCTGGTGCTGTGCGTGGCGCGCCAATGGGCGTACGGATCGTCAAAATGGTTCTTTGCGGACGGTATTATCGATCTGCTGGTGGGCATCGTATTCATGTGCAACAGCTGGCTTGCGGCAGAACTGCTGCCCTATTTGCTTGCCGCATGGGCGATCCTGTCCGGCGTGATCAAATGCGTGGGCGCGCTGGTTTACCGCGGGTTTGGGATGCCTTTCTGGGGCGTACAGTTTGCGGTCGGGGTGATTGTGCTGGTTTTCGGACTGGTGATCCTGTTCCGCCCGGAAATCGCAGCCATCACAATCTCGGCGGTTGTTGCAATCGTGCTGATCGCACAGGGGCTGATGGCGCTGATGCGCGGCCTGTTTGCGTCTTCACCGCATCGTTAAAGCAAAAAAAGAACGGCTGGATGTGCAGACAGCCGTTCTTTTTTGCTTATTCGTGGTTCAGATCCCAGTCGATTGGTTCGATGCCGTTGCGTTCCAGAAAAGCGTTGCACCTGGAAAAGTGTTTGCAGCCGAAAAAGCCGTTGAACGCCGAAAGCGGCGACGGGTGTGCGCACTCGAGCACCAGATGCTGCGGCGCGGTGATCAGGCTTTTTTTGCTGCGCGCGTTCCCGCCCCAGAGCAGGAACACAATAGGCCGCTCGTGCGCGTTGAGCTTCTGGATGACGTGGTCGGTGAAGGTCGTCCAGCCGATGTTTTTGTGGCTGTTGGCCTGCCCGCGGCGCACGGTCAGGGTCGTGTTGAGCATCAGCACGCCGCGCTCAGCCCATTTTGTCAGCGTGCCGTCCTTGGGCGGCTGGATGCCGAGGTCGTCGCGCAGTTCCTTGAAGATGTTTTGCAGGCTCGGTGGCGGCTGCACGCCCGGCTGTACGGAAAAGCACAGCCCGTGCGCCTGCCCCGGGCCATGATAGGGGTCCTGCCCCAGAATGACCGCCTTGACGTCCGCATAGGCGGTGTATTTGAGCGCGTTGAAAATATCGTCCATCGGGGGATAGATGGTCTGCTCGGCGTACTCCTTTTTGAGCCAGTAGCGGATGCGCTTGTAATATTCCTGCTCGAATTCGCCGGCGAGGATCTCGTCCCAGTCGTTTCCCAAATGTACCATGAAGGCCTCCCAGTAGGTATTTGCTATGATTATACCACAAGCCGAAGCAAAAAGCGATTGACAAAACCGGAAAGCTTTGATATACTCCAAGTGTACTAAGACATACAGTACAGATAGAACACAACGGAAAGGAGACGCGCGATGTGATAAAAATAGATTATCGGGACCCACGGCCGATCTATGAGCAGGTGGTGGACGGCATCGAGGAGCTTGCGCTGCGCGGGGCGCTGCCCGCGGATACCCAGATCCCAAGCGTGCGCCAGCTGGCGATGGAGCTTTCGATCAACCCGAACACCATCCAGCGCGCATACGGAGAGCTGGAACGGCGCGGCGTAATCTACGCGGCCAAAGGGCGGGGGAATTTTATCTCGGACAATATGGAGGCGCTGCGTGTGAGCCGGTTAAATGAGATCGGCGCGCAGATCGGCGCACTGGCCGACCGGGCGCGTACGCTTGGTGCGACCGAGGGCCAGCTGCGAAGCTGGCTGGAGAAGAAAGGAGAGGATAGGGCATGATCACGGCTGAAAACGCAACCAAGCGGTTTGGCAATATCATCGCGGTCGACCATGTGTGCGCGGAGGTGCGGGACGGCTCGGTCTATGGGCTGATCGGCTCAAACGGCGCGGGCAAATCGACCTTCCTGCGCATGCTGGCAGGCATTTTGTCGCCCGATGAAGGCGCGGTGCGCATCGACGGGGCGGATATTTTTGAAAATATAGCGCTCAAGGAGCGGTTTTTCTTCATTTCCGACGAGCAGTTCTTTTTCCCGAACAGCACGCCCGCGGAGATGAAAAACTACTACAAGCGGTTTTACCGCCATTTTGACGAGGACCGCTACCGCAAGCTGATGGCGGGCTTCGGCCTGGACGAGAACCGCAAGATCCGCACGTTCTCCAAGGGCATGAAAAAGCAGGTTTCGGTCATCTGCGGCCTGTGCGCGGGTACGGATTACCTGTTCTGCGACGAGACGTTCGACGGCCTCGACCCGGTTGTGCGGCAGACGGTCAAGAGCCTGTTTGCCGAGGACGTGGACAGCCGCGGACTGACCCCGGTCATCGCGTCGCACAACCTGCGCGAGCTGGAGGACATCTGCGACCATGTCGGCCTGCTGCACCGCGGCGGCATCCTGTTCTCGCGTGATCTGGATGAAATGAAGCTGGGTATGTTCAAAATGCAGTGCATTTTCACCGGGGAGCTGCCCGAGAACGCATGGGAGGGCTTTGACATCCTGCATCTCGACCGGCGCGGCTCGCTCTATACCCTGACCGCGCGCGGCAGCCGTGAGGAGCTGCTTGCCAAGGTCAACGCCATGAACCCCAGCTTCTGCGAGCTGCTGCCGCTGACACTGGAGGAAATCTTTATCAATGAAACGGAGGTGGCAGGCTATGACATCAAAAAACTTCTCTTCTAAGGGCCTGCTGGGGGACAGCATGCGCCGCAGCCTGTGGGCGCTGGTGCTTTCGGGCGTGGGATTTTTCCTGTCCCTGCTGCTGCCTGCGCTGATGACCATGCAGAACGCGCTTGAGTCGCGCGCCCAAGGGCTGAGGGAATTACCGCAGGCGAGCGTCGCATTCAACTGGCAGAACGCGATGAACAATGCCGCGTCCATGCTGGGCGGCGGAAACCTGTTTGTCAAGATCGTATTCATTGTGCTGGCGGTCGTGTGCGGCGTGGCGATGTTCGCCTACCTGCACTCCCGCCAGAAGGTGGATTTTTACCACAGCCTGCCGGTTTCGCGCACACGGCTGTTTGTGAACAACTTTTTGACCGGCATTTGCTGCACGTTTTCGACCTATTTCGTCATGCTGGCCATCACAGTGGCCTGCGCCTATGCGATGGGCTGCGGCGAGGCGGTGCGTTGGGACGAGATCGGCGGCGCGGTGCTGTGCAACCTGATCGTGTTCCTGCTGATTTACGCGCTGACTGTGCTGACGACCATTGTCTGCGGCAATACGATCATCACGCTGCTGCTGCTCGCGTGGGTGTTCTTTTCGCCCCTGCTGCTCCGTATGCTCCAGATCGGCCTGTTTGAAAAGTTCTACGAGACCTACGCCTCCGGTGCAGGAACAATGGAGAGTGCGATCCGGCTGACGCCGGTGGTTCAGTATTTCGTGCTGCACGGCACGCATTATATCGGCGAGCGGGTCATGGGCGTCCCGCAGCCCGGCGAACCGGCGTTCGGCCTGCTGGCCGGCTACCTGATCGCCGCGCTGGTCGTGACCGCGCTGGCGCTCTTCCTGTTCCGTCTCCGCCGCAGCGAGCGGGCGGGCACCGCGCTCGCGTTCGAGCCGGCAAAGCTGCCCATCAAGGTGTATATGTGCCTTGTCATCGGCGCGGCCTTCGGCTGGTTGTTCAGCATGATGGCGGGCGATTTCTGGTTCTGGCCGGGGCTCGTGATCGGCACGGTGCTGTTCCACTGGATCGTCGAGATCATCTACGCGTTCGACTTCCGCGCGATTTTTGCCAAGCCGCTGCACCTGCTGGCCATTCTGGTGGTACTGGTTGCGGGCATGCACGCGATGCAGTTCGACGTGACCGGTTACGATACCTGGCTGCCTGACCGCGAGGACATCACAGCGGTGGACATCGACAGTGTGACTGCGCCGCAGCTGACCGACCCGGCGAATATTGATGCGGTTTACAGACTGATGGAGCTGGGCGTGCAGGAGGTGCAAAAGGGTACGGAGGTCACGGCGGACAATGAGTACGGCTACCGTACGGTGCACATCACCTGCCAGCTGGGGAACCACACAGCGGCGCGCCGCTACCGTAGTATCCCGGACACGGATGAAGTTGGTGCGCTGCTCGACCAGATCGAGCAGTCCGAGGAATATAAGCGCGCAAAGTGGCCGCTGTTCCGCTTTGACGAAGCCTCGACCGACCCGAACCGCCGCCCCCTGATTGACGTCCGCGCGCATACAGCGGGCGGCATGACCTCGGTAGAGCTGTCCAACCCGGAAAAGCTGGTGCAGGTCGTAACTACCCTGCGCGAAGAGTCGCTCAGCCGGACGGGAAGCAGTAAGCCGGTCATGTTCCTCAGCCTGTACTATCTGGATGAAGAAGGAAATTACAACTATGATGGCGAGGCATATGTGACCGAGGCGGATACCAAAACCCTTGCATTGCTCGAAGAGCAGACCGGACTGACTCCGGTACCGTACAGCGTGGATGAGGTTCTCTCGATCCAGATCGAATATGGGGTGAAGGTCGAACTGGATGCGACAGAGTGGCAGACGGTTCAGGTAACCGACCGCGCGGATATGCAGGCGTTGCTCACAGATGGTATTGACGAAACGATGGTGGATTACCGGAGTGACAGCCAGTATGCCAACCGGGAGGATTACACCATCGTGATTACTGCCCAATTGCGGGATGACACCATGGTCATGCTGGCCTATCTGGCGGAGGACTGGCCGTATGAGATCGTTGATAAGTACCGCCCGGATGGGGTGAGTGACAGCACGCCGGAAAACGGCATAGCGACGACCGCGGAGGCGGTCTCGTGAAAAAGCGCGATATATGCGGCGCGCTCGTACTGCTGGTGTATCTGATGGGTGTGGGGCTGGTGACCGGCCCCTCGCTCTACCAGTTGCTGGCGGGCAATCTGCCGGAACCGCGGCTCGAGCTGATCCCGTTTGCCGACATCGTTACGATACTGAATGACCCGGGTGCTCCCGGGCTGGGCGTGGCGGCCAATATCGCAGGCAACGCGGCGCTGCTCGCGCCCTTGGGGTTCCTGCTGCCGCTGTTCTGGCGGTATTTTGGACGCGCAAAACGCACCATCCTGTTCGGCTTCGGCGTGTCGCTCAGCATTGAGCTGATCCAGCTCATCGCAGGCGGCGTGACCTCGGTGGACGACCTGATTCTGAACACCGCGGGCGCGGCGGCCGGCTTTGCGCTGGCAAAGCTGCTGCTGCGGGCCTGCCCGCGCCTTGCCCCCAAACGGCAGGGGCGCGCCCAGTGGGCGTATCCGCTCGCGTGCTGGGTGATGGTGATTGCGCTCGCAACCCTGTCCGACGTAATGATGTTCGGGTTGTAAATAAAAGGATAGAGAGTAACGGATAAACGAAAGGGAGCACCCTGCGGGGCGCTCCCTTTGTCGTATATTGAGGTCTTACTTCACATTTTTCATGGTCAGCGCAATACGGTGGCTTTTGGGATCGACAGACAGCACGGCCACATCCACGATATCGCCCACGGTCACGACCTCGGACGGGTGCTTGACATACCGGTTACAGAGCTGGGAAATATGCACCAGCCCGTCCTGATGCACGCCGATATCCACGAATGCGCCGAAGTCGGCCACGTTGCGCACCGTGCCCTTGAGCTTCATGCCGGGTTTTAAGTCGTTCAGGTCAAGCACATCCGAGCGCAGCATCGGGGGCGGCAGTTCGTCGCGCGGGTCGCGGCCGGGTTTGATGAGCTCACTGACGATGTCATTCAGCGTGGGCACGCCCACGCCGCAGCGTTTTGCGGTATCCGCTGCGCCGAGCTGCTTAACCCGCGCAGGCAGTTCGCTGATTTTGCCCTGTGCCGCGTCCTCATCGGTGTAGCCGCACAGGGTCAGCAGGGTCTGCGCGGCTTCATATGCTTCGGGGTGAACACCGGTGCGGTCGAGCAGGTTTTCTCCGTCCGGCACGCGCAGGAAGCCCGCGCACTGCTCGAATGCCTTGGGGCCAAGCCCCTTGACCTTCAAAAGCTGCTTGCGGCTTTCGAATTTACCGTTCTGCTCGCGGTACGCGGCGATATTTTTGGAAACCGTGCTCGTTACGCCCGCAACGCGGCTGAGCAGCGCGGGCGAGGCGGTGTTCAGGTCGACGCCGACCGCGTTGACGCAGTCCTCGACCACGCCGTCCAGCGCTTTGGACAGGCGCGCCTGCGGCATGTCGTGCTGGTACTGCCCGACGCCGATGGCTTTCGGATCGATCTTGACCAGCTCGGCGAGCGGGTCCTGCAACCGCCGCGCGATGGACACCGCCGAGCGGAGCGACACGTCGAAATCCGGGAACTCCTCCGCGCCCAGCTTGGATGCGGAGTACACGGACGCGCCCGCCTCGGACACGATCATGTACGCGATGCCGCCGCCGTATTCCTTGATGAAGTCCGCGACAAAGATCTCGCTCTCCTTGGAGGCAGTGCCGTTGCCGATGGCGATGCAGGTGATGTGGTGCTTGTCGCACAGGCGGCGGAGCACCTTCTTGGCTTCCTCGGTCTTTTTGTGCGGCGGGGTGGGGTAGATGACCGCAGTCTCGAGCACCTTGCCGGTCGCGTCCACGACCGCGAGCTTGCAGCCTGTGCGGTAAGCGGGGTCAAAACCCAGCGTCACTCGGCCGCGCACGGGCGGCTGCATGAGCAGCGGCCGCAGGTTGAGCGCAAAGGTGCGGATCGCCTGTTCGTTTGCCGCGTCGGTCAGTTCGCTGCGCAGTTCGCGCTCGAGCGAGGGAAACAGCAGGCGGTTCCAGCTGTCCGCGCAGACCGCGCGCAGCCACTCGCCGAACGGGCTTTTAGGGTGCAGCGCCGCGCGGGTCACCGCGGCGATCGCCTCGTTTTCATCGGCTTCCAGCGAGACCTTGAGCTTGCCTTCCTTTTCGCCGCGGTTGATGGCGAGCACACGGTGGCTCTGCAGGCGGCGCACCGGCTCGGAAAATTCGTGATACATGGCGTAGACGGTGTCATCTTCGTCCATACCGACGGTTTGGAGCACGCCTGTCCGGTGCAGCAGCGCGCGCAGGCGGCCGCGCAGGTTTGCGTCGTCCGACAGGTTCTCAGCGATGATGTCGCCCGCACCCGCGAGCGCGTCCTCGGCAGTTTCCACGCCCTTTTCCGGGTCAATGTATGGCTTGGCCAGCGCTTCGAGCGAAGGGGAGGACGTGCGCGCCGCGAGAATGGCCGCTGCAAGCGGCTCCAGCCCCTTTTCGCGCGCGATAGACGCACGGGTGTGCCGCTTGGGGCGGTAGGGGCGGTACAGGTCGTCGAGCGCGGCGAGCGTTTGCGCCTCCTGAATGGCGGCGGCGAGTTCGTCCGTCAGTTTGCCCTGCGCCTCAATTGCATCCCGCACCTCTGTGCGGCGCTCGTCCAGCCCGCGCAGATAGGCGAGCCGGTCGGCCAGCTGGCGGATGGTCTGGTCGTCCATCGTGCCGTGCATTTCCTTGCGGTAGCGCGCGATAAACGGCACGGTGTTGCCGTCGTCGAGCAGCTTTACCACATTTTCGACATATTGTTCCTTCTGCCCGAGCTCGCGGGCAAGGATTTGAATGATCGTTTCCATAAGACACTCCTTTGCAGTCAACATTATTGTACCACAGTTTGTCCGCAGAGAAAACGAAAACCCGCACGGAAATCCGTGCGGGTTTATGGTCAGTTTCGTTTCAGATACAGCAGCGGGAACGGGCGGCCTTGTTCGTCCAGCGCAGTGCGGTGGTCAAACACAAAGCCCATGTGCCGGTAAAATGCAGCTGCGTTCAGGTTCTGCTCGTTGACGCAGACCTCGTTTACCTGATATTCATCAAAGGCGTGCTGCACGAGCCGGCGGCCTGCGCCATTGCCGATTACGTCCGGGTGCAGGAACAGCATTTCCAGACGCTGCCCGTCCACGCCGCAAAAGCCGGCGGGCCGGCCGCCGTCATCCAGCAGGACGGTCAGGTGCGCCACCGCGCGGAGCGCGTCCGGTACATACTGCCGCAGGTCGGCGATATCCGCTTCGGTCAAAAAAGTGTGCGTGGCGCGCACCGAGGCTTGCCAAACATCGGTCAGG
The DNA here is from genome assembly GCA_019113065.1 of Candidatus Agathobaculum stercoravium. Taxonomy (GTDB): domain Bacteria; phylum Bacillota; class Clostridia; order Oscillospirales; family Butyricicoccaceae; genus Agathobaculum; species Agathobaculum stercoravium. Next base: position 9,018 of record DXIC01000069.1, read on the forward strand.
GCGGCGACGAGCGTGTCCGTGCGTTCATTGACAGGATGGATGTTCATGCGTTTCCACCTTATATAAAGACAGTCTGCACCAGGAACATGTACAGTACCGTGCCCACGCCGATGGACAGCAGGTTGTTGCGTTTCCACATATGCAGCAGGGCGGTCACCGCGATGCAGAGCAGCTCAGGCGCGCCGTGCGGCGCCGCAAGCCAGTCCACGTTTTTGACACAGTACACCACCAGCAGCGCAATGACCGCGGGCGGCAGCGCCTCGCCCAGATAGCGCACGATCGGCGGGATGGGCTTTTTGCCGTTAAACAGCAGGAAGGGGGCGACGCGGGTCGCAAAAGTACAGACGGCGGCGACAAGGATCATTGCCAGCGTTTTTCCGGCGCTCATTCCGCCACCTCCTTTGCGAGTTTGCCGCGCAGTGCGACCAGCATGACGCAGATGGCCACCATTGCGGGGAGGATGAAGTTGTCCGGCCCGAGGATGGCGAGAGAAACCGCCGCCGCACCAAGGCCGAGAAAAGCGGGAATGTGACGCTTGGTGCTCATCCACTGCTCGACAAAGATGACCGTAAACAGCGAGGTCATGGCAAAGTCGATGCCGGTCGAGTCAAACGGCAGCACGCCGCCGATCACCGCGCCGATCACCGAGCCGAGGATCCAGTAGCTGTGGTCAAGGATGGCGACCCAGAAGCGCATGGCGTTCGGGTCGATCCCTTCAGGCGTTTTGAGCGAGCACAGCAGGGAATAGGTCTCGTCAGTCAGAGAGAAGATCATATACCACTTTTTGAGCCCCATCTGGTGAAATGTCTCGAGAAAGGACAGACCGTAAAAAATGTGGCGGCAGTTGAGCAGCAGTGTCATCGCCGCGACCGTGACAAGCGACGCATTCGCCGCAAGCAGGGAGACCAGCAGGTACTGGCCCGAGCCGGCATAGATCGTCACGCTCGAGAGAAAGGCCCACGGCGGGGCAAAGCCCGCATCACGCAGCATCACGCCGAATGCGAAGCCGATGAACAGGTAGCCGCAAAGCACCGGGATGGTCACCGCAAAGGCGGGCCGAAAGGCATTTTTCATGGGGGATCACCTACCGAAAGGGAAAATGGGCAGTAAAAAAGCGCCCTGCGAGCAGAGCGCCTTGCAAACCTCAACGTAAACGCGCTGAAATCAGATCGCGCGGGTTACCTTGCCGGAGCGGAGGCACCGAGTACATACGTTGATATGGCGGGGAGTACCGTCGACCAGAGCCTTCACACGACGAACGTTCGGCTTCCAAGTTCTGTTGGAACGACGATGAGAGTGAGAGACCTGGATACCAAAGGTCACGCCCTTGCCGCAAATATCGCACTTTGCCATTTTCCTGCACCTCCTTCTCTTGTGCATTGCATAACGGATATTATAATACCACAACGGGGTAGAAATTGCAAGCAATTTTTTTCGCGCAGGCAGGTTTTTTCAAGTTTTGCCATCTGGACGACGGAAATCGTTGAAAACTGGTGGAAATGGGGGTATAATACATTCATCTAATACCTGCCATCGCGGAAGGGAGCACATTATATATGCAGTTAAAAGAGTTCGGCGTCAGCCTGGGGGATTTGATCCATGAATTCAACTTCGAGGTCGTCTATGGGCCGGAGGGGTTTGAAAAAACCGAGATCACGAAAGACGACGTCAACCGTCCCGGCTTGCAGCTGGCGGGCTTTTTCGACTACTTTGACCCCAACCGCATCCAGATCATGGGCAAGGTAGAATCCAGCTATGTAGAGCGGATGGATTCCGGGGCGCGGTTTGCCTGCTTTGAACGCCTGTTTGCAACCGGCATCCCGGTGCTGATCGTTTCCCGCAACATCGACGTTTTCCCCGAGTGCATGGCTGCCGCAGAGAAATGCGGCGTGCCCATCCTGCGCACCAACGAGTTTACCTCTACCATTATGAGCGCGATCATCGCCTCCTTGAAGGTCAATCTTGCCCCGCGCGTGACGCTGCACGGCGTGCTGATCGAGATTTACGGTGAAGGCGTGCTGCTGCTCGGCGACTCGGGTGTTGGTAAATCCGAGACTGCGATCGAGCTGGTCAAGCGCGGCCACCGCCTGATCGCGGACGACGCAGTCGAGATCAAGCGCGTGTCGGACAAGACCCTGGTCGGCACGGCGCCCGAGGTCATCCGCCACTTTATCGAGTTGCGCGGCATCGGCATCGTGGACGTGCGCCGCATCTTCGGCGTCGGCGCGATCAAGATGACGGAAAAGGTCGAGCTGGTCATCAACCTTGAACCCTGGGAGGACGGCAAGCAGTACGACCGTCTCGGCATGGACGGCCAGACCACCAGCATCCTCGATATCGCCGTGCCCAGCCTGACTATCCCGGTCAAGCCCGGCCGTAACCTCGCGGTCATTATCGAGGTTGCCGCAATGAACGACCGCCAGAAGAAAATGGGCTTCAATGCGGCCAAGGAGCTGCAGGAGCGCATGCTCAAGCAGTACGGGAACTGAGCTTGTCCAAAAGCACGCTTTCGGGCAGAGACGGGCTTTTTATGGGGATTGCGGCAGCGCTGCAATCCCCTGATTTAAATACGCACAAGAGGTGCGATTCTATTTTTAGAGGAGTTACCATGCAAATTATCGCAGACCTGCACATGCACACCAATGTGACCGCCCATGCTTACAGCACGCTGACCGAGATGGCACAGGCGGCGGAGGGGATGGGGCTTATGGCCATCGCCATCACCAACCACGGCCCGACCAACCCGGACGGCCCGCATGAGTGGCATTTTTCCAACATGGATCTGATCCCGCGCAAAATCGGCGGTGTGACCGTGATCCGCGGCATCGAGTTTGACATCACCGCGCCCGCAGGCGGTATCAACGTCATGGCGAACAAGAGCCTGAAGCCCATCGAGTTTGCGCTCGCCTCGTTCCATGAGTGCCTGTTCCCGCCGGCGGATAAGGATATCCACACACAGGCGCTCGAAGCGATCCTGTATAATCCGTATGTCAACGCATTCGGCCATCTGGGGAACGAGAATTTCCCCTTTGACCACGAATATATCATCAGCCGCTGCAACGAGCATGGCAAGATCGTGGAGATCAACAACGCATCCCTGTCTATCCGCAAGGGCAGCAGGGAGAACTGCGCGGACATCGCGCGTCTGTGCATGAAATACGAGGTGCCGATCACAGTTGACAGCGACAGCCACATCTGCTACCGCGTCGGCCATGTGGAGGGCGCGCTTGCCATGCTCGAAGAGATCGGGTTCCCGGAGGAGCTGGTGGTCAACAGCAGCCGCGAGCGGCTGGACGCATATTTCCGTGGGCGCGGCCTGCATCTGTTTGATTAAAAGGGAGGACATAGTATGAGAATCGGCATTGATCTGGGCGGTACATCAGTCAAAGCGGCGCTTTGCGAGGAGGACGGCACCCTGCTCTGCAAGCAGAGCGCACCCACCCCGACGGGGGACGCGCCTGCTCTGTGTGCGGCGATGAAGCAGCTTGCGCTGGCGATGTGCGCGGAGCGCGGCGTTTCCCCGGACAGCATTACAAGCATCGGCATCGGCGTGCCCGGCTCGTTTGACAAGGCGACCTGCACACTCAAGTTCGGCACCAATCTGGGCATGCGCAACGTCTGCTTCGCAGACGCGTTCCGCCCGGAATTTGGCTGCACCGTGCAGCTGGATAACGACGCCAACTGCGCGGCGCTGGGCGAAGCGACTGCGGGCGCGGCGAAAAACGCGCGCAACATGCTGATGGTGACGCTCGGCACGGGTGTGGGCGGCGGTATCATCATTGACGGCAAGCTGTATACCGGCTGCAACGGCATCGCAGGTGAACTGGGCCACATCGTGATCCGCCGGGACGGCGAGCCGTGCAACTGCGGCCGCAAGGGCTGCCTGGAAGCCTATGCCTCGGCTGCTTCCTTTGTCAAATTCGCGGAACGCGCGCTGGCAGCGGGACGCGAAAGCATGTTGCAGGAAAACGCCGGGCATCTGAACGCGAAAATGATCTGCGATGCAGTGGACGCGGGTGACGCGCTTGCGCGCGAGCTGTTTGACGAATACTGCGTCAACCTGTCGATCGGCCTGGCGGATTTCATCAACATCTTCCAGCCGGAGAGCATTGTATTGGGCGGCGGCCTGGCGGGCTATGGAGAAAAGCTGCTCGAGCCGCTGCGGCGGCTGACCCTGCCGCAGGCCTTCCGGAGCGACGCGCGCAACACGGAAATCGTATGTGCGTCCCTTGGCAACGATGCGGGCCTGATCGGCGCGGCAATGCTGTAAAAATGTTGTAAAAACGTAACATAAACGGCGCATTTGTAATATTACAAATGCGCCGTTTCCGGTGTGGCGCATTGAATTCCGGCGGGTTATGTGATAAAATACCTCCATATCAGACAGAACCAGACATGGGACGGCACGGAGGTTTATCATGCGTTTCAGGCGAATTATCGCGTTGCTGTGCGCGGCCATATACATAACAACAGCAGGGGCGGCAGCCGCAGAACTGCCGGAGCAGACCGCCCTTCCAGAGACCGTACAGGCCGAACAGGAAGCAGTCCGGGAGACCGAACCGGCAGCGGAGGCAACAGAACTGCCTGTGGCGCGTGCAGGTTCGATCCGGGTGGTGCCGTCTACGCACAATGTACGCGTCAACGGCGAACTGGTCAGCCCGCAGGCATACAACATCGACGGATATAACTATTTCAAGCTGCGCGACGTGGCTTACCTGCTGAACGGCACCACATCATCGTTCAACGTCACCTGGGACAGCGCGCAGGATGCGGTCAACCTGATCTCCGGGGAGAGCTATACTTCGGTCGGCGGGGAAATGACGGTTGCTGCGGCAACGACCCTGCGCGTGCAGGAATCCACGGCCAAGGTGCTGCTGGACGGCAATGGTATTGTCATTAAAGGCTACAACATCAATGGGAATAATTATTATAAGATTGCGGATGTTTCGTCCGCTATCGGCTTTACCGCGGCTTATGAAAGCGCGACCAAGACCGTGCAGATCCTGACGCCGTCAGCGCCCGAACCCGAACCCGAGCCTGAGCCCGAACCTGATCCGGAGCAGCCGGAAGAGGAATTTGTAACCGGTATTTACCAGGTGCATGTGGAGACGACGCTGTCCATCCGTTCCGGCCCGGGGACGACTTACCCTGCAATTGGCCGGCTGTCCAACGGCGACCGGATCGTGGTCGACAGCATATCGGACGGCTGGGCGCATATCCTGGATGAGGACGGGAGTGCATCACAGTATTGCAGCGCGGACTACCTGACGCGTGTCGGCGATTATGACGGCACAGAGCAGCAGCCCGAGGAGCCGGAGGAACCGGAAGAACCGTTTGTATCGGGCTGGTACCGGGTCGAGGTGGGCTCGACGCTGTCCGTGCGTTCGGGCACAGGCACACAGTATTCGATTGTTGGCCGCCTGTCGGATGGCGACGAGATTGTCGTGGACGAAGTCACAGAGGACAGTGACGGCAACAGCTGGGCGCATCTGATGGATACCAGCAACGGCACGGGACGGTATTGCAGCATGGATTACCTGACCCGCGTGCGGGATTATGACGAAAGCGAAGGTGAACCGGCAGACCCGGTTGAGCCGCCGCGCACCTCGCATCTGGACGGGCAGATGACGGTGATCATCGATGCCGGACATGGCGGCAGCGATATCGGCGCGCATAACGAGGATATGTCGCTTGACGAGAAACACGTCAACCTGTACGTTGCGCAGTATTTGCAGCAGTATCTGGAGGATGCAGGCGTGCATGTCATCATGGTGCGCGATACGCTTGAGGACGGCAGTTCGCTCTCCCTGCGCGGGCAGGTGATGGAGCAGTATGCATCCTCGGCCGACCTGTTCTTCAGCATCCACCACAACGCGGCCAATACGACCGCGCGCGGCGCAGAAGTGCTGGCGCAGATTGCGGACGAGGACGGCGGGCCGACGAAAATACTGGCGGAGGCGCTGCTCGACGAATATGAGGAGCTGGGCGTACCGATCCGTTCGGTTGTGTTCCGCGAGGGCAGCAACGGCGATTATTACTATACCAACCGCGCAGCGGCGGCGCTGTTCATCCCCGCGTTGACGAGTGAATTCTGCTTTATCGACAACGAGGAGGACCAGAAGTTTATCGACAGCGAGGAGGACTGGCAGGCGGAGGCGCAGGCGCAGTACAATGCGATCATGTATTATTTCACGCAGGTGGAATATTGATTTCCGGACAGAAAGGGATTTTGTTTTATGACAGAACGGGCAGAGCGGGCACAGCGCCTGCATGAGAAGGGCTACAACTGCGCGCAGGCGGTGATCTGCGCTTACTGCGACCAGTTTGGGCTGGACGAGGAAACCGCCTACAAGATGGCCGAGGGCTTTGGCCTCGGCATGGGGATCATGGAGGTCTGCGGCGCGCTGAGCGGTGCATTCATGCTCGCGGGCGTGCGCGGCAGCAAGGGCACGGCGCATCCGGGCGAGACCAAGGGCCAGACCTACAAGACCACCAGGGCGCTGGCAGCAGCCTTCAAGGAGAAAAACGGCACCTACCTGTGCCGCGAGCTCAAGGGCGTGGCAGACGGCAATGTACGCCGCTCCTGCCCGGGCTGCATCGAAGATGCATGTGCCCTGATTGAGGAATTTTTGGTAAAATAGTCAATTCCCGCAGATGTCAACCCATCTGCGGGAATTTTTTTAACTTTTGTTCGGCAATTTTCGACATGACGCACCCGCCGCTGCGCGTAAAATGGATTTCGCAAGCCCTTCCCTGGAGGGGGAGGAAAGCTGGGGAAGTATGTATGGATGGGGTAAAGGGAAACCGCCGGGGGCGGAAAAATCGGTGGGAAGCGCCGAGGGACGAAAGTGGGGTGTGCAAAAGATGGTTCACTACATTGTTACAAAAAGCGAGGCGGCTGGAAGAACGCAATTTGGTATCACGGCTGTTTGTGGACAGACAGGGCTTGACAGCATTGACGATATTGCGCCAACTTTTGAAGAAACCGCAAGGCTGGCGGCTCTGCTGAGCGAAAACGGGGTTGCGGCAGAGCATTTCCGCGATGTTGTGGAGGATTACCTGGCGCGGTAGGGAAAGGCAGATAAAAGTAAAAAAGTGCGGCGGGAGGCTCAGCTCCTGCCGCGCTTTTTTTAAAATCCGAACAGAAGGCCGCAGGCCGCGCCGACGGCAATAAAAAAGATCGGGTGTATTTTCGGCAGTTTCCAGATGGCCAGCGAGAGGGCGAGGAACAGCCCGATTGCAGGGAGGTTGAGCACGGCGGGAAGGCTGCGCAGCCCGCTCCACAGCTCTGTGTGGAACAGGGAAGCGGCGAATACTTCCAGGATCGCGCCGAAGATCAGCCCGGCAGAAGCGGGGCGCAGCCCGTAAAAGCCGTCCTTCACCAGGCTGGAGTCCCGGAAGCGGTCCAGCGCACGGTAAACCAGGATAATCACGATCACCGATGGGAGTACCAGCGAGAAGGTAGCGGCCAGCGCGCCGGGAATGCCCGCCGCATGGAACCCTGCGTAGGTTGAGGCGTTGACGCCGAGAGGGCCGGGGGTGGACTCGGAGACCGCAATCATATCCAGCAGGTCGTTCGGCGTAAACCAGGGGTATTTGAGAGAAATGTCCCGCAGGAAGGGCAGGGTCGCCAGACCGCCGCCGACAGCAAACAGGCCGGTTTTGAAAAATTCCCAGAATAGCTGCAAATAGATCATACGCGCCGCCTCCGGACCAGGCCGATCAGGATGCCGGCGGCTGCCGCAACAACCACCATCACAACCGGGGAAACGCCCAGGAATGCAACCGCAGCAAAGGTAGCCAGCAGGATGATGCCGGTAGGCATGTCCACCACGCCCTTTTTCGCCATTTTCCACACGGATTGCAGGACGAGCGCGCATACAGCGATGCGGATACCGGCAAATGCATGCTGTACGGCAGCAAGATGCGCGAACTGTTGGATGAATGCAGCAATGGCGATGATAATAATGAGCGACGGGGCAATCACGCCGGCCGTGGCGAGGATTGCGCCGGGTAGCCCCTGGGTTTTGTACCCGATAAACGTCGCGGTGTTGACCGCGATCACGCCGGGCGTGCATTGCCCGATGGCATAGTAGTCCATCAGCTCATCCTCGGTCGCCCAGCCGTGGTTTTCCACGACCTCGCGCTGGAGGATGGGCAGCATGGCGTAGCCGCCGCCGAATGTGCAGGCTCCCATGCGGGCAAAAGTGAGGAACAAATCCAAATAGGGATGCAAAAGATGATACAACTCCTTTCCGTACGCCTCCAGTATACACCTTGCAGCAGGCCGTGCCTACGAAAATCATCGTAAAGACAACGTAAACTGCGCTGCGGCAGCGGGCCGCGCAGGTGTTACCTGCCAGGGACAACCTCCAGCCAATAGCCGTCCGGGTCGGAGATGAAATAGATGCCCATTGACGGGTTTTCAAAGCAGATGCAGCCCATCTGCTCATGCTTGTGGTGCGCCGCGGCGAAGTCGTCCACATGGAACGCAAGGTGGAACTCATTGTCGCCGAGGTTGTAGGGGCGGTCCCAGTCGCGCAGCCAGGTCAGCTCAAGCAGGTGCGGGGTCTGGCCGTCCCCAAGATAGACGATGACAAAGCTGCCGTCGTCCGCGTTGATGCGGCGGGTTTCGGATAAGCCGAGCGCCTCCTTGTAAAAGGCAAGCGAGCGGTCGAGGTCGCGTACATTGAAGTTATTGTGTGCAAAAGTGAACTGCATATTTCAGCCTCCTGTGTAAGTGTTGTGACGATACTGTACCACGATTTGGCCGAAAACACAATCGGCATATACGATTTTTGTTTACATTGCCGCAGAGCGATGTTATAATTAGCCTGTATATTTGCGTCCGATAAAGGGGGACGGGAATTTGAAAAAAAGATTAGAGAAAGCGCTCCAACCGGGCAACGTGCTGTTTTATGTGCTGTTCCTGCTGTTCGCCGTGGGCAGCCTGTATTATTCCGTGCCATATGGGCTGATCGGCGTTGCGCTTTGCGTGATGCTGCGCGTGATATCCCTGCGCAGTGAGAGCGAGCGAAAGCAGCGCTTGCAGGGGCTGATGAAGAACATTGAGATCGAGGGCGGCGAGGTTCGCCCGGCAGTGACCAAATCGCCGCTGCCTACCGTTGTCGCGCTGGCGACGACCGGCGAGATCGTCTGGGCGAACGATGCATTTGCCGAAATCAGCGGGCAGTTTGCCGGCGCACGCCATATGCGGATGACCGAGCTTGCGCCGACCTTTGAGACACGCTGGCTGATCGAAGGGAGGACCGAGTTCCCGGGCGAGCTGCGCATGGGGCGCAATGCCTATCATGTGTTCGGCAGTATGATCCCAAGCGGCGCGGGGCAGATGATGATGCTCCATTTCATCAACTGCACGGAGTTTGTCCATCTGCGCGACGAGGCGGAGACCCGCCGGCCCGCGATTGCGGTGATTGCGATTGACAACTACGAAGAGCTGATGAAAAACGCGACCGACTCGGAAAAATCCGACATCCTCGCGGGCATTGACAAGCGCCTGTCCGCCTGGACCAAGGAGTGCAGCTCGGTGCTCCGCAAATACGACCGCGATAAGTATATCTTCATTATCGAGAATGCCGAGCTGGACAAGCTTGCTGCGCGCAAGTTCGCGGTGTTGCAGGACGTGCGCGATATCCAGAACCACGAGGGCGTTGTGGCGACGCTGTCCATCGGTATTGGCAAGGACGGCGAAACACTGGCAGAGTGTTACCAGTACGCCGGGCTGGCCATCGACATGGCGCTGTCCCGCGGCGGCGACCAGGCGGTTATCAAAAACCGCTATACATTTGAATTTTTCGGCGGCCTGAGCGAAGAGGTCGAGAAACGCACCAAGGTCAAAAGCCGCGTGGTTGCCAATGCGCTCAGCCAGCTCATCCGCGATTCCTCACAGGTGCTTGTGATGGGCCACCGCAACAGCGACATGGATGCGATCGGCGCAGCAGCCGGTATGGTGTGTGCGGCGCGCGTCAAAGGCAAGCCGGTGCATATTGTGGTGGATCAGAACCACACGATGGCGACCGAGCTGATTGAACGGCTGGAAACGCTGCCCGAGTATAAGGATGTGTTCATCAGCGCGGAAGACGCGATGATCATGTGTGACTACAATACGCTGCTCATCGTGGTGGACGTCAACCGTCCGGGCTACGTGGAGAGCGAAGCGCTGCTGCAGTCGATCAACAAGGTCGCGGTCATCGACCACCACCGCCGTGCGGCGGACTACATCGAGAACGCGGTTGTTTCGCTGCACGAGCCGTACGCCTCCTCGGCGTCCGAGCTGGTCAGCGAGCTGCTGCAATATCTGGTGCCGACCAGCGGCATCCTGACGGGCGAGGCTGAGGCCATGCTCGCGGGTATTTATCTGGATACCAAGGCATTTTCCACGCGTACAGGCGTGCGTACGTTTGAAGCCGCGGCTTATCTGCGCCGCGCGGGCGCGGAGGCGGGCGACGTCAAGCGCCTGTTCCAGTCCAGCTTTGACCAGTACATGGAGCGGCAGAAGCTGATCTCCTCGGCACGCAACTGCGGGCAGGGCGTGATCTTTGCCGTCACGGATGAAGAGGTCGACCGGGTCGCGGCTGCGCAGGCAGCGGACGAGCTGCTCTCCATCATCGGCACGCGCGCGAGCGTTGTGGCATTCCGCCGCGGGAACGATATGGCGGTTTCGGCGCGCGCTTCCGGGCAGGTCAATGTGCAGCTGCTGATGGAGCGGCTGGGCGGCGGCGGCAACCACTCGGCGGCAGGCGCGCAGCTTCCCAACACTACGCCGGAGGAAGCCGACCGCCTGATTACCGAGGCGATCCATGGCTATTTTGCCGACCAGGAATCTGAAAAATCAGAGGATAAATGATCCTCTGTTCCCAATTCCAGTTAGAATAGAGTAAAAGGAGTCAATAAGTCATGAAAGTAATTCTGAAAGCCGACGTCAAGGGCAAGGGCAAGAAGGGCGACCTGATTGAGGTCAGCGAGGGCTATGGACGCAATTTCCTTATGCCGCGCGGCCTGGCGGAGCCCGCTACGGCGGATAACCTGAACGTGAAGAAGGCACAGGACGAGGCGCACGCGCGCAAGGTTGCGCTGGAGCAGCAGGCCGCGCGCGAAGCCGCGGAAAAGCTCAAGGTCAGCCCGGTCAAGGTACCGGCCAAGGGCGGCTCGGGCGGACGCCTGTTCGGCGCTGTGACCTCCAAGGAAATTGCAGAGGAACTGAACAAGCAGTACGGCCTGAACGTACCCAAGCAGAAGATCGTGCTCGAGGAGCCGATCAAGACCTTCGGGGTGCACCGCGTCAAGGCGAAGCTGTATCAGGATATCGCGGGCGAGATTTTGGTGCAGGTCGTAGAAGCGTAAAACGCTTATAGGGGGCTTCACAAGCCCCCTATATACGGAACATGGT
>DXIC01000070.1 GCA_019113065.1 Candidatus Agathobaculum stercoravium
CTTCACTGAACATCGCCTTATCATTTAACCCAGCCTATTCCAAACCATCTAAACTTCATCCAAGGAGAAAACTTTTTTTCTCGAACTTAGATTCCTTAGGTGCATATCAATGTATAAAAGTCTGTCTTTCCCCTACCAAGGAAGAAAAAATGAGAGCAGCAATTAAACAATTAGCCCATCGTATATCAAAAATCATTGTTAAAAAACATAGTTAATCTTTTTACAAGTTAAATTTTTGACCTTCTTAAGGTATTCTATTATAATTATAATGTTCCAATCTGTTTTTCTCTGGTTCTACTGCCTGCCCATCCGTCAGGCAGTCCTTTTACTGATATTGATAAGCGCAGTATACCTTGTTTTGCGGCCACAGTTGACTCGGAAACGTTTCTGGTATCCTGCGCTTATCGTCGTTTTTCTGTTCTGGCTTGGTGTCATTGCTTTTGCAACAATTATGGATCGAACGCCAAGCGGCGAATTTGTCGCTCCACAGCTACTCCCCTTGCACTCCTACCGTACTGTACTGGCTGGTGCAAATACAGAGCTTCTCCGCAGCAACTTCATGAACGTGGTGCTCTTCTATCCTGCCGGTCTTTTGGCCTGTGAATTATTGCCCAAAAAATGGAGCCGGGCAAAAAGGATCATCCTTGTCACTGCACTGTTTGTACTGCTCAGCTCTGGAATCGAGGCATGCCAATACTACTTTGCCTTAGGCCAGGTGGAGGCGGATGACGTGCTGCATAACGGGCTCGGCGCGCTAATCGGCGCCGCTGTCTGCACAATCCAAATCGGATATGTTCCACGCCACTAAACCATCATCCGCCAACTTATGTAGTAAACCACCTCATATTCGCCCCGATAGGCAGACAACGGCCGTGTAAAGTGCATTTTCTCCATCGGTTGTTTTCGCTTTCCAGATTGCGTCCTTTTGTTTTGTGAGATGTGGATTTCCTCCGCCACCTCCATCTGGGTACGTCCCTCAAAAAAGCGCAGGCGGATGATCTTTTTCTCCCGCTCATTCAGACTGTCGATCGCTTCGCGCAGCGCGATGCTCGCCAGCCACTGCTCATCCGTATTTTTGTTGTCCCCTACCTGATCCATTACGCACACGGTATCCGTACCGTCATGGAACACCGGCTCAAACAGTGAAACAGGGTCAAGGATGGCGTCCAGCGCGAACACGACCTCCTCTTTGGGCACGCCCATTGCCTTGGACAACTCCATAATATCCGGCTCGCGCTGGTGCTCGCGCATAAAAGCCTCCTTTGCCTGCATGGCCTTATATGCTGTGTCCCGCAGGCTGCGGGATACGCGCAGTGCACTGTTATCCCGCAGATACCGCCTGATTTCCCCAATGATCATCGGCATGAACATACGAAGTCGAAAAACAGCTATCCTGCGTCTGCGGTGCATACAGGCACACCGTCGATTGCATAATACACTTCTATTTTCCCGTTTTGCAGCACGATCTTTTGCACGCAGGCGCGCACAAGCGTTTGTTTTTCCTGTGCGGCCAGACGATCCCAACAGGAGCCAACCGTCTGCAAAGCGGCATATGCTTCGTCCTGTGCCTGCTGCTGTGCCGCCCGGCCGGCTTGCTCCAGCGCCTGCTCTGCGCGGGCGCACTCGTGCTTTGCGCGCGTGATCGTCTCGCGCAGGGTATCGTCTTCCCCCTCGGCGTACAGCTCATACAGCCGCCGCAGCTTGCGCTGCGCGCGGTCGAGCGCACGGCGGCAGGCCGCTTCGTCCCCTGACCCGATGCGCGGCGGTGCGGGCGCGGCAGCGAGCCGTGACAGGTCGCGCACCACGACTGTCTCCACCTCGCGCGCCATCACGCCCCGGTTGGGGCAGTTTGCGTCATGCACCAGATGGGGCTTGGACTTATCGCGCGAGTAGCACACCAGCTTGTCGCCCGCGTTCCCCCATTTCTGGTACCGCATTTTCGCCCCGCAGTGGCCGCAGACCAGCAGGCCGGTCAGCAGTTTACCGCCCTCCGCCGCGCGCGGCTTATCCGGCCTTTGCAGGCGGCGCTGCGCGCGCGCAAAGGTGTCCTGATCGACCAGCGGCTCATGCCGCCCGGAGTAACGCTCGCCCTTGTAGACGATCACTCCTGTGTTGCTCTCGCGCGCAAGGATCTGCCGCACCAGATGCTCGTATTTCAGACCCAGTTCACGGGCAATGCGCCCGGCAGACTGCCCTTCCAGATAGCGCGCATAGATCTCCCGCACCGTGTCCGCGTCGCTGTTCGGCACAAGTATCCCCTTAGCCGTGTCGTAATCATACCCGAAGGGTATCTTGCCGCCGCCCGGCCAAAAGCCCTGCTTGACGCGTTCTACCATGCCCATGCGCGTTCGCAAAAAGATGTTCTCGCGCTCGAGCTGCGCAAAGGCGGACAGGATACCGATCATCGCTCGGCCGTATGGGCTGCCGGTGTCGATGTTCTCGTTGATCGAAACAAAATCCACGCCGTGCGGCAGGAACACATCCTCGATCAGATAAAGCGTGTCCTTCTGGCTGCGACTCAGTCGGTCGAGCTTGTAGACCACCACCCGCTCGACCGCCCCGCCGCGGATCGCTTCGATCAGTTCCGTGACCGCCGGGCGGGTCAGATTGGAGCCGGAAAACCCGCCGTCCACATAGCGCCGGAACTGCGCAATGCCCTTCATCCGGCAGTAGGCTTCCAGCTTTTCCGCTTGGGCGGCGAGCGAATAGCCCTCGTCCGCCTGCGCTTCGGTGGATACGCGCAGGTATAATGCCGTGTATTTCATGTCTGGTCCTTCCCAAGGCCGCGTCCCTCCGCCTCCAGTATAGCAGAGGGGACGGTATCCGGCAATGGAAGTGGCTGCCGGTAACGCGCCGCCCCAAGCAGCGTGCCCACCCCATCCCGGTCGACCACGAGCGGCGGCATCGCGCCGTGCAGCCGTTTGCCATTCAAATAGCGGATCACTTGCATATGAACGCACTTCCTTTCCGCCCCTATTGTGCCCGTTTTGGCGCATGGCCAGTCATCGGCATCTGATTTCTGAACTATTGCACAATTTACCCAAAATCTGCCCAAAATAATGCTTGTCGTGCTGTAAGTACGGGTGTATAATGGAAATAGCCAGATTTGCCCCGCCGTGCAGCATACAGCCGGGCAAACGAGAGAAAATTTGAGGAGAGTGCAACAATGTTTGAAAATTTGATTGCAACGCTGAAGGCTGACAAGCGCAAGATTGTATTCACCGAAGGCCCCGATCCCCGCATCCTCGAGGCGGCTTCCCGCCTGAAGAAGGACGGCCTGCTGGATTCCATCCTGGTCGGCAACGTAAACGAGGTCAAGGCTGCGGCGCAGGCCGGCGGTTTTGACATCGAAGGCATGGAGATCATCGATCCCGAAACCTACCCGGAGATGGACGAAATGGTTGCCAAGATGGTTGAACTGCGCAAGGGCAAGATGACCGAGGAACAGTGCCGCGCGGCGCTCTCCAAGGGCAACTACTTCGGCACCATGCTGGTCAAGATGGGCAAGGCGGACGCCCTGCTCGGCGGCGCTACTTATTCGACGGCTGATACCGTCCGTCCGGCGCTCCAGATCATCAAGACCAAGCCGGGCAACAAGATTGTAAGCTCCTGCTTCATCCTGCGCCGCGACGCGAAGGACGGCGGCGACGAGCTGTATGCAATGGGCGACTGCGCGATCAACATCAACCCGGGCGAGGACGATCTGGTTGAGATCGCGATCGAGACCGCTAAGACCGCCAAGGCGTTCGGCATCGATCCCAAGGTTGCCATGCTGTCCTACTCGACCAAGGGCTCGGGCAAGGGCGAGACGGTCGACATGATGAAGAACGCGACCGAAAAGACCAAGGCTGCTGCCCCGGATCTCGCGGTAGACGGCGAGCTGCAGTTTGACGCTGCCTTCTCTCCGGTTGTTGCGGCGACCAAGTGCAAGGGCTCCCCGGTTGCCGGTCAGGCCAACACCTTCATCTTCCCGGACATCAATGCCGGCAACATCGGCTACAAGATCGCACAGCGCCTGGGCGGCTTCGAGGCATACGGCCCGATCCTCCAGGGTCTGAACGCGCCGATCAACGACCTGTCCCGCGGCTGCAACGCGGACGAGGTTTACCAGATGGCGATTATCACCGCCGGCCTGAAGTAAGCCGCAGCAATTCCATATCCATCAACAGGCGCCGAACCTAATATCCCGGCGCCTGTTTTTTATCCACGCTGCTGTATCAGCTGACAGGAGGTGCCTGAGATGAAACGGAGAATCATTCTTGTGCTCGGATGCGCAGCCGCAGTATGCGGTGTTTTGCTCTATCTGCTGACACCGTACACGGTCGCGCCGCAGCCCGAACAACTGGAAATCCACCAGGTGCGCCGTGTGGGCAGCAATACGGAATACATCGATATTACCGCGCAGACTGATACGGAAGCGCTCGGGCAGCTGCTTGCCTCCTGCAAGGCGTCGCGCCTCCCATCTTACCGGAGCGGTGGTTATCCGATCGATGCGGTGCGGTATGAGTGCAAAAATCGCCATTCCAGCCCCATCTGCACGCAGTTTGAGCACCACTTTCACGCATTAAAGCCCC
>DXIC01000071.1 GCA_019113065.1 Candidatus Agathobaculum stercoravium
CGCTTAATTCAAATATTTGTCTAACTTTTGGGGTTCACTTCAGTCCGGCGGGCTGCTTTTTTGCGGCGTATATTGGCATTGTGAAAAATGCGAAAACTGGCGCTTTTGGAAAGGTCAAAAGGGGATTACAATAGGGGCATACACAAACGAAATGAAGGTGTCCGATATGACAGGGAAAAAGACCAGAACGATTATTTTGACCGCACTTTTGGCAGCGTTGACGACGGTTGCGACCATGGTGATCCGCATCCCCACGCCGACGCTCGGCTACATCCATCTGGGCGACGGGCTGGTGCTGATCTGCGGCATTCTGCTGGGGCCGGGGCTGGGCGCAGTCGCGGCGGGCATCGGTTCGATGCTGGCCGACCTGTTTGCGGGCGCGGTTGCGTATATGCCGGGCACGCTGGTCATCAAGGCGCTGACCGCGGCTGCGGGCGGCTGGCTGTATCACCATATGGCGGGGCACAGCCGCATGAATACGCCGGTGCGCGTAGCGCTCGCCGGTATTCCCGCAGAAATCGTGATGGTGGCGGGATATTTTGTGTATGAGGTCGGCATGCAGGCCGTGGCAGGCAGTGCGGTCGGCGCGGCGGCGGTCGCTGTGCTGGCGGGCGTGCCGTTCAACATCGTGCAGGGGCTGGCGGGCGTGATCGTCTGCGCGGTGCTGCTGCCGGTACTCAGCCACGCGAGCGCGGAGATGGATGCGCGCATCAAGGCCTGAATCCGAATAACCAAGCGGGAAGAGCCGTCTCAGGACGGCTCTTTTTCTATGCCCGCTTCCGCTGCAAGGCGGTCGAGCAGCAGGCGGCCGCAGCTGCCGGTATCATGGCATGCTGGTCAAGGAAACACCTGGTGCGCCAGATTTCCGCGCTGAGCGCGGGCAGGGTGTCGAAGCGGGGGAGCTGGGCGCGGCAGCGGTAAAGCGCTTAGATGACGCTGATGTCGCAGAGCAGGTCGTAAGCGTTCTCGATCATATCGTTATAGAGTTCGGAGAGGGAATACTGGGGCATAAGCAGAACCTCCTTATATCGCTTATAGCTATATATTACACAATAAACCTTTTGCTGTCAATCGCTGAAAGCTATATCTTTGCAAAAATATTGCTGTAAGCTATAATCAGGGTGGAGGAACAAATTATGATTGATTACAGGGAATTAATTATACGTCGCAGAAAAGAAAAGGGGTTAAGCCAAAAGCAACTTGCCTTTCAAGCAGGAATTACCCAACCCTTTATGAATGAGATTGAAAGCGGGAAGAAAAAACCATCTATTGACGTTTTATTTAAGCTGTGTGAAGTGTTAGACATCACTGTATTCCCGGACGAACAATAAAAGCGCTATGGTATTCCATAGCGCTTTTTATTTTATCGACAGAGAACAGGGATAACGGGTTAGAACAGGCCGGTGCTTACAGGCACTCGGTCAGGATCTCATAGATTTCTTCATGGGTGAGCTGCTTGTAGCCGTTCAGCAGGGTGTTGCAGCTGTCCGCAGCCGCTTTGAGCAGTGCGGGGGTGATCTCCTCCCTGGAGCGGAACTCGCCCAGCTTGGTCGGCAGGCCGCATTCTTTGATGAAGCCCGCCAGCGCCTCGACGCCCGCCGCAGCGACCTGCTCCTCGGTCTGGCCTTCGCCGGAGACGCCCCATACATTGCGCGCGAAGCGGGCGAACTTCGGGATGGCGTGCCGGTAGATGTGGCGGTAATACGCCGGGTGGATGACCGCCAGCCCCTGCCCGTGGTTGCAGTCCGTGTAAGCGCCCAGCTGGTGCTCGATCTGGTGCGCTTCAAAGTCGGTCAGGCGGCCGACCTTGAGGATGCCGTTTTCCGCCATCGCGGAATCCCACATCAGGTTGCTGCGCGCGGTGTAGTCGTGCAGGTCGTTCAGCACGGCGCGCATGTTGGTGACCGTGTTGCGCATGATGGCCTCCGCGACCTCGTCCGAGACGTTGTTTTCGTCCGAGCGGCCGAAGTAGGTCTCCATCGCGTGGCTGAGCGTGTCGAACGCGCCGGAAATCACCTGGGACGCGGGGAGGGTCATGGTGTACATCGGGTCGAGGATGGCGAAGCGCGGCGCGGCGGCAAACATACCGCCCTTGATTTTCACCGCCTCGTTGGTGATGACCGCGCCGCCGTTCATCTCCGCGCCGGTGCCGGAGGCGGTGACGACCGCGCCAAGCGGGATGGGGGCGACGGACGGCACGCTGTGGCGCACCATCTCAACCTCCCACAGGTCTTCCTCGGTCACGGCCTGCGCGCAGACGATCTTGCAGCAGTCGATGACCGAACCGCCGCCGACCGCGAGCACGAGGTCGGCCTTGCACTCTTTGGCCAGCGCCGCGCCCTCCTGCACTTTTTCCCATGTCGGATTGGACATGATGCCGGTAAATTCGGTCACGGTCTTGCCCGCGGCCTTGAGGATGCCCATGATCTCATCGTATACGCCGTTTTTCCTGACCGAGCCGCCGCCATAGGCGAGCAGGACGTTCGAGCCGAAGCCCTTCAGGATGTCTGCAAGGTGGTTTTTCGCCGCTTCCTTGCCGAAATAGACCTTGGTGGGATATTCATAAACAAAGTTTTCCATCAAAATATACCCCTTTTCGAATCATTGCTTGTGTTTTCCGGTGAGCGCTTTCATCAGGTAATACCCGATCAATGCGAACAGCAGCATCATGGACAGGTATTGCAGGAAGAACAGGATGACCGGCTGCCCGAAGTCGTAGAATACGAACACCGCGCGCAGGAACAGGTAATCCGCGATGTCCTGACTGGCGAATACCCACGCGCCGCACACCGCAAGCAGCAGGGCGAGGGCGCGCAGCGCCCAGGTGCGGCCTTGGGAGGGCTGCGGGAATAGTCTGCGCCCCAAGCCGAGGAACATGCCGCCGTGCAGCCCGAGGTGGACGCTCATCAGCACAAAGCCCCAGAACGCGCACAGCAGGTGCATTGTGCGGAACAGCGTGCGCCCGCCCGGGATGGGCAGCCAGCCAAAGACATAGCGCGACATGGCGATGCCGCTCACCATCGAGCCGAGCATGGTCGAAAGGATCATCGCGTTGACCGCCGTCTGCAAGGCGCGCGCCGCCGTCCAGCGGCCTTTTGTCAGGCCTTTCCACCAGGCGCGGTTCAGGATAAGGTGGGCAATGAACAGCACGCCCATCCCGGCGCCCAGCCACTCGTGGGCGGCGCGCCCCACCAGCTCGTATGCCATCAGCAGCGGCAGCAGCACGGCCATCAGGCAGTCCGCCGCAATGCGCAGCGTGCGTTTTGCATCCATGGCTGCGTTACTCCCGGATGAAGTTGGTGAACTGGAACGGCTCCGGTGTGGGCAGGCTCAGGCCGCTTTGCAGCGCCAGCTCCTTGCAGCGCAGGAAGAACGCCATGTTGCGGCCGAGGATGCGCATGACCTGCATGCCTTCCAGATCCTTTTTGACCTCGTCGGGGTTGGTGCCGTGCACCATGTTCCAGTAGCGCGAGGTGATGATCGGCATCTGCATCAGGCCGAAATACTTGTTGAGCTGGTCCCAGGTCGCGGTCGTGCCCGCGCGGCGCGCGGAAATGACAGCTGCCGCAGGCTTGAGGTAAAAGCGGTTCCCGCCGCCGTTGAGGTCGGCGTAGAATGCGCGGTCGAGGAACGAGGTCATGCCGCCCGACGCGCCGCCCCAGTGGACGGGCGAGCCGAACACAAAGCCGTCGTAATCCCCGGCAATGTCCAGGAATTCGTTGACCGTGTCGTCAAATACGCACCTGTTCTTCTGGATGCAGGCTTTGCATGCAATGCAGCCGGACAGCGGCCTGTTGCCGATCCAGATGATGTCGGTGTCAATGCCCTCGGCGTTCAGCGCGTCGCCGACCTCGCACAGCGCCGTGCAGGTGCAGCCCTCCGGATGCGGGCTGCCGTTGACCAAAAGTACTTTCATCGTAATAACTTCTCCTTTTATTGAAACTCTTTGCCCCGTGCTGCCGCTTTGATCAGCTTTCTTTGCTGGGGCGCACCGCGAGGTCGGAAACATCCACATTGTCCGGCTGGGCGACCGCATACAGCACCGCGTTTGCGATCACGTCCGGGTCCAGCCCGGCATCCCGGTAGAATGCCTCCACCATGGATTTGGTTTCCGAGGGTGCAATGGTATGGAGCAGCTCGGTCCTGATCGCGCCCGGGTAAATCGTGGTGGTGCGGATGTTGGTGCCTTCCATAACCGATTCCATGCGGAAGGAGTCCAGCATGGCGCGGACGAAATGCTTTGTGCCGGCGTATACCGCGTTGCCCGGAACGGATTTTGTCCCTGCAATGGAAGAGGTCACGATAATGTGCCCGCGCTTCTGGGCGATAAATTCCGGCAGGACCGCCGCCATGGCGTTGAGTACGCCCTTGATGTTGACGTCTACCATGGCCATCCAGTCGTTTACCTTGTGTTCGGACATGTTGCTGCCGGGCATGATGCCTGCATTGGCAAACAGCACATCCAGCCTGCCGAATTTGGATTTCGCCAGTGTCACAAGCGCTTCCAT
>DXIC01000072.1 GCA_019113065.1 Candidatus Agathobaculum stercoravium
GGGAGTGCGGCGCGGACGGCGGCCTGTCGGTTACCCCGTACTACAATAAGACCACCCAGCGCGGCCTGGTTGCCCACTATACTGCGATTGCAGACAGCTGCGACCTGCCGATCATCCTGTACAACGTACCGAGCCGCACCGGCGTCTGCTTCACTGCGGACACCCTGTATGAGCTGTCCAAGCACCCGAATATCAACGGCCTGAAGGCGGCCTCCGGCAATTTCAGCCTGCTGGCATCCGTTATGGCCAAGTGCGGCGACGAGCTCAACGTCTGGTCGGGCAACGACGACCAGATCGTCCCGCTGATGGCGCTCGGCGGCAAGGGCGTTATTTCCGTCCTGTCCAACGTCGCCCCGCAGGAGACCCACGACCTGACCCAGCTTTGCTTTGAAAACCGTTATCCGGAAGCAGCAAAGATGCAGTTCCAGTACCATAACCTGATCGACGCGCTGTTCTGCGAAGTCAACCCGATCCCGGTCAAGAAGGCGATGGAGCTGCTCGGCTGGGATGTCGGCCCGCTGCGCCTGCCGCTGGTCGAGCCGAGCGAGGAACATATCGCCCTGATCCGTCAGGAGCTTGCCGCCGCCGGCTGCAAGATTTAATCAAGGCTTTTTTGAAGGAGTTTTGAAAAGGATGTTGAAAATTGCACTTTCCGGCTGCAACGGCCGGATGGGACGCGTGATTGCGGATATTGTCAGCGCGCGGGATAATATGCAGATTGTTGCCGGTTTTGACATCAACACTGCGAAAAACGGCAATTTCCCGGTCTTTGCAGACCCGTTTGAGTTTCAGGGCGGCTGTGATGTGATCATTGATTTCTCCAATGCGTCCAGCACGGAGCATCTGCTCGCCTACTGCGAACAGCACCACACCCCGGTTGTGATCTGCACGACCGGCCACTCGGCGGAGCAGCTCGCAAAGATCCGCGAGGCTTCCACAAAGATTCCGGTTTTCCGTTCGGGCAACATGTCGATCGGCATCAATCTGATGACCGAACTGCTGCGCAAGTCGGCCGCTGTTCTGGGCGACAAGTATGATGTGGAAATCATTGAAAAGCACCATAACCAGAAGCTTGATGCGCCCTCCGGCACCGCACTCATGCTGGCGGACGCGGTTGCAGAGGCCCTTCCCTACGATGCGGAATACGTGTATGACCGTCATGAGCGCCGTGAGAAGCGCCCCGCACACGAGATCGGCATTTCCGCTATCCGCGGCGGTACGATCGTCGGCGAGCACAGCGTGCTGTTCTGCGGCCGTGACGAGATCATTGAGATCAAGCATACCGCGCTTTCGCGTGAGGTGTTCGCAGTTGGCGCCGTTGATGCGGCGGAGTTCATGGCCGGCTGTACCCAGCCCGGCATCTATGACATGAACGACGTAATCGCATCCCGCGGCAAGTAAATTATCGAAATTCAACAAAGCGCCAAGCTGTTTTTCGGCAGTTTGGCGCTCTTTTTATGCTGTTTGTAACTTGCATTTCAATTTCTTCAATTGTAGAATAATAGTAATAAAGGAGGTGTGGAAATTGAGAAACAGCATCAAACGCCTGATCGGCGCAGCCCTCGTTGCGTCCCTCTGTTCCCCCGTGTCACTGGCTGTTGATTTTACGACCGTGCGGGTGGACAACGTGGATGAATTCGGCGCATTGTCCAAGCGGCTGCGCTATGCGGACGACAAAACACCCATCCCACTGTCCGGCTATTCCTGGGACGGAAGCGTTTTTGCCACAATCCCGGCGGCAAATGCGGACCGCCCGGTGGAGGTGTTCAGTACCTCGGATTATCAGCCGCCTTCATCCGATGAAAGCGACTGGTATAGTGTTCTGGATCTGGCTGCCTGCGGCGTATTGACAGGAGATTCGGATGGTAAATTCCATCCATATCGCACGGTCACGCGTGCAGAAGCCACTGCCATGCTGGTGCGCACGCTCGGGGTAGCGCAGGCCGACGGCGCGGACAGCGGTTATACCGATGTCCCGGCTTCTGCCTGGTATGCCTCTGTGGTACAGACCGCGCAGGAATGCGGCATTGTATCCCCGGATACGCTGTTCCGGCCGGAGGCGCTGGTAACCCGGGAGGAGTTTATTGTGATGGCAGCGCGTGCCATGTCCTGCGCAGGGCTGCTGGATCTGGAAAAGCCGGCGCCGGCTCCGCTGAAGCTGGAGGACGCTGATGCGATCTCCGCATGGGCGAAAACCGCCTATGACAGCTTTGGTTCGCTGCTCCCAGCGACCATACTGACGGAAGGACAGGCCCCCGGGGCTGACGATCCCACCTATTTATCCCCGTATTTCTATTATGCCGAACCCCAAAAACATGCAACCCGGCTGCAAGCTGCCGATCTGATCGCGGCCTGCATCCGCTCGCTGCCGGTCTATCCAACGGCGGCTGCACGCGAAGCGGGGCTTGATGCGCAAATGCCCAGCATTGACGGCTCAACTTCCACCCTGCCGATCACGCAGGCGGTTTATAACGCGCTGTTCACCAATGGGGAGCGCCATCCGGCTAACCCGGTGACGCACAGCAAGAGCCACGCCTCTTACGAGCGGCTCATCAACGGTGAAGTCGACATGCTGTTTGCCTCGGTCTATCCGGCGAGCGATATCCTCGCACTTGCCGAGGAAAAGGGGGTTACGCTTGAACTTATCCCGATCGCACACGATGCGATGGTGTTTTTCACCAACAAGGACAATCCTGCAACCAGGCTGACCTCGGAGCAGATCAGCAATATCTACGTCGATAATGCATATGGAAATTGGAACCAGATTGGCGGGCCGGACGCGCTGCTCTACCCTTACTGCCGCAACAACGACAGCGGCAGCCATGCGCAGATGGAGCGGCACTTCCTGCACGGCGCAGAGATCAATGAGACCATCCGCGAGGAAACGACCTCCTATGCCATGCAGAGCATCCTGACTGACGTCATCAATGCACAGACCAGCGATCCGGCCGGCTATGCGCTGGGATACAGCATTTATTACTATTTCCGGAACACCAACATGGTACTCGGCACAGCCGATCGCCTTAAGCTGCTCGAGATCGACGGCGTCGCGCCGACGGACGAGACCATAGCAGATGGCAGCTATCCCTTATCGAACAACACCTATATCGTGCTGCGCAAGGACACGCCGGAGGATGCGCCCGCACGCCGTCTTGCCGCTTTTATGCTAACCGAGGCCGGACAGCGCTGTGTGGAAAACGCCGGATACGGTGCGCTGCAATAAACGGAAAGAGGAAGCCTATGCTTCCTCTTTTTCTTTCTTATCAGATGTATGTGGCTTGACCGATGCCAACGGGTTTTTGGCTGCGGCCTCGCGCAGGCTGCTGTCCTCTATATGGGTGTAGATCATAGTCGTGTTTACGCTGGTATGGCCCAGAATGTTTTGCAGCGTACGGATGTCCACACCGTTCTGATACATCAGTGTCGCCGCAGTGTGGCGCAGCTTGTGGGCAGAGTATTTCTGCGTATCCAATCCCGCCTGCCCGATGTATTTTTTGACCAGCCACTTGACCGTCTGCACGTTAATGCGATTGCGGTTCCGGCTGACGAACAATGCGTTTTTATCCTTGTCATGCGGGGTCAGCCGTTTGGGCAGGTATGCCTCTAATGCGAGGCGGCACGCGTCGTTAAGATATACGGTGCGTTCCTTGTTCCCTTTGCCGAGCACGCGCACCGTATCCCCCTGAAAGTCCGACAGGTTCAGCCCTACCAACTCGGAAACACGCAGGCCGCAGTTGAGGAACAGTGTCAGGATGCAGTAATCCCTCTCCGCATACTCCCCCTGCACGGATTCGAGCAGGCGCACACTGTCATCTGTCGTCAAATAGACCGGCAGCGACTTGCGGATGGTAGGCGACTCCAGATTGCTGACCGGATTGACCTCGAGCACATGCTTTTTATCGGTCAGATACCGGAAAAACGCACGGATTGCGGATACCTTGCGCGCGCGTGAGGTGCTGTTCAGCCCGTAATCGGTCGCAGTGCTGTTCTGCTGGGTCGGCCGCTCGCCGGACATGTATTCCAGATAGTCATAGGCATCAGACAGGGTGATCTCCCGCAGAAAGCCGACATCAATATCATTGATTGGTATCTGGTCGATCGGCGTCTCTTTTGGCACGAGCCGCTTGTTATGCTTGACCACCCGGAAGAACAGACGCAGGTCAAGATAATATTCATGTGCGGTTTTCGCAGATTTGCCTTGTATCGTTGAGATATAGGTGAGGAAATCGCGCAGCACGCGCGGCGCGTCCGCAGCGTATTCCGACATGGGTTTATCCATTGCACGACCTCCTTTTGCACTGACTCATATTATACCGCTTCGCCGCTTTTTCGTCAAACTTGCAATTTCTGCCTGTGCGGCGTATAATAAGTCCAATAAATTACCCGGAAAGAAGGGCTATCGATGGAACGACTGAAAATCATACAGGGGGACATCACCAGATGTGAAACCGATGCGATTGTCAACGCGGCGAACACCACCCTGCTGGGCGGCGGCGGTGTAGACGGTGCGATCCACCGCGCGGCCGGGCCGGAGCTGCTCGCGGAATGCCGCACGCTCGGCGGCTGCAAAACCGGCGAAGCCAAGGCAACCCGCGCCTACCGCCTTCCCTGCCGTTATGTCATCCATACACCCGGCCCGATCTGGCGCGGCGGGAAAGCAAAAGAGGACGAACTGCTTGCCAGCTGCTACCGGAACTGCCTGACCATTGCATCCGAACTGGGGTGCAAAACCGTTGCATTTCCTTCAATCAGCACCGGCGTGTATCATTTCCCGGTCGACCGCGCTGCGCGCATCGCCATCGGTACGATCCTGCAATACCTTGCCGCGCACGAGGAGATCGAATGCGTGACTATGGTTTGCTTTGACTGCACGACCCTTGCCGCCTATCAGCAGGCGCTCTCGGAAACGGAGCATGCCAATGGCTAAAAACCCGTACCAGAAGCTCAAGCTGCTGTATCTCCATCAGATCCTGCTGCAAAAGACCGACGAAGAGCACAAACTCAGCATGGATGAGCTGCTGGCTGCGCTCGCCCGCCATGGCATTGAAGCGGAGCGCAAAAGCATCTATTCGGACATTGCAGCATTGCAGGATTTCGGGCTGGACGTGGTGTTGCAGCGCGGCCCGGGCGGCGGCTACTATGTTGCTTCACGCGAGTTTGAGCTGCCTGAGCTCAAATTGCTGGTGGATGCAATCCAGTGTTCGCGTTTCATCACGGAGAAAAAATCGAATGAGCTGATCAAAAAGATCGAATCGCTTGCCAGCGAGCCGCAGGCGCATGCTTTGCAGCGGCAGGTTTATGTTTCCGACCGTGTCAAAACCATAAACGAAAGCATTTATTACAACATCGACACACTGCACAACGCGATTTCAGAAGGCGTACAGATCACCTTCCAGTATTTCGAGTGGGCGCTCGATTTTTCCAGCCCGGAGCGTATCCAAAAACGCTACCGCAAGGACGGCGCACTGTATCAGGTCAGCCCATGGGCGCTGACCTGGGATGATGAAAACTACTATATGATCGCCTATGACAGTGCATCCGCTTCCATCCGCCACTACCGCGTAGACAAGATGGAGCACATTTTGCTGACCGGCCAAAAACGCGAGGGGCAGCGCCTGTTCCAGAACCAGTTCAACCTTGCTTCCTATTCGCGCAAGGTGTTTGGTATGTTTTCCGGCGATGAAAAAAACGTGCGATTGCAGTGCGAAAACCGCTTTATCGGTGTTATCCGCGACCGGTTTGGTGCAGACCTGATGGTGCAGAAGCTGGACGAGGAACACTTTGCCGTAAATGTAACCGTTGCTGTCAGCCCGCAGTTTTTCTCCTGGGTGTTCGGACTTGGCGGCGCGGTGCAGATCATCGCGCCTGCCGAAGTGCGTGCGGCTTTCCAGCAGCAGCTTCGAAACACGCTGGAGTAAGTCCGTATTATTGGACTCTTTTCTTGGTACAATAGGTACAACAAAAAGAAAGGAGAACCGAATATGGGCTACTCGATCGAATATGTAAACGGACACATTGAGGTATATGACGAAAACGGCGCGTTTCTGTTTTCCGCTGACAACAAGCAGGAAGCGCTTGCGGAACTCGCCGCCGCCTGAAACCGATACAAAAATCCCGCAGAAATCTCTGCGGGATTTTGCTTTATCCGAAAACGGAATCTGCGTAATGCACGGTTGCCATTGCGTCACGCGCATAGCAGTCCGCGCCGATCGAATCCGCGTATTCCTGCGTCAGCACCGCTCCGCCGACCACAATTTTGATATCCGGCTTTTTTTCGCGCAGCAGGCGGATGGTCTGCTCCATGCTGACGACTGTGGTCGTCATCAGCGCGCTCAGGCCGACAAGCGGAACCTGCTCTTTGACCGCAGTCTCTGCAATCGTCTCGGGTGCTACGTCCTTGCCCAGGTCAAGCACCTGGTATCCGTAATTTTCCAGCAGCACCTTGACGATGTTCTTGCCGATGTCGTGGATATCGCCCTTGACCGTGGCAAGGATGATCCTGCCGCGTGTCTCCTGCGGCGCGCCGCGCATCGCGTCCTTGACGACCTCGAACGCTGCCTTTGCAGCTTCCGCGCTCATCAGCAGCTGCGGCAGGAACACCGTGCCCGCTTCAAAGCCCTTGCCCACGCGGTCGAGCGCCGGGATCAGCTCGGTGTTGACCAGCTCGAGCGGCGGCATGGTTTGGAGCGCTGCTTTGGCAGCTTGCGCCGCGCGCTCGCGCAGGCCGCGCTCGATGCACTCTGCCAGGGGCATGGTGCTGTCAGCCGTCACAGGCTGCGCCGCAGCCGCCGGCTGGTTGCCGTATGCCGCGATATAGCCTGCACACTGTTCGTCCTGATCTGTCAGCGCAAGAAATGCGCGATAAGACCGCATCATTGCGTCCGCATTGGGATTGATGATTGCACAGGATAAGCCGTTCTGCAAAGCCATGGTGAAGAAATTCGCGTTAATGATCTCACGCTGCGGCAGGCCGAACGAAATGTTGGACACACCGAGGATGGTATGCCCGCCCAGTTCGTCGCGCACGCGGCGCAGGGTTTCGAGTGTTACCAGTGCGGAACGGCTGTCAGACGAAATCGTCATGGCCAGCCCGTCGATCACAATATCCTCGCACGCAATGCCGTAGCGTTCTGCGGTGTCATAGATCTTTTTCGCAATCTGCACACGGCCTTCCGCAGTATCCGGGATGCCGTTTTCGTCCAGCGTCAGGCCAACGACCACGCCGCCATATTTTTTCACCAGCGGGAACACTGCTTCCATGCTCTCCTGCTTGCCGTTTACCGAGTTGATCATCGGTTTGCCGTTATACAGACGCATGCCGCGTTCCATTGCTTCCGTATTGGAGGTATCGATCTGGAGCGGCAGCGCAAGCACGCTTTGCAACCGCGTGACGACCTGCGCCATCATCGCAGGCTCGTCGATTTCGGGCAGGCCGACGTTGACGTCCAAGATATGTGCGCCGCTGTCCTCCTGTGCCAGCCCCTCGGACAGGATATATTCGATGTTCCCTTCACGCAGGGCAGCTTTAAACTTGCTTTTGCCGGTCGGGTTGATGCGCTCGCCGATAATAACCGGCTTTTCTCCGATTTCCACCGCCTGCGAAAAAGACGAAACCACCGTGCGGTGCTTTTTCTCCATCGGCACAAAAGGCTTGCCCTTACACAACGCAACTGTTTTGCGGATATGCGCAGGCGTTGTGCCGCAGCAGCCGCCGAGCACCTGCACACCGAGATCCGCAATCTCCTCCATGAGGGAGGCAAATTCGTCTGCGCCGATGTCGTAAACAGTCCTGCCGTTTTCGCTGCGCGGCAGGCCGGCGTTCGGGTTGGCAATGACCGGCAGTGAGCTGACCTCGGTCAGCCGTTTGACGATCGGCAGCATCTGCTGCGGGCCAAGGCCGCAGTTGACGCCAAGCGCATCCGCGCCCAACCCCTCCAGCAGCGCGACAACCGAATCGACCGTGCCGCCGGTCAGCAGTTTGCCCTTTTCGTCAAAGATCACGGTCGCAAGCACGGGCAGGTCGCAGTTTTCCTTTGCCGCCAGCACCGCGGCTTTGAGCTCATAGCTGTCGCTCATGGTCTCGATCAGTACAAGGTCTGCGCCTGCCGCCGCACCGATGCGCACCACCTCGCCGAACAATGCAACCGCCTGCTCAAACGGCAGGTCGCCCATGGGCTGGAGCAGCCTGCCGGTCGGGCCGATGTCGAGCGCAATATACGCGTCTTCCCTGCCCGACTGCCGCCGCGCTTCTTTGGCATGCGCCACCGCTGACTCGACGATCTCGCGCAGGTTGTCCGGATATTTGAGCGCATTTGCGCCGAACGTGTTGGTATTGATAATGTCGCTGCCCGCATCCAGATAGGCGCGGTGTATGGACAGGATTTCATCCGGGTGGGTGATATTCCATGTTTCGGGCAGTTCCCCCGCGGCAAGGCCATGCTCCTGCAATATTGTACCGATGCCGCCGTCGAAAAACAGCCATTCCTTCCCCAGTCGTTCGATGAATTTCATTTGCTTATCTCCTAAATGCACAGTCTTTTTTGCCGCATTCCTCACATCCCCTGCGATGGCACGGCTGCGGCGTATCCGACAGGCCGATGACCGCCGTTACCGACTTGACCGGCGCCAGCAGGCAGCTTTCGGTTACGGTCAGGCCGATCTTGCGCGGCGTATCCAGCAGGCGGCTGAAATCGCGCTGATGCGCAATCGAAAAGTCCCCATAACCCGGGCTGAAACGCGGACGGCAGTACAGCCCGCCGCGCGCAGCTTCGCGCCGGATGGTATCGTTGACCGCATCACAATAGGTCTCGATCATTGCCGCCGCCACCGCCTGATATATCACTGCGTCGCTCATCCGCACCGCGCTGGCGCGGGCAATCAGCCGGTCGACAGCGATGCCGAGCGTCGCCGCCATCAGATAAACCCGCTCGCAGCCCCTCAGGTTGCGCGCCAGATTGCAGCTGTGAATGGTCACGCCGGCGATCTCCAGCGCATTTTCCGCCGGATGGGAAAGCGGGAAGGATACAAATACCGATTTCGGCTGCACCGCGGCCTGCATATCCGCCGCGCAGCGCGTAAGGCTTTCCGCTATCGCGGCATCCGGTTCGGTATTGCGGTAGCCGAGATACCGGAGCGCCTCATTCCGGTCAAATTCGATCATCCGAGGATCTCCGAAAGGCTGGACTGGATACCCGCCGCAACCTCGGGCTTGTTCATGGAATACACATGGATGTGGTTGACACCGTTTGCAATCAGGTCGATGATCTGCTCGGTCGCGTAGATCACGCCCGCCTGTTTCATCGCAGCCGGGTTGTCTCCGAAGCGGTCAACAATCGCCTTGAACCGCTCGGGCAGGTAGGTGCCGGACATCGAAGTGATGCGCTTGATCTGCTTGACATTGGTCACCGGCATGATGCCCGCCACCACCGGCACCGTAATGCCCTTTTCGCGGATGCGGTACAGGAAATTGTACAGGATATTGTTGTCAAAGAACATCTGAGTGGTCAGGAATTCGCAGCCTGCTTCCACCTTTTCCTTCAGATGCAGGATATCTTCGGTTTTATTTTCCGCTTCGACATGCCCTTCCGGGTAACATGCGCCGCCGATGCAGAAATCGCCCTGCGCCTTGATGTCGCGCACCAGCTCAGCTGCATAGTGGTAATCGTCAGCCGGCGCGCCGCCCGCCGGGATATCGCCGCGCAGCGCAAGCACATTCTCGATCCCCTGCTGCTTGAACTTCTCCAGCATAGTGGAAACATGCTCCCTGGTCGAGGAGACGCAGGTCAGATGGGTCAGTACGGTAACGCCATACTTCTTTTGCAGATCGGACGCGATATGCACTGTGTGCTCGCTTGTGCCGCCGCCCGCGCCGTATGTGACGCTCATAAAGTCCGGGCGCAGCGCTGCAATCTCCTGTGTCGCCTGTGCGACAGATTCGTATGTACTGCTGGTCTTGGGTGGGAACACCTCAAAAGACAGCGTGACTTTTTCCTGCTTGAAAAGATCTGAAATTTTCATAGGGTCATCTCCTGTTTTTCGCATTATACTTAGTATAGCATAAAACGCGCCTTTATTTCCAGCCGCAAATACGATATAATAAATCCAGTTGGAGGGATAGATTTGACAGGGCTGATGAAAAACTGCCGCCTGTGCCCGCGTGCCTGCGGAGCAGACCGGACGCGCACGCGCGGATTATGCGGCGCAAACGACCGCACGGAAGCAGCGCGCGCTTCCCTGCATCTGTGGGAAGAGCCGCCGATTTCCGGCACGCGCGGCTCGGGCACGGTATTTTTTTCGCATTGCTCACTGGGCTGTGTGTTCTGCCAGAACCGCCAGATCAGCCGCAGGGAGGCTGCCGGAAGAGAAATCTCGGTCGAGGCACTGGCACAGACCTTTCTCTCGCTCGAGCGGCAGGGCGCGCACAACATCAATCTCGTGACCGGCGCGCATTATGCGCCGCAGATTATCGATGCCCTGCGGCTGGCCAGACAGCGAGGTCTGTCCGTCCCCATCGTATATAATTCGAGCGGCTACGAGAGCCTGGACACACTGAAAATGCTGGACGGCTGGATTGACATTTATCTGCCGGACTACAAGTATTACAGCAGCTACTATGCCGCGCGGTATTCCCATGCAGAGGACTACCATGAGACTGCCGTCGACGCCATCACCGAAATGGTGCGGCAGACCGGTGCGCCGCAGTATGATGAAACCGGCCTGCTGGCCCGCGGGACCGTCATCCGGCACCTGATGCTGCCCGGCCTTGCGGGCGACACCGCGCAGGTGCTGCGCGACATCGCAGCCCGGTTTGGGGACAGTGTGCTCGTCAGCCTGATGCGGCAGTACACGCCGTTTGGCATGCAGGACTGGCCGGAGCTTAACCGCACGATCACCGACGCGGAATACGCGGAAGCCTGCACCCTGTTCACAGAGCTTGGCCTCAGCGGCTTTTTCCAGCAGGATGCATCCATCAGCGAAAGTTTTATCCCTGCCTTTGACGGCACAGGATTGGAGGATACAGAAAAATGAAAACCGTACTCAGCATCGCCGGCACCGACCCGACAGGCGGCGCCGGTATTCAGGCCGATCTGAAAACCATTGAAGCGCATGGATTGTACGGCATGGCGGCCATCACCGTGGTCATCGCGCAGAATACGACCGGCGTTTTCGCCATGCAGGCAGTCCCGCCGGAACTGGTTGCCAAACAGATTGACTGCGTGTTTAACGATATCCGTCCGGACGCGGTCAAGCTCGGCATGCTGTATGATGCGGATATTATCCACGCCGTGGCGGACCGGCTGCGCGCGCACCACGCTAAAAACGTAGTGCTCGATCCGGTGATGATCTCCTCCAGCGGCCATACATTGAGCAAAACCGACGCCATGCCGGCGCTTGAGGAGCAGATCTTCCCGCTGTGTACCCTGGTCACGCCCAATTTGCATGAGGCTGCTGCATTCTGCGGCCGCTCTATCCAAACGCGCGCGGAGATGGAGCAGGCTGCGCAGGAAATTGCGGCAAAAACAGGCGGCGGTGTGCTGGTCAAAGGCGGCCACCTTGCCGGGAGCGCGGACGACCTGCTTTATGCGGACGGGCAAATGCATTGGCTTCCCGCCCCGCGTATCGACAACCCCAACACGCATGGTACGGGCTGTACGCTGTCCTCCGCCATCGCCTGCGGCCTGGCGCAGGGCATTTCCCTGCCCGGCAGTGTGAAACGGGCCAAACGCTACCTGACCGCCTGCATCCGGTTCGGACTGAATCTCGGCCATGGCTCCGGCCCGCTGCAACACAAAATCGAATGGGATGAATAATGAGGTATCATATGGAAACCAGCCAATATTTAACCCAATTTTATAATCATTACGATGAGGACAGCCGCCTGGCAGTAAGGCATGGTTCGGTTGAGTTCCTGACCACCATGCGCTATATTGCGAAATACAGCAAGCCCGGCGACCGGGTACTGGAAATCGGCGCGGGTACCGGCAGGTATTCGCACGCATTGGCGCGCCAGGGATATGCCGTTGACGCGGTGGAACTCATCGAGCACAATATCGATGTTTTCCGGAAAAACACTTTGCCGACCGAAACCATCACCATTACGCAGGGAAACGCGCTCAATCTGTCCGCTTTCCCGGATGACCGGTATGATATTACGCTGCTGCTGGGGCCGCTGTACCACCTCTATACGGAGGAAGATAAACGGCAGGCGATCCGAGAAGCCATCCGTGTTACCAGGCCGGGCGGCATCATTTTTGCAGCCTATGTCATCTCCGACGGCTGCCTTCTGGACGAGGGTTTCAACCGACATAATATCGACGTTGCAGACTATCTTGAACGCGGCCTGCTGGACGCCGAAACATTTGCGGCAAAGTCCCAGCCAAAGGACTTATTTGAGCTGATCCGCAAAGAGGATATCGACCGCTTGATGACCGCATTCCCTACCACCCGGCTGCATTATGTTGCCTCGGACGGCTGCGCGCTGCTCCTGCGTGACGCTATTGACGCAATGGATGATGACGTTTTTGCGCTTTACCTGAAATACCACTTTGCAACCTGTGAGCGCGAGGACCTGCTGGGCGTTACCAGCCATGCGCTCGACATATTCCAAAAATAAAAAATGAAGAGAGGACGCAAGCGTATAAAATACTTGCGTCCTCTTTTATTACAGCAGCATCTCGAGCGGTGCATCGCAGTAGGGGCAGCGGTCTCCCGGCTTGCCCTCAAGCGGCAGATACAGCTCGGTTTTGGTAATGCATTTGTGGTTGGAGCATTTGACGCCGTGCGCGCCGATGTCCTGATGTCCAGCGCGGATGAACGGCAGCTTGGACAGCGTCAGCAGCAGCGCCATACGGCCGAACATGCCGAAGCGCGCCTGCCGGAAATAGACTGCACGCGGATCGTCGTCCACGTCCTGCGCGATCTCGTCCACGCGCGGGAGCGGGTGCAGCACCAGCATATCTTTTTTCGCACGCTTCAGCTTTTCCGCGGTCAGCTGGTAATTCCCTTCGAGATTTTCGTATTCCTGTGCAGTGACAAACCGTTCCCTCTGGATGCGCGTCATGTACAGCACGTCCAGCTCAGGCAGCACCTCGTCGATGCTGTTTACCTCGCAGAACGGCATATTGTGCTCTTTGAGGAACCGGATCATATAGTCCGGCAGTTTGAGCGCGTCCGGCGCGATCAGATAGATCTGTACGTTGTGGTACCGCTCTAGGAAATGCAGCAGCGAATGTACGGTGCGGCCGTATTTCAAATCACCGCACAGGCCGATCTTCATATCGTCCGCCGAACCGCGCAGCCGCAGGATCGTGACCATATCGGTCAACGTCTGGGTCGGGTGCAGGTGGCCGCCGTCGCCCGCGTTGATCACCGGCACGGATGAGTACATGGAAGCTGCTTTCGCCGCACCCTCGCGCGGGTTGCGCATCACGATCAGATCCGCATAGCTGGACACCATGTTGATCGTGTCTTTCAGCGTTTCGCCCTTCGCAGTCGAGGACGAACCGGGGTCGGAAAAGCCCACCACGCTGCCGCCAAGACGCATCATCGCAGTCGAAAACGACAGGTTGGTACGCGTAGACGGCTCATAGAACAGGCTGCCCAGCACCTTGCCGCGGCAGGCGTCGGCATAGCCTTCCGGCCTGTCGATAATGTTTGTGGTGAGCTTATACAAATCGGAAAATTCCTTTTCCGTCAAATCGCTTAAATCAATGATGTGGCGCATCGTGCATCCATCCCTTTCTCTGTCTTTTCCCTACCTATCATACCACAGGGAAAATCGAAAGAAAAGGCTTATTTGCGCATTGCGTCGATCGGGTCAAGCCGGGCTGCCCGAACCGCCGGAAACAGCCCTGCCGCCGCCCCGCAGAATACGGACAGCACAAGCAGTGCGGCAGACACACGCCAGTCCGGCAGGAGGGACGCCCCCCAATACAGCGCGCCGCCTGCGGCAAACAGGCCGGCCAGCCCACCGAGCGTGCATAGCAGCGCGCTTTGCAGCAGAAACAGCCGCCGGATATCACGCGGCTGGGCGCCAATGGCCAGCAGGATGCCGATTTCCCCTGTTTTTTCATGTGCGGCAGCCAGCATGCTGCACAGCACACCGATCAGGGCGACGCACAGCGTGATCGCCCCCACAGCGAGGAATAATGCAACACAAAGATCAGCCATCTGCTCCACGGTTTCCACCATGCCGGACATGTTCTGCACCCGCACCGTACCGTCCACCTGACCGCGCCCGGTCAGGTAACGGGAAATCTGCCCGCTGACCGCAGACAGGTCGGCCTGTGCGCTGCACTGTACGAATACCTGATCCGCATTTTCCTGCATGGAGGCCAGGCAGCTGTATGGGACGTACACCAGATGCGGTGCAAAGGAGGACAGCGCGCTGCCAAGTGCACTGGTCTGCGCCTTGACCACACCGCAAACGGTGAAATACTCGTCCCGGCCGTCGATCCGCAGGCGGATGGTGCGCCCGGTGATGTTGGTGCGCCCGTACAGCGCCTGCGCCAGTTCGTCCCCGACGACCGCGACAGGCTGCGCAGTGTCCGCCTGCCGCTCGGTCAACAGTGAGCCTGCCAGCACCTCCAGCTGCATCACCTCGCCCAGCCGTTCGTCTGCGCCGAGAAAGACTGCATTTTCGGTCACATGGCCTGCGCGGACGTTGCCGGTCTTGGCCTTGATCGGCATGACGCTGTCTATCCCGGCAACCGCCTGCTCGAGCGTGTCCGCCAGCTCGGCAGAAAGCGGCGTGCCTGCCCCATGACCGTCCAGATACACAGTCAGGCCGCTGACGCCGATGGTGCGGAGCGCCGCCTGCACCTGTGTCTGGCCGAACAGGCCGATTGCCGCAATCACCAGCAGCGCCCCCGTGCCGACCGCGACCGAAAGCGCGCACAGGGCGGTACGCAGCGGGTTTTCACGCAGGTTGGAGGCCGCTAAACGCATCAGATCGATTGCCCTCATGCCGCCACCTCGACCGGTGCGCCATCGGTCAATGTATCGGATGGGGACAGGACGACTGCCGCATCCGGCGCGAGCCCCTCCACGATCTCGGTCACGGTTTCCAGCATGTATCCGGTGGTCACAGGGCACTGCACGGCATGCCCGTTTTCTACGCAGAACACATATTCCTGTTCGCCACGCTGACAGACCGCTTCATGCGGCACAACAACAGCATCCGGATGGTATTCGGTAAAAATCTTGACTGACGCCGAATACCCCGGCCGCAGGCCCTCGGTATCTCCGCACAGCGACAGGATGGTTTCCACGGTGGCTTCACCGCTCTGCCCGGTCAGGCTCATGGCTCGTACCGCAACCGGGGAAACGCTGTCCACCTGCGCGCCGTAAACTGTATCGCCTGCCGCAGAGGCCGTTACGTTCGCACGTTGTCCCGCCGCCAGTTCGCCTGCATACAGTTCGGGCGACTGCGCGCGCACCCACAGGCTGCTCAGATCCGCGACACGGATGCAGGGCAGGCCTGCGATTACAGCCTCCCCCACCGACGGGATGGTGAGAACGGTCCCCGAAACCGGCGCGCACAGGATGTTTGCCTGTCCGGCTGTCACAGTGTGTGCCGATTGCCCGGAAAGCGACTCCCATACCGCCTGCACCGTTTCACTTCCGGCCTCCTGCGGCACATCGGCCAGCGTGCACAGCACCTCGCCCTGCTCCACCGTGTCGCCAACCGACGCATAGACCGCTGCAACAACTGCGTTTTCCGCCGGGCAGAGCGCCGTGCTGTCCGCGGCCTCGACCGTACCGGTGATGGTGACGCTGTTGTAAATATCCTGTACGGATGCTGTGCCAACCTGCACCTGTTCGGCTTCCGGCGGACGGTTCTGCCACGACCAGAGCAATAAGGCAGCCAGTATGACCGCTGTGGATACCAAAACCGTCCGCGCCTGTTTTTCCATAAAAACACCGACCTCCCGCCGCAAAACTGTGTATAGTTTGCAGCAGGAAGGCCGGTTTTACGCATGTAAATTTTCTCAGAGCACCGCGCGGATCGCGTCCGCTACGGTTTTGACACGCACGATATTCATGCTTCGCGTCAGTTCCTCGTCAATGTCCTGCATTGGCATGATGCAGGTATGGAACCCGAGGCGGTAGGCTTCATTGATGCGCTGGGCGGCGTTTGACACCGCGCGCAGCTCGCCGGTCAGGCCGACCTCGCCAAAGCTCATCACGCCCTCGGGCAGCGGCTTGTCCCGGAAGCTGGACGCGATCGCCAGCACCATCGGCAGGTCGACCGCAGGCTCGTCCAGCCGCATGCCGCCGACCACATTGACGTAAACGTCGGAGGACGAGAGGAACAGCCCGCAGCGTTTTTCCAAAATCGCCAGCAGCAGCACCATGCGGTTGTAGTCCACGCCCGCCGCCGTGCGGCGCGGCACGCCGAACTGGGTTTTCGCAGCAAGCGCCTGCACCTCGGCGAGCAGAGGGCGGCTGCCCTCCATCACGCAGGCGATGCAGTTGCCCGACGCGCCCTGCGGATGTCCGGCGAGCATGGCGGCGGAAGGGTTCTGCACCTCCACAAGGCCGTGGTCGCTCATCTCAAATACACCAATCTCATTGGTCGAGCCGTAGCGGTTTTTCGCCGCGCGCAGGCAGCGGAACGGGCCGGTGGTCTCCCCTTCGAAATACAGCACACAATCTACCATGTGCTCCAGAATTTTCGGCCCCGCCAGCGTGCCCTCTTTGTTGACATGGCCGACAATAAAGATCGTCACGTTTTTGTTCTTTGCATACTGCATCAGGCTCATCGCGCATTCCTTGATCTGCGTCGTGCCGCCGGGGGCCGCGGTCAGGTCACGCTTGTAGACCGTCTGGATCGAGTCCACGATCAGGATGTCGGGCGCGAGCATCTCGGTCTCGCTGATGATCTGCTCCATATCGGTCTCTGCAAGGATGTACAGGTCGGGTGAGGAGATCTTGAGCCGCGCTGCGCGCAGTTTGATCTGCCGCAGTGATTCCTCACCGGACACATACAGCACGCGTGCGGACTTGCACATCTCCTGGCACATTTGCAGCAGCAGCGTTGATTTGCCAATGCCCGGCTCGCCGCCCACCAGCACAAAGGAGCCATGCACCGCGCCGCCGCCCAGCACGCGGTCCAGCTCGCCGATGCCGGAATAAAATCGGGTTTCGTCCCCGCTTTCAATATCGCGCAGCAGGGTCGGGCGGGACGCGCCGCGCTGGAAGGTGTTCGTGCCGCGTGCGGCAGACTCCGGCTGCACCTTGAACTCGCTCATGGTGTTCCACGCCCCACATGACGGGCATTTTCCATACCATTTGGGAGCTTCATACCCACATTCACTGCAAAGATATACTGTTTTCTGCTTCATATTTCCTCCATCAGCCACCGCTTTCGTACCGGAGATAGCCGGTCACAATGCTGGCGGCGAGTTTTTTATGGTATTCCGTATCAGTTAGCCGCTGTTCTTCCTCCGGATTGGACAAAAAACCGCACTCGACGATGACAGCCGGGCAGTCCAGGTTCTTCATCAGGTAGATCGTGCTTTCCGCCTGTTTCGCCTGCCGGTTGTTGGAAGGATCGCAGCCCTCTGTCAGGGCAGCTTGCAGCAGCTCGGCCAACACGCTGCTTCCCGCATGGTTGGGGGAATAAAACACCTGTGCGCCGTGGTACTGCGCGTCGCTGAACTTGTTGAGATGGATACTCAGGAAAACCGGCTCGGCCATGTCCTGCACGAGCTGTTCCCGCGCCTTGATATCGGCAATCTTGTTTTCCCGGACCGGGCGGGACGGGTCATAGTCCAGCGCATTTCCATCCGTGCGCGTCATCGCCGTATGTACGCCGAAAAATTCCGCCAGTGCCTGTACGCGCTGCGCAATGCTCAGGTTGATATCCTGTTCGGTAGTGCCGCTTAAGCTGACCGCGCCGCCGTCGAAACCGCCATGACCGGCGTCGATCACCAGTGTCCGCGCCTCCCGGCTCTGCGCGATCGCCTGCACCATGCGGCCGCCGCGCACACCAACGATCAGTGCAAGCGCCAACACGGCTGCGCCAAGTATGATCCGTTTTGCTGTCCGTCTGTCCATCGCGCGCACCTCCGTCACCAAATCGTATGCGCGCCCTGCGTCCATTATAATCCACACGATGCACTTGCGCAATAAATTCATTGTCTGCTGCACAAAATCATGCTATGATGGAAATAATCAAGAAATGGAGGGACGTCACCATGGAAAGAGTACCCAAACTGCTTGCAGTGATCGATTACCAGAACGATTTTGTCACCGGCTCCCTCGGCTTTGAGGGCGCCGCTGCGATCGACGACGGCATTGCCCGCCTGGCGCAGACCTATCTCGCGCAGGGCGACCATGTGCTGTTTACCTACGACACGCACGACGGCACCTATCTCGAGACCCGCGAAGGACGCGCGCTGCCCATCCCGCACTGCAACCCAGAGGAGACTGGCTGGCGGCTGTACGGCAAAACGCAGGAGCTTTGCTGCGAAACCTGTGCCAACCACCAGATCCATACCGTGTGCAAACATGCGCTCGGCATGCCGCCCGCAGAACTGATCAAGCTCGGTCAGGAGCTGCCCGGCCTGCGTGAGATCATGGTGGTGGGTGTGGTGACCAACATGTGTGTACTGTCCAATGCGGTGCTCATGCAGGCGCAGTGGCCGGAAGCACAGATCACGGTAGATGCTGCACTCTGCCGCAGCTTTGACCCGGTGCTGCACGAAAAGGCGCTTGACGTGATGCAGGGCCTGCAAATGACAGTGATCAACCGATGAAGATTGCTCAAGTGGTTATAAAAAGAGGGCTTTCCGTGAGGAAGCCCTCTTTCCCTTATCTGCTGCTTCGGCGCAGCGTATCCAGCATGGTAGAAACCGTGAGCTTGCGCGCGAACGATTCCCGGAAGCGCACGGATTTTTCCTTGCCTGCGGCCCTCAGCTCTTCCAGCAAAGCGGAAATCTCCGCCTGCTCGCGCTCGAGCTGCTCCATCATATCCTCCCACCGGCCAAGGCGCGTGATTGCCTGTGCCTGCGCTTCCGGTGCAACCGTGTAGCCGTCCGCGGTTTTCTGTGTCATCCTTTCCATCTTTTCCTTTCCCTCCTGTGGTGTGATTTGTGTATGATAAGCCAATTATACCAACGCCGCCATAAAATGCAACAACCAGTTGCAATCTCTTTCCCAGGCTCCATTTGCGAACCCCTTTATTATATGATATACTAATCATGTTACAACGAACTTTTTAGGAGCGCTTGATATGGACGTACATGCCATCCGCCAACAGATGAAAACACACCCGATTTACGACATCCCGCTGCGCGTCACCTTCTATGCCCGTGTATCCAGTGAAAGCGACGAACAGCTTAACTCTCTGGATAACCAGATCGGGTATTACCGCGACTTTATCCAGCGCAACAATGCATGGATATTTGTAGACGGCTATATCGACGAAGGCCTTTCCGGCATGACAACAAAGAAACGTGAAAACTTCCATCGCATGATCGAGGACGGCAAAGCGGGCCTGTTTGACCTGGTCATCACCAAGGAGATCACACGATTCGCCCGCAATACGCTGGACAGCATCCAGTTCACCCGTGACCTGCTTGCCGCCGGGGTGGGCGTCTTCTTTCAGAATGACAATATCAA
Source organism: Candidatus Agathobaculum stercoravium (assembly GCA_019113065.1). GTDB lineage: Bacteria > Bacillota > Clostridia > Oscillospirales > Butyricicoccaceae > Agathobaculum > Agathobaculum stercoravium. The sequence goes on from DXIC01000072.1 coordinate 19,627, forward strand.
TACCTTTGAGGAGGACTCTGAGCTTCGCCTGACCATCATGTCCGGTATTGCGCAGGACGAGCTGCGCAAGCTGTCCGGCCGCGTCAAATTCGGCCATCAGCAGGCGATCAAAAACAGTGTTGTATTGGGCAACAGCCGCATTTTCGGCTATCGCAAGGACAATAAACGTCTGGTGATCGATGAAGAGGAAGCCCCTATGGTGCGCGAGCTGTTCGAGCTCTATGCGACCGACCAATACAGCATGAAGCAGATTGAAACCCTGTTCTGGGAGAAAGGCTACCGCAACCATAATGGCAGGCGTATTGCACACACCACCATGTCCGGCATAATCTCCAACCCCAAATACAAGGGCTACTATGTCGGCAACAAGGTCCGCATCGTTGACATGTTCACCAAAAAGCAGAAATTCCTCCCAGCGGAGGAATGGGTGATGTTCAAAGATGAAACCGGCGAAATCGTACCTGCCATTGTGTCCGAAGAACTGTGGGATGCAGCCAACGCAGTGCTCACCCGCCGCAGCAGGGATGTTAAACAGCGGCAGGGCCGGTGCAACCACGGCAACCTGCTGACCGGCAAGCTGTTCTGCACGCACTGCGGCGCCGCTTACTACCGGAGGGACTCCCGGGACAAGCAGGGCAACGTGAACAGCAAATGGGTGTGCTCGGGCAAGATCAAAAACGGCGCTGGCTCCTGCCCTTCCCTGCCGCTTTACGAGGATGAACTGAAGCCTGTCCTTTTCGATGTTTTCCAGCAGGCCGAGGCCGATGCGGACGCACTGATCGACCGGTATATTGCCATGTATCAATCCATCCGGCAGGATGGGCAGGGGATCGGGCAGCGGCTCGAAGCCGTGCGCGCCCGCCGCGCGCTTGCAGAAAAGAAAAAGAATAAGCTGCTCGAATATAACGTCACCGGCCAGATCAGCGACCGCGACTTTCTGCAAATGAACCGGCAGTGCGACGACGAAATTGCTGCGGCCGAGCAGGAGCTCAGTGAACTGGAAGAGCAGAAAAACAGCGACGCCGCCTTCCGCGAACACATCGCCACGCTGCGGCGCGTGCTCCAGGAGGCAAAACGCGATGCGGCAAATGGGCTGATCAACCGGGAGTTTGTTGAAAAATATATAAGCAGCATCCTTGTAACCGTGGAAAACGATAAAATCGATCTGCAAATCAAACTTTTCACCGATGAAACAGCCACACGGTATCTGGAAAAACTCGAACGTCGTACGGGGCACACGTTCAAGAAGATGATCGAATCCTACGAGCAGAACCTGGCCAGCCAGGGCTAACCCCCTGAGATAAAGCGAGCGCGGTTTCCAAAGGGTATTTGGAAACCGCGCTCTTTTCATGCATTATATGATTGGTTTACGCGCGCCACTCAGCAAACAGCTGCTCCGCTTCGGTTGCGCTGGTGGCTGCAACCAGCTTATCTGCCAGCTCCTTGCACTCCGCATACGAATGCGCCGCCAAATCAGCCTTGGCCGCCAGCATCGCGGACGCCGACATGGACAGGTTGGTCACACCCAGGCCGCACAGCACGGGCGCCATGCCCGGCGTACCGGCCATTTCGCCGCATACGCCGACCTCGATACCGTTCTCGTTTGCCGCTTTGGCGGTCATAGCGATCAGGCGCAGCACGCCCGGATGCAGCGGACGGTACAGATAGGAGATCTTTTCGTTGATGCGGTCGACCGCACAGGAATACTGGATCAGGTCGTTCGTGCCGATCGAGAAGAAGTCGACCTCCTTGGCCAGCACGTCCGCGCAGACAGCTGCAACCGGGATCTCAACCATGATGCCGACCTTGACATCCGGATTGAACGGCACGCCCTCGGCCGCCAGCAGATCCTTTGCCTGCTGCAAAACCTGCTTGGCGTTGCGGATTTCCTCGATAGACGAGATCATCGGGAACATGATGCGCAGGTCGCCGTACTTGGCCGCACGCAACAGCGCACGCAGCTGGGTCAGGAACAGGTCGGTCTTGTTCAGGCAGATACGGATCGCACGGTAGCCGAGGAAGGGGTTCTGTTCCTTCTCCAGCTCGAGCGCCGGGACTTCCTTATCGCCGCCGATATCCAGCGTACGGATGATGACCGGCTTGCCCGCCAGCGCTTCGCAAGCCTTCTTGTATGCTTCAAACTGCTCTTCTTCGCTCGGCAGGTCGTCGCGGTCCATAAACAGGAACTCGGAACGGAACAGGCCGACGCCCTCGCCGCCCAGCTCCGCAACGCGCACCGCATCATCCGGCTTGCCGATATTGCCCTCGATCACAATGCGGCGGCCGTCGCTGGTCTCGCCCGGACGGTCCTTGAACTTGGCGAGCATCGCCTTGCGCCCATCCTCGGCCTTTTTCTTCTCCGCGAACTGCGCCAGCGTCTCTGCATCCGGATCCGCAATGACCTCGCCGGATACGCCGTCGAGCAGCAGCTCGGTACCGTCCTCAATGCCGTCCACCTTGTCGCCCGCGCCGGCAACCGCCGGGACGCCCATGGAACGCGCCATGATCGCGGAATGGCTGGTGCGTCCGCCGATGCGCGTGATAAAGCCGACGACCGGCTTGCCGCCGATCTTCGCGGTATCGGACGGGGTCAGGTCGTTGGCGATGATGATGCACGGCTCCGTGATCGTATCGATTGCGTTGTCCGCAATGCCCTTGAGGTTTTTGAGCACGCGCTGGGAAATATCGCCGATATCGGCGGCGCGCGCCTGCATGTATTCGTCATCCATCGCTCGGAACATGGCCTGGAAATTCTCACAGTTGACAAAGCACGCATACTCTGCGCAGACCATCTCGTCTGCAACCAGGTTTGTCATGCCTTCTACGAAATCCGGGTCGTCCAGCATGAGCAGATGGGCGTCAAAAATCTCCGCCTCTGCCGCGCCGATATTCTTTTCCGCTTCATCCCGCAGGATCTCAATCTGCTTTTTTGCTTTTTCCACTGCGTCCAGCACGCGCTGCTGCTCCGCTGCAACGTCAGTGATCGTATCTTTCACGACCGTCAGGTCGGCTTCTTTGATCACCAGGGCCCTGGCATGCGCCAGGCCTTCGGAAACGCCAATTGCTTTGAACTTGAACATTTTTATCTCCCTCCGCTTGTTGTAATTCTTCTACAAATTCCAACCCATTTTCTCCTATAATATCGTACAATATTTCTCGCCGTGCGTCAAGTGCAGGAAACAATTTTCACAAAACTTGCTATTTTTGAAAAACCCCATGTTTTGCACGCTATTTTCTGCTATACTTAAACTGATCCAAATCCAATGCAGGAGGAAAATAATCATGGCTAATCGCTGCACCCATATCCCTGAAATCATGCTGCCCCGCGAGGGCACAGACCTTTCCAAGTGGGCGGTCATTGCCTGCGACCAATACACCTCGCAGCCGGAATACTGGGCGGAGACCGACCGCATTGTCGGCGACGCTCCCTCTACCCTGCGGCTGACGCTTCCCGAAGTCTATCTTGAGGATGCAGATGTCGCCGCGCGCACCGGGCAGATCCACGAGACCATGCGCCGGTACATAGCAGACGGCACGCTGCGCACCCTGCCCGCCGGCGTGGTGCTGACCGAGCGCTGGTCGGGCGGCAGCTGCCCGCGCCGCGGCATTGTGCTCGCAGTCGATCTGGAAGCCTACGAATACACCCCCGGCTCTGCTTCGCTCATCCGCCCGACCGAGAAAACCGTTGTCGAGCGTATCCCGCCGCGCCTCAAGGTGCGTCAGGGCGCATGCATGGAGCTGCCGCATATCATGATCCTGATCGACGACCCGGACCGCAGCATCATCGAACCGCTGTTTGACAAAACCGCCTCCTTTGAAAAGCTGTACGACACCGACCTGATGCAGAACGGGGGCCATATCACCGGCTGGTTCATCCCCAAGAGCGTGGAAACCGACGCGATCGAAGCCGGCCTGGAAGCGCTGTGCGACCGCGAGGCCTTCAACAAAAAGTACGGCTGCACGGATGCGCAGGCACTGCTCCCCTATGCGGTCGGCGACGGCAACCACTCCATGGCGACCGCAAAGGCCTACTGGGAAGAGATCAAGCAGGGTCTGTCCGCCGAGGAGCAGGAAAACCATCCCGCACGTTACGCACTGGTCGAGGTGGTCAACATCCACGACGAAAGCCTGATCATCGAGCCGATCCACCGCGTGCTGTTCGGCGTGGAGACCGACGGGCTGCTCAGCGGCCTTGCCGCGTTCTATGAGGCGCAGGGCTGCAAGGCCTATATGGCCGACAAGGTGCCGGAGGGCAGCAACGCGCATTGCTACCCGTTTTATGCAGCGGACAAGTGCGGCGTTTTCGTTGTCGAAAACCCCAAGTGGTCGATCCCGGTCGCTACCATGCAGACCGGCCTCGACGCCTATGCAGCAGAGCACAGCAGCGTCAAGATCGACTATATCCACGGTGCGGACGTCGTCGAATCCCTCGGCAAAAAGCCGGGCAACATCGGCTTTATCCTGCCCGACATTGCCAAGAACGACCTGTTCCGCGGCGTCGTGTTTGACGGTGTGCTTCCCCGCAAGACCTTCTCCATGGGCGAAGCGCACGAAAAGCGCTACTACATGGAAGCAAAAACCATCGTCAAGTAATTAATTCTCCGGATTTGGACGCAGCCCTATCGGCTGCGTCCTTTTTCGTCCAGCGGAGTACCGCCCAGCCGTTTTCAACTGTGCAGAGCACAAACGCGGGCGCGAGCGCAAACGGCTGGTCGGACGCAAAGACGCAGCGCAGCACTACCGCCTCGCCGTCCGACTCGGCCTGTACCGCGCCACTGTCCAGCAGGCTGTCCAGCACTGTGTCGCCTGTCCGCACAGCATTCTGCGTCGTATCCGGCATTGGTTCATCGGCCTGCGGCGGCTCATCTGCCGGCCTGTCCCGCTGCGGGCTGTCCGATAAGTAAAAACGCTGCGGCGGCGCCTGTATACACCCCGCTGCCCTGAGCGTTTCCCGCGAAAGGCGCCGTGCCAGCCGCAGCCTGCCGTCCACCGGCTCCGGCAGGCCGACCAGCAGCGGCGCGCCGCCGGTCTCCCCGTAGCAGCGCAGCAGCGCAGGGGCGTCCGCCGGGCAGGCGCAGTCCAGTTCGGCCTGCACCCCATAGGCATCAGGCAGCCATAAAATCGTCCCCACCGGCTGCCCGGCAAAATAAACCTCCGCCTGCACGGCCATCCCTCCCATAAAGCAAGCGCGTATCCAATACAGGATACGCGCTTTTGCCATACAATATGCCGTTCAGCCCTGCACAGATCCCAAACCGAAGCTGACTGCCAGCGCCTCGTCCACATGGCGCATCGCATTTTCGTCAAGCGAACCCATCTTTTCCCGCAGGCGCCGTTTGTCCAGCGTGCGGATCTGCTCGGTCAGGATGATGGAATCCTTGGTCAGGCCATAATTTGGCGCGCCGAGCGTGATATGGGTCGGCATTTTTGCTTTATTGACCTGCGATGTAATGGCGGCGGCGATCACGGTCGGGCTGTAACGGTTACCGACGTTGTTCTGCACGATCAGCACCGGGCGGATACCGCCCTGCTCGCTGCCGACCACCGGGCTGAGATCGGCGTAGTAAATATCTCCCCGTTTGATGCTGGTATCCACTTTGGTTCACACTCCGATGAAATAGATTTGCGGTTTTGTCCGCAAACCTATTTTCCCCATGCCGCAAAAAAATATAACAGATACACAAAAAATATACCGGCACAGGGATACAGGAATTTCTCCCCGATCCATCCTATGCCGGTAAAGGGCAAGTTGTCATTCGCTGTAAAAACGGGGCACGCGGCGGCTCACCGCGCATACCACCTCATAGGAGATCGTGCCCGCAGCCTCTGCCGCGTCCTCCGCAGTCCAGATTTCCGGTCCAAACACGGTCACCTCATCGCCGCGGTGCACCTGCACGCCGTCCGGTACGCGCACCATACACATGTCCATGCAGATGCGGCCAAGCACGGGCGCTTTTTGCCCGCCGAGCACGACATGCGCCCGGCCTGAGCCGGTGCGCAGGAAGCCGTCCGCATAGCCAATGGATACAACCGCCATTCTGGTCGGCCCGCTGGTCTCAAAGGTACGGCCATAGCTGACCGTCGTATGCGCCGGGATATCGCGCACCTGTACCACGCGCGCCTTGACCGCCATGGCGGGTTTGAGGTCGAGCACAGGCGGCACAGATGCATCCGGGCGATAGCCGTACAGGATGATGCCCGCGCGGGTCATGGTGCAATGCATCTGTTCATAAAACTGGATGCCGCCGCTGTTGGCACAGTGGCGCAGCGGCAGGTCAAGCCCGGCCTGCCGCAGGCCTTCACACACGTCCGCAAACCGTTTGTATTGCAGCTCGGTGTATTCCTTGCCTTCCGGCACATCGGACACTGCAAAATGGGTGAAAATCCCTTCTGAATGCAGCCCCGGCAGCGCTGCGCAGTCCAGGATGTCCCGTATGGTCTGGGCGCAGTCCCACGACGGGAAACCCAGCCGCGTCATGCCGGTGTCCAGCTTGTAATGTACCGTGATTTGCTTTCCCGTGCGGACAGCCGCTTCACTCAGCAGCTGCGCCGTCTCCCGGTCATAGACCGGCGCGGTGATACCGAAACGCGCAATGTCGTCCATATCCGCCGCATCCACATAACCAAGGATCAGGATCGGGCTTGTAATCCCGTTTTCGCGCAGTTCGACCGCTTCCGGCACGGTCGCTGCCGCAAAATACGGCGCCCCGATCTCTTGCAGGCGTTTTGCGACCGGTACAGCGCCGTGCCCATACGCGTCCGCCTTGACGACGCACAGCACAGGCGCTTTCGCATATGCACAGATCTCACGGTAGTTGTGTTCGATCGCACCCAGATCGACCTCTGCCCAGGTGCGGTGTTTGCTTGGTTGCATGTTTCGTTCATCCCCAAATTTATGTTTCCCGGTATTCTGTCACCTGGATTGTCAGTACGCGCGTGCCGTCCGCATACAGTTCGGCATACACCGGCTGCAATCCCTGCCTGGTCAGCCATACCTGTTTTTCGATTTTCCCATCCTCACTGTCATACTCGTATTTGAGAACAGCCAGCTCCGTGCCCGAAGCGCTCTCGCTCCAAACCTGCGCCGGCTCGCCCGTCCGCAGGTCGTCCAGCAGGCAGAACATCGCGTCCGCCGGGGTCAGGCCGGTGCGCTGCGGCATTGCATCATCCAGCGACAGGCCATCGTATTGCAGCGTAAACGAAGCACTGCCCGTCCCGGCAATCGTACCGCCGATGCCGGAAAGCGATTCAGGCGCGGTGATGGTAAAGGAATCGGTATCCTCTTTATTATAAACGTAATCCATTTCGTATTCCAGTACAGATTGCCCCAGATCGGATAAAATTTTCAGATGCGCCTCAAATCCGGGGAGCGCATCAAAATGCGCGCGCACGGCTTCACCATCCGTCTGTGCGCCGCCGCAGCCGCTAAGCAATACTGCAAGCAGCATTGACATACAGAGAACCCGCTTCAGGTCACCACTCCCTTGTGTTGTATCGTTTGAGCAGCGTAGGCAGCAGCCGCAGCATGTCACTCGGCGTCATCCCGTATTCGCTCAGCGCATTTGCCGCGAGATCCCCTGCCCGGCCGTGCAGCCATGCGGCGGCACATGCCGCATGCACTGCCGGGATGCCCTGCCCGCAAAGCGACACCAGCATGCCCGCCAGCACATCCCCGCTGCCGCCCTTCGCCATACCCGGATTGCCGGAATGGTTGCGGTACAGCGCCCCGTCCGGTGCAGCAATCATCGTACGGTGCCCCTTATAAAGCACGATACAGTTATATTTGCGTGCAAACAGCGTCAGCTCAGCCGGGTTGGGGTTTTCAATGCCGGACAACCGTGCAAACTCACCGCCATGCGGCGTCAGGATAACCGGCATTGCTGCCTGCTGTAATATATCCTTATGCGCGCCGATCGCATTTATGCCATCCGCATCCAGCACGATCTGGCATTTCGCATGACGGAGCAGCGCCAGCACAACCTCTGCCACTGCGTATGAACGACCCAGCCCGCAGCCGATCAGCAGCGCATCCGCCCGTTCTGCAAGCGGCAGCAGCGCGGGCAGCGCCTCGCGGGAGAACATTCCGTCTGCGCCGCACGGCATGGGCCGCACCACCGGCTCATTCAGCTTGACCGCCAGCACCGGCCACGCCTTTTCCGGTGCGGCAAGCGTCACCACGCCGCTGCCCATGCGTACTGCGCCCTGCGCGGCAAAATACGCCGCGCCCGTATACCCCGCCGAGCCGCAAACGCACAGCACACGGCCAAAAGCATTCTTATTCGCCTCCGGGTCGCGCCGGGGCATGATCCCATCTACAAAACCCTGATCGATCTCTGTCATGGCAATTGTCCTTTCCATGTAGCCTGCTGCATCCTCATTTTTGCTGTGTACAGCATAGCATTTCCTCCTGCCGCCGTCAAGCGGCCGTGTCCGCCCCTTCCCTCGCTGAATAAACTGAACCGAGGAGGTGATTTTTTGGCGATCCGTATCTTTATTGATCAGGGGCACAATCCCAGCGGCCCCAACACCGGCGCAGAAGGCAACGGCCTGCGCGAACAGGACGTCAACTATATTGTCGGCGTCTATCTGGCGGATATGCTGCGCGCTGACCCGCGTTTCGACGTGCGGCTGAGCCGCAATTCGCCCACCGAGATCCTTGGGACGAGCAATGCGACCAGCCTTGCGGCGCGTGTCAGCATGGCAAACAGCTGGCCTGCGGACTACTTTATCAGCATCCACTGCAATTCCAATGTCAACCCGGCCATCAACGGCAGCGAGGTTTATGTTTACCGGCAGAATACGCAGGCCTACTGGCTTGCCCAGCATGTATTAAACGGCATTGTCGCCCGTATGGGCACAAAGGATAATGGCGTGCGGCTCAACCCCAGCCTGTATGTGCTGCGCCGCACCAACATGCCCGCCATTCTGGTCGAACTGGCCTACCTGAGCAACACCGCCGACGCGCAGAAGCTCCGCGACGACCCATATGGCTTCGCGCAGGGTATTTATAACGGCCTGCTCAGCTATTTCGGGTTTGCCCCGGTATAACAAAAAGGTCTTGCCGCATGGCAAGACCTTTTCTGATATACCATTCAAAAGCCACCGTTTACGCCGAGTACCTGGCCGGTGATGAATGAAGCGTGTTCCGAGCAAAGGTACAGGATGCTGTCTGCAACCTCCCCTGCAGTACCAATGCGGCCGAGCGGCGTTTCTGCCGCCAGCTCCTGCATGGTTTCCCGGCTGTGCATGGCGTTCATATCCGTGTCGATCACGCCGGGCGCAACGCAGTTTACCCGGATGCCGGACGGCCCGAGTTCGAGCGCCAGCGATTTTGTCAGCCCGATGAGCGCCGCCTTGCTCGCCGCATAGTGGCTCTCACAGGATGCGCCGGCCTGTCCCCAGACCGAGGACACGGTGACAATGCTGCCGTGTTTGCGGTGCAGCATACCGGGCAGGCAGGCGCGTATGGTGCGCACCGTCCCCATCAGGTTGATATCCAGCATGCGCTGCCAGTCTTCGTCCGTGATATCCTGGAACATCTTCTGCTCGGCAATACCCGCATTGCATACAACGGCATCGATTGCGCCGAAATGCCCCAGCGCTTCCCCGGCTGCACGGCTGACTGCCATGCTTTCGTGCTGGTCTGCACTGAGCGGGAGCGCGCCGGTCTCTTCCGCAAGCGCCCCTGCCAATTCGCGGTTTGCGCGATAGGTAAACGCCACGTTCCAGCCCGCTTCAGCAAACGTGCGCACACATGCCGCACCGATGCCGCGCGAGCCGCCTGTGATGAAAACAGTCTCCGGCATCAGATGGCAACCGTCTGCTGCGCCTCAAACAGGCACTGGTTCAGGTCCTTCTGGCGGGACAGCCCTTCCTCAATGTCGAGGTCGGTCACCTGGTTATTGTCAAATACGACAACGCGGTTGGTCTTGCCTTCCATCAGTGCGCGCACCGCCGCATAGCCCATGCGGGTCGCCATGACACGGTCCTGCGCCGTGGGGGAGCCGCCGCGCTGGATATGGCCCAGGATGGTCACGCGGGTGTCAATGCCGGTGGCTTCGTGGATATGGTCGGCAACCTCCTGCGCGGAGCCGTAACCTTCCGCCACAATGATGATATGGTGGTTGCGGCCCTTGATGCGGCCAATACGCATTTTCTCTACAATATCCACGTCAAAATCCAGTTCACGCTCCGGCAGGCAGATAGCGGTCGCGCCTACCGCACAGCCGACGTGCAGCGCCAGATGGCCCGCGCGGCGACCCATGACCTCGACGACCGAGCAGCGCTCGTGCGACTGCATGGTATCGCGCAGCTTGTCGATGCATTCGATGGCCGTGTTGCAGGCGGTATCGAAACCGATCGTGTAGTCCGTGCAGACGATGTCGTTGTCGATCGTGCCGGGTACACCGATGCACGGCACGCCCTTGCGGGACAGCGCCTGCGCGCCGCGGAACGTACCGTCGCCGCCGCAGCAGATCAGGCCGTCAATACCGAGATACTTGCAGGTGTCCGCCGCCTTTTGCAGGCCTTCCTCGGTCAGCATCTCCTTGCAGCGCGCGGTATACAGCATGGTGCCGCCGCGGCGGATGATGCCGTCCACGCTGCGCGCGCCCATCTCGATGATATCGCCGTTGATCAGGCCGCTGTAACCGCGGCGGATGCCGAGCACGGAGATGTCATACGCCGACGCCGTGCGGACGACCGAACGGATCACCGCATTCATGCCGGGTGCGTCGCCGCCGCTGGTGAGTATGCCGATTCTTCGAATTTGCTTATCCATATTGAGCCTCCCTGTATCGGTTGCCAAGTTCTCCCCACGAATCAAAATGATCCTCTTATTGCATTATAACATTTTCTCCGCCCAAGAGGAAGCGTAATTTTTCCAAAAGCGGAACATCCGCCCGGCACCAGAATTCCCGCTTTGCCAGCGTCTTCTTTCTGGTATCCGTCGGATACAGATAGACCGGCGTATCGCCCGGCTGGGCCAGCAGGATTGCCTTGATATGCGGCCATTCATCGCTCTTCATGCTGCTGATGCGTAAAAACAGCTTCTGCGGCGCGAGTTTTGCCGCCTGCTGGTCGGTGTAAACCGACTTCTGCGGATGCTCCCTGTCCAGTGTGCTGTCCACTGCGCTCTCGCTCAGCGGCTGCGCTTCGTTCAGCAGCACCTTGGGCGCTTCGTCCTCGCGTGCATCGATCCGCCCGGTAAGCAGCACCGCGCTGTCCTCGGTCAGATACGCGCCGCACTGCTGCAAGGAGCGCGGGAACACGACCAGTTCGATCGATGCGGACTCGTCCTCCACGGTCACATACGCCATCATCGACCCGTTCTTCGTTGATTTGAGCCGCACGGCCGTGATAACGCATGCCAGCCGCACGGTCATGCCGTCCTTATACGCCGGCTGCGCGCTCTCGCCGGACAGATCGTCGATGATCTGCCGGATCGAGGCCGCGCTGGCCCTTTTGGCAAGATCCCGGTATTCGTCCATCGGGTGCCCGGACAGGTACAGCCCGGTCGTCTCCTTTTCCATGGACAGCAGCTCGCGTTTGGACACCTCAGGGATGTCCGGCAGGGCGATCTGGGTATCCTGTACCGCATCATTGCCCATGCCGAACAGGTCCATCTGCCCTTCGATGTTCTTTTTGCGGCTCTGTGCGATTGCATCCACCACTGCGTTCGTGATCTTGAGCAGCTGGCTGCGGCGATAGCCCATGGAGTCGAACGAGCCCGCCTTGATCATGCTTTCCAGTGCGCGGCGGTTCAGCTCACGGTCGTACATGCGCTCGCAGAAATCCTGAAAGGAGGAAAACAGGCCGTTTTCCTCGCGCTCCTCCACGAGCTGCTTCATAAAGGAACGCCCGACGCCCTTGACCGCCGCGAGGCCGAAACGGATGTCCTGTCCGGACACGGAAAAGCCGTCAAAGGATTCGTTTACGTCAGGCGGCAGCACGGAAATACCCATTTCACGCGCCGCCTGAATATACTCGGAGATCTTGTCCGATGAGTCAAGCACGCTGGTCAGGAGAGCGGCCATATATTCGCGCGGGTAATGGCACTTGAGGTAGGCCGTGCGGAAGGATACGACCGCATAGCACACGGCGTGCGCCTTGTTGAAGGCGTAGTTGGCGAAGTCCATGATCTCGTCGAACAGGCTTGCTGCAACGCTTTCCGGCACGCCTCGCTTGACCGCGCCGTCTATCCCGAGTTCCTCGTTGCCGTGGATGAAGTTGACACGCTCCTTTTCGAGCTCCTTCATCTTCTTTTTGCTCATCGCGCGGCGCACCATATCCGCCTTGCCGAGCGAGTAGCCCGCGAGCGACTGGAACACCTGCATGACCTGTTCCTGATAGATCATGCACCCATAGGTGACTTTCAGGATCGGCTCGAGCAGCGGATGCTTATAGGTCACCTTTTCCGGGTGATGGCGGCACTCGATGTAGCGCGGGATGGATTGCATCGGTCCCGGGCGGTACAGCGCCACCACCGCGGTGATGTCTTCAATCGACTGCGGCTGCAAGCCGGTGACGACATTCGTGATGCCCGCCGATTCCAGCTGGAACACGCCCATGGTCGAGCCGCGGCCGAGCATCTCATAGGTGGCCTTGTCGTTCATGTCCACCTTTTCGATATTGAAGTCCGGTGTGTGGCGGCGGATCATCTTTTCCGCGTCCGCGATGACCGTCAGGTTGCGCAGGCCAAGGAAGTCCATTTTTAAGAGGCCCAGCTCCTCGAGCGTGGTCATGGTAAACTGGGTGACCATCTGCTCGTCGTTGCGGGCGAGCGGCACATAGGTATCGACCGGGTCCTTGGTAATAACAACGCCCGCCGCGTGCGTGGAAGCATGGCGCGGCATGCCCTCAAGAGCGCGCGCAGTATCGATCAGCTCGCGCACCTGCGGCTGCTCGTCGTACATCTTTTTCAGTTCCGGATTGATCGCAAGCGCCTTGTCGATCGTGATGTGCAGTTCGTTCGGCACCTGCTTGGCGACCACGTCGACCTCATTATACGGGATGTTGAGCGCCCGTCCCACGTCGCGGATCGAGTTGCGCGCCGCCATGGTGCCGAAGGTGACGATCTGCGCCACGCGATCCTTGCCGTATTTGTTGGTTACATATTCGATGACCTCGGGCCGGCGCACATAGCAGAAGTCCACGTCGATATCCGGCATGGAAACGCGCTCCGGGTTGAGGAAGCGTTCAAAATACAGCGAATAGTGGATCGGGTCAAGGTCGGTGATGCCCAGGCAATAGGACACGATCGACCCTGCCGCCGAACCGCGCCCCGGGCCGACCGGGATCCCCTGCCGTTTGGCATAGCCGATAAAGTCGGACACGATCAAAAAGTAGTCCACAAAGCCCATCTTGGAGATCATATCGATCTCGTATTGCAGGCGCTTGCGCACCGTGCCGTCGTCGTCCGGATAGCGGGCGGCAAAGCCCTCATCGCACAGCTTTTGCAGGTATTCGAGCGAGGTGTAACCCTCGGGCACATCAAATTCCGGCAGGTGGTATTTGCCGAACTCAAACTCGACCTGGCAGCGCTCCGCGATTTTGACCGTGTTTTCGAGCGCCTCCGGGTGGTCGGGGAACAGCGCGGCCATCTCGTCCGCGTCCTTGATGTAAAACTCCTGCGTCTCGAATTTCATGCGCGTGGGGTCGTCCACCGTCTTACCCATCTGGATGCACATGAGCACGTCCTGTATTTTGGCATCCTTTTTGGTCAGATAATGCGCGTCGTTCGTGGCGACGAGGCCGATATTCAGTTCCTCTGCGAGCTTGTACAGCCCGTCGTTTACCTTTTTCTGCTCCTCGATGCCGTGATCCTGCACTTCCAGATAAAAGTGGTCACGGTCGAAGATCTCGAGGAAGTCCTCGCACAGCTCGTACGCGCCGTCCATATCCCCTTCCGCCAGCGCGCGCGGGATTGCGCCCGCGAGACACGCGGACAGGCAGATCAGGCCTTCGCTGTGCCGCCGCAGCAGTTCCATATCGATGCGCGGCTTCATATAGAAGCCCTCGGAAAAGCCGAGCGACACCATGTGGATCAGGTTGCGGTAGCCGGTCATGTTTTCGCACAGCAGGATCAGATGGCTGTGCCACTCGCCGTTTACATAGCTGCGGTCAAAGCGCGAGTGCGGCGCAAGGTACACCTCGCAGCCGATGACCGGATGGATGCCCTTGGCTTTGCAGGCGCGGTAAAAGTCGATCACGCCGTACATGACGCCGTGGTCGGTCAGCGCGCAGGCGGTCTGGCCCAGCTCTGCCACGCGATCAACAAGGCCTTCGATGCGGCACGCACCGTCCAGCAGGCTGTATTCGCTATGCACATGCAGATGCGCAAATGGTACCATTTAATCCTCCTTTGACGCAAGCTCAATGATTTTTTTCAGCCGGTGGCTCAGCCCCGGTTTGGAGATCGGCGGTTCGAACCGCTGCGCCAGCTCCGCAAGGCTGTCGGTCGGGTATTCCAGCCGCAGACGCACGGTTTCGCGCAGGCTTTCCGGGAAACCTTCCTCGCCGTGCGTATCCAGCACCGCACGGATCGCGGCGATCTGCCGCGCAGAGGCATCCGCGGCTTTCACAAGGTTCGCGGTCTCGCAGTTGACCTGCCGGTTGATCGTATTGCGGATATTTTTCTCCACCTTTGCCTCCATCAGCTCCATTGCCGCGTGCGGCGCGCCGATGCGGGTCAAAAAGTCCTCCACGCTTGTCCCGTCTTTAAAATACAGGATATACGCGCTCCCGCGCCGCATCTGCTTGGGCGAAAGCCCAAGGTCGAGCAGCAGGCTGACCTCCTCACCGGAAAGGCTCTGGTGGGTGGTCTTCAGCTCCAGATGGCTCTTTTTATCCGGCCCCGCCACCGTCCCCGCCATCAGGAACACGCCGCGCAGGAAGGAAGCGATACAGCAGTCCTCCTCGAGCACATTGCGGTTGAGGTGGTAGGTGATATGGCTTTTGCAGTCGTATCCGAGCGCATCAAAAATGCGGCCGATCTGCGCCGCTTCCGTGATGGTCAGCTGGATCTTGCGCCCCACGCGCTGCGGCTCGCAGGCGACAAAAAACGCACGCTGGAGCAGCGCCTGCAAGCGGCGCGCGACAGCGGCGTTTTCGGTGGAAAGCCGGATCTCCCTATGGGAAAACACCGAGGCATGCAGCAGCGCGCCGTATATTTCCGCACGCGTGCAGCATGCCCGCTGCATGGAAACGCGGCACAGCTCGTTTTTTACCTCGGTTGAAAAAGACATGTATTGGGGTCTCCGTTCTCCTGTTTATCTCTGATAATCGCGGTGCATCGTGACGACACCGTACTCGCGGCCGCGCAGATGCTCGCTGAGCGCTTCGGCGATTGCAACCGAGCGGTGCTTGCCGCCCGTGCAGCCAATACTGATGATCAGGTTGGATTTGCCCTCCGCCATGTAACGCGGCAGCAAAAAGTCGATCATGGTAGTCAGGTGCCCCATCAGCACATCCGCCGTGCCGCCCTGGAACACATAATCGCGCACATCCGGGTCAGTGCCATTCTTTTCGCGCAGGCTCATCTCGTAATATGGGTTGGGCAGGAACCGCACGTCGAACACCAGGTCGGACTCGGGCGGGATGCCGTACTTGAAGCCGAACGACTGCACGATCACCTCGAATGCGCCGCCGTTGTCCGTTCCTGCAAACAGCGTGAGCAGCCGCTCGCGCAGGCCCGCGGCGGACAGGCCGGTCGTATCGACCACAAAATCCGCGCGGTTGCGCAGGGCCGCAAGCATATCGCGCTCCTTTTCAATCGCTGCCGTCATCGGGATACCCTTTTCCATCAGGGGATGCTTGCGGCGCGTCTCCTTGAAGCGGCGGATCAGCGTCGGCGTATCCGTATCCAGGAACAGGATGCGGTAATCGCACCCCATATCCTTGATGGAGTCCAGCGAGTCGAACAGCTGCTGGAAGTCGCCGCCCGCGCGCACATCCGTGACGAGCGCGACACGTTCGTACCGCTCGGTCGCGGCAAGACAGATCTCGGCAAAGCGCGGGATCAGCGCGATGGGCAGGTTATCCACGCAATAATAACCCAAGTCTTCAAATGTGGCAACCGCACGGCTTTTGCCCGCGCCGGACATGCCGGAAACAATCAGAAAATACATAACCTATCCCCCTGCCCATGAAAAACCGTTTATCGAATGATGCGGACCTCGCATTCCAGCTGCACGCCGAACTGCTCGCGCACCCGCTGCTGCACCAGCTCGATCAGGCGCAGCATATCGTCGCAGGTCGCGCCGCCGCGGTTGATCAAAAAGCCCGCGTGCTTCTCCGAAACCTGCGCTGCGCCGACCGAAACGCCTTTCAGCCCCGCGTCCTCAATCAGCCGTCCGGCAAAATGCCCTTCCGGGCGTTTGAACGTCGAGCCCGCAGACGGGAAATTGAGCGGCTGCTTGTCGCGCCGGCGCTGTGCGAAGTCGTTCATTTTATCCAGAATCGCGGCCGGGTCGCCCTGCTGCAACCGCAGCGTCGAGCGGACGACCGTCCAGTCCGGATGCGCGCGGAATACGCTGCGGCGGTAGCCGAAATGGTGCTCCTCCCCAGTCAGGGTGTGCAGTTCCCCGTTCCCGTCCAGATACTCCGTGCTCTCCACGATACCGGCCATCTGGCCGTCGTATGCGCCCGCGTTCATGAATACCGCGCCGCCGACGCTGCCCGGGATGCCGCCCGCGAACTCCGCACCGGTCAGCCCCGCACGCTGCGCCCGGCGCGCCACGCGTCCCAGCAGCGCGCCCGCCTCAGCGGTCATTGTGCAGTCGTTGCCGACGCGCACCTCGTCCAGCTCGGTCGTGCATACCACCGCACCGCGGATGCCCGCGTCCGCCACAAGCATATTCGAGCCGTTGCCCAGCAGCAGGAACGGGATCCCCCGTTCCCGGAACACGCCGAGCGTTTCCGCCAGTTCCCTGCGGGTCTTGGGCTGCACGAACAGGTCGGCCGGCCCGCCGATGGCAAACGTGGTATGGCGGCTCATGGGTTCGTCCTGCATAATATCTATATCAGGCGCGGCCTTGCGAAGTGCCGCGATGCATTCGTTTATCTGCTCCATCTTTTCCTCCGGATGCTCCACTACTATTTCAATCATTAACCGCAGCGGCAGGCTGACAACCATTTGCAGCGCGCCGCACAGCGGCAGTATATCAATCCCTATTCGTTATTATACCAAACCGGGCGCGAAAGTGCAAACCAAAGGCGTCCACAATGGGACGCCTTTCTGTCTGATCAATCGATACGGGAATTCTGTTGCAGCGCACCGGGTCAGCGCACCCAGACCTCCTCGTGTTCGCCGCGGCGCGGACGCCCCAGCAGCATGCGGATGCCCTCGGTCGCGGGCACACCGTTATACAGCACCTCATACATCGCCTCGGTGATCGGCATGGATACACCCTGCTGTTTGGCAAGGTGGTAGCCCGCTTCGGTCGCATAGTAGCCCTCGACCGTCGCGCCGACCTCCTTCATCGCCTGCTCGGCGGTCTTGCCCTGTCCGATCAGGATACCTGCCCGGCGGTTGCGCGAATGCATCGAGCAGCAGGTGACGATCAGGTCGCCCACGCCGGACAGGCCTGCAAAGGTCTCCTGCTTGGCGCCCAGTTTAATACCGAGACGCGCAATCTCGGTCAGGCCGCGGGTCATAAACGCCGCCTTGGAGTTGTCGCCAAGGCCAAGGCCGTCCGCAATGCCTGCACCGAGCGCGATGATGTTCTTGAACGCACCGCCTAATTCACAGCCGATAATATCAGAGGAAGTGTAAACGCGGAAAAACCGGTCGTTCATAAAAGCCTCCTGCGTCAGCTCGGCCGCCTCGCGGCTCTCGGACGCCGCGACGATTGCAGTCGGCACACCGCGCGCGACCTCCTCCGCATGGGTCGGGCCGGTCAGCGCAACGACCGGGTTTTTGCCGTCCAGTGCGCGGTCAATCGTCTGCGAAAAGCGGCAGTAACCGTGCTTGGAGTCCAGACCCTTGCCGACGTTGACGACCACCGTGCCTGCCGGCACGATCGCGGAAAGCTGCTCTGCTGTCGAAGCGACCGCAAACGACGGCACCGCCATGACAATCAGGTCAGCCTTCGCTGCACCCGACATATCGGTCGTGATCCCAATCCCTTCGGGGATCTTGACGCCCGGCAACAGCTTTTCATTGGCGCGCTCGCGGTGCAGCAGGTCGCATTCCTCCTGGAAGAAAGTCCACGAGGTCACCTCATGGCCGTTTTGATGCAGCAGCATGGCCAGCGCAATGCCCCAGCCGCCGGTACCCAGTACAAAAACCTTCATTCTGCGTGCTCCTTCCCGTCGGACGACGATTGCTCAATGGTTTTTTTGCTTTTAAATGAGAATTTGTTTTCCTCGCCATGCAGTATGCGCACAATGTTGGAACGGTGCATGAAAATGACAGCTACCGCCATGCCGAACGCCATCGCGGTCAAAACCGGATCGCGGTAAAAGGCAAATGTGGTGATCGGGAAGCTGACCGCACCCAGGATCGATCCAAGCGAAATCCACCGCGTTGCGAACACCGCAGCAAAAAACAGCACAAACGCTACAAGGAAAATGCGCCAGTCAAACAGCAGCAGCATGACCGCCCCCACGAGCACGCCCTTGCCGCCGCGGAAGCCGAAATACACAGGGAACATATGCCCAAGTATCACGAAAATGCCGGCAACCAGCTTGCCGATCGGCCCTGCAAGATACGCGCCGATCGATATTGCCGCCGCACCCTTGGCGATATCGCCAATCAGTACGAACAGCGTTTTTCCCGCGCCCATCGTGCGGTAGGCGTTGGTCAGGCCTGCGTTGCCGCTGCCATAGTTGCGGATATCCTTGCCCAGCGTCACTTTGCTGACAATAATTGCAAAGCTCAGCGAGCCGAGCAGGTAGGCGCATACCGCAATGATCACAAAATGCGTGATTGTCATAGTCATGTCCCCTTATGATGTTTTGTTGCCGCGCCGCGCGGGATCAGTTTTTGTCGCCGCGCTCGCGGATCACCATACGCACCGGCGTACCTGTCAGACCAAATACCTCGCGGATCTGGTTTTCCAGATACCGCTGGTACGAGAAATGGAACAGGCGCGCGTCGTTGCAGAAGCAGACAAACGTCGGCGGGCAGGTGGAAGCCTGCGTCATGTAGAAGATGCGCAGGCGGCGGCCCTTGTCGGTCGGCGGCTGCACGCGCGCAGTCGCTTCCGCAAGGATGGAGTTGAGCCGGCCGGTCGGGATGCGCATATGGTTCTGCTCGTATACCTCCTTGATCAGTGCGAACAGCTTATCCACGCGCTGGCCGGTCTGTGCCGAGATGAACAGTACGGGCGCATACGGCATATACGCCAACCCCTCGCGCACACGCAGCGTGTATTCCTTCATGGTGGAGCCGTCCTTCTCGACGAGATCCCACTTATTGACCACAATGATGCACGCCTTGCCTGCGTTGTGTGCTTCGCCCGCGACCTTGGTGTCCTGTTCGGTCACGCCCTCGGTCGCGTCGATCATAATGACGCACACGTCCGCGCGCTCGACCGCGAGCAGCGAACGCATGACCGAGTATTTCTCGATCTTCTCGTCCACCTTGCTCTTCTTGCGGATGCCCGCGGTATCGATAAAGGTGAATTTGCCGTGCGCATTGTCCAGATCGGCATCCACGCTGTCGCGCGTCGTACCCGCGATGTTGGAGACGATCACGCGCTCCTCGCCCAGCACGCGGTTGAGCAGGCTGGACTTGCCCACGTTCGGCTTACCGATCAGGGCGACGCGGATGCGCTCCTCTTTTTCCTCATTCTCGTCCGCGGGCGGGAAATGTTCGTACGCCGCGTCGAGCAGCTCGCCCATGCCGTAGCCGTGCAGGGCGGAAATGCCGTACGGCTCACCCAGGCCGAGGTTATAAAACTCGTAAAACTCCGGCTCGGGGGCGCCCGGCTTGTCGCATTTGTTGACCGCCAGCACGATCGGCTTACCAGAGCGCAGCAGCATTGCGGCGACGTCCTGGTCAGCCGCGGTAATGCCTGTGCGCAGGTCGGTGATGAAGATGATCACGTCCGCGTGCGAAATCGCGGTCTCCGCCTGAAAGCGCATGAACTGCAAAATCTCGTTGTCGTTGTTCGGCTCGATACCGCCGGTATCGATGATGGTAAAGTCACGGCCGCGCCAGTCGCTTTCCGCATACAGGCGGTCGCGCGTTACGCCGGGCGTGTCCTCCACAATGGACAGGCGTTTGCCCGCCAAACGGTTGAACAGCTGGCTTTTGCCGACGTTCGGCCGTCCTACGATGGCCACAATCGGTTTTGGCATATGGGGTCCCTCCTTCGTTGTTCGGGGGTTTAGTCCTCAAAAATCTTCGCAAGCAGGTCTGCGCCGTCGATCTCGACCGGCACAACCGGAACACCAAGTGCATCCGACACCTGCTGCGGGGTATAGTCGTCTAGAAATACATCGCCGCCGTCGCGCAGCATGTTGGCGGAAATAAGCACGCGCCCGCCCAGGTCGCGCCCTTTCAGCTGTGCGATCAGGTCCTGCCCGGTAATCAGGCCGGCGACCGAAACACGGTGACCGAAAAAGTCGTTCCGGATTTCCACCACTTTTCCATTTAGATTATCGCATTTCGCAGCGGCTTCGTCAAGCAGAAGCGCCATGGAAGGCGCGGCGGCTGCACCGGTTGCAATGGTGAACGGACGCGCGCTGCGGCCCTCGTAATCGGGCAGCGCCAGCCGGAACTCCTCCATAAACAACGGCAGCATGCCGATACCGTTCTCAAACTGGGTGAAGTCCTCATAATACTCGGTGTCCGGCAGCGGACGCTCCGCCTTGAGGTACAGCTCGTCCCCGCACCAGGCCAGACGGGTATCCAGCTCGCGCAGGCATTCCTCCGCAAACGGCTCGACGATGTCGAGGATGGCCTCCGCCGCCGCTTTGTCGGTCGGCTCAAGCGGATACAGCCCCTCACGGTGGTCGGTCATGCCAAACGGCACAACCGAGATGGTATTCACCGCCGGATACAGATTTTTCAGGTCGTGCAGCGAGCGTTTGAGCTCGTCGCCGTCATTGAGGCCCTTGCACACGACCAGCTGGCAGTTCATCGTGATGCCGCCCTCGGCAAACCGGTTCATGATCGCAAGCGCTTCGCCCGCGCGCTTGTTGCGCAGCATTTTGACGCGCAGCTCCGGGTTAGTCGTCTGCACCGAAATATTGACCGGCGAAATATGCATGCGCAGGATGCGGTCGACGTCCGCTTCCGACAGGTTGGTCATGGAAATATAGTTCCCCATCAGGAAGGACATGCGCGCGTCGTCGTCCTTGACATACAGCGTCTTGCGCATCCCCTTCGGCAGCTGGTCGATGAAACAGAACACACATTTGTTGGAGCACTGCTTCATGCCGTCCATCAAATAGTGCTCAAAGTTCAGGCCAAGCGGCTCGCCCTCGCGCTTGTGCACGCGCACCTCGCGGACAGTCTCACCATCCCGTTCGAGGACTTTGAGCATCAGGCGTGCATCATAGCTGTAAAATTTGTAGTCAAGTACATCGCGGATCGTGGTGCCATCGATCTGAAGCAGGGTCTCCCCTGCCGCAAGCCCCGCGCGCGCCGCCGGGCTGCCCTCGTCCACACTGATGATTTTCGACGCCATTTCACGCCCTCCTTATAACCCATTCCGCGCCCTGCGCGGCATTCAACAGCAAAACCGGCCGACGCAAAGCAAAGGCTGGTTTTGCATAAAAATCCACGACATGCGCGTGGATTTTTATACCAGTCCGCAGAAAAGTTTCTCCGGAACTTTTCTGCGCTCCGGATGTGTCCGCGCCCTGCGCGGCACATCCTCTTCGTTTGGACCGCGAGCGGCCCAAACGAGGCGAAGCCAAAAAAAATGGAGAAGCCGATGCCGCCTTCTCCATTTTTCTGTTCTGTTTTCAGCCTTACGCTTCCTTAGCGACAACCTGACGGCCGTTGTAGTAGCCGCAGTTCTTGCACATTCTGTGAGCCAGCTTCATCTCGCCGCACTGCGGGCACTTGGTCATGCCGGGCAGAGAGAGCTTCCAGTGGGAGTTGCGGCGCTTGTCGCGGCGGGCTTTGGATACCTTTCTCTTGGGTACTGCCATAATGGATACACCTCCTACTCTTTCTTCTGTATTTTTTATTCCTTATTTAATATTCGCCCTCGTCCGAGTCGAGCAGGGCGCGCAGCGCGGCAAATCGCGGGTCGATCTGCTTTTTTTCACAATCGCAGTCGACTTCGTTGCGGTCGGCGCCGCAGTGCGGGCAGAGGCCTTTGCAGTCCTCCTTGCACAGATAAGTCATCTGTACCTGCAGGATCAATGCCGGCACCATAACGTCCGCAGGATCCACGCTGTCACCGGTCAGCACGAAAAGATCGTCCTCTTCCTCCGCCTCAGGGTCGTCCGACAGGACGGTATCAACCTCGGCTGTCAGCAGGATGTCAAGCGGCTTGAGGCAGCGGGCGCAGGCTGTGGAATAGATCGTTTTGATCGTTCCCGTCAGCCGCAGGATGCCGCTTTCGTTGGAAACCGTGCCGCTGATCTGGACAGGGCTTTGGAACGGCTTCGCGCCATAGAGCGTTTCTTCCCGCAGATCGACCGTTTCGTTAAACGGGATGGACGCATGCTGCGAAGCAGTCAGTTTTTTTAAATCAATCTTCATGTCAACCTCACATGGTACTAAGATAGTATACTACAAGTAATCACGCTTTGTCAACCAATTTTTGCGCCAATATTGGTATCTTTGCCGTTTCACTGTACAGCCCTTTCCTTTTGCCGGAAAATACGGTATACTGAAGGCATCACATTACCAAATTACAGAAAAGGAAAACAGCTCTTGAGGGAATATTATATCACAAAAAACGACAGCGGGCAACGGCTGAATAAATTTCTGGAAAAGGCGGTCCCGCTGCTGCCCGGCGGGATGATGCACAGGTATCTCCGCCTCAAGCGCATCAAGGTCAACGGCAAGCGCACGGAGGCTGCCTACCGCCTGTGTGAAGGCGACAAAGTGCAGCTATACCTCAACGACGAGTATTTTGAAGCACCGCGCGAGGAAGAAGCCTTCCGCCGCATCCAAAATCCGCAGCTGCACATTGTGTATGAGGATGAGCACATCCTGCTGGCCGACAAGGCGCCCGGCATGGTCGTGCACGCGGACGAGCACGGCGACACGAACACGCTGATCGCCCACATCCAGGCTTACCTGTACCAATCCGGCGCGTGGGATCCGGACGACGCGGCTTCGTTTGCGCCCGCGCTGTGCAACCGCATCGACCGAAACACCGGCGGCATTGTGATCGCGGCCAAGACCGCCGAAGCGTTGCGTATCCTCAACGACAAGATCAAGGACCGCGAGCTGGAAAAGCGCTACCTGTGCATCGTCCACGGCCGCCCGAAGCCGCCGGAAGGGCTGATCGAAAACTACCTGCGCCGCGACGAAAAACGCAAGCAGGTCACGCTGCACAAGACCCGCGTCCCCGGCGCAAAGACCGCGCGCACCCGCTACCGTACGCTCGCCGCACAGGGCAGACTGTCCCTTGTTGAGTGCGATCTGCTCACCGGACGCACGCATCAGATCCGGGCGCACATGGCGTCCATCGGCTGCCCCCTGCTGGGCGACGGCAAGTACGGCACCAATGAGCTCAACCGCCCCTATGGCGAAACCGGGCAGGCGCTGTACGCGTACAAGCTCACTTTCCGGTTCGCACAGGACGCAGGCGCGCTCAATTATCTGAACGGCAAGACTTTTACCGTGCGCGACGTCCCGTTTGTCAAAAAATATTTCCCCGCTTTTCGGCTGTGACGCAGCAAAGGCGCAGGAACCGCTTTGGTTCCTGCGCCCTTTTCATCAGTTATTGCTTTATCCAATCTTGGTGTATACCTGGCCGGGTTCAAGCGAAATGCCCTTGACCGCCGCCAGTTCGGAGACCGTTACAAACGCATAGGTCTTGTCCGTCCGGCTTTGCAGCTCGTCGATCGCGGCGAGCACGCCTTCGATCGTGCCGCTGTACAGGTCGTGCATCAGGACAACCGAGCCGTCCTCCACCTGGTTGATGATGTTGTTCTTGACGCTCACCGGATCGGTTTTGGTCTTCCAGTCGAGCGTGTCTACATCCCAGTTGATGATCGGCAGGCCAAGCTCTTTCATCACGGCCTTGACCTTATCGTCATACGCACCGCCTACCGGGCGCATTACCGTCGGCCGCTCGCCGCAGTACTGCTCGATCAACTGGCTGTTGGATTCCACCTCTTCGCGGATCTCTTCCTCACTCATCGCGGGGAGCATCTGCATCGGATGGTTCATAGTATGGTTGCCCAGCTCATGCCCCTCGGCCAGATACCGCGCACAGTGCGAATGGAAATCCTTCAGGCGATAACCGCACATAAAGAAGGTTGCGTGCGCGCCGCGCTCTTTCAGGCCGTCAAGCAGGGTTGCGGTCATGCCGTCCGGATAGCCGTCCTTCGAGCCTGTCGGGCCGTCGTCAAACGTCAGCGCAACATAAACGTCCGCCTCCGGGATATCCGCACCAATCGCCTGTGTCAGCCCGCTTTCCATCGAGCTGAGATAAGCCTTCTGGCTGTCAAAGCCGTCAAGCGGCATATTGGTGAATGCATAAGCGCCTTCACCGAGGTCGGTATAATTCTTGCCCGTCAACGCGGCGAACAGCTCCGCCGATACATAAAACTTGCCGGACTCCTCATCCTGATAGACCTCAATGCCGTCGCCCCGAATACGGTCGCCATCTACCTTGGCCTTGCCATTACTCTGCACAGTGGACTGGATGCCGTTGTATTCGACCGTCCATTCACTCTTGCCGTCGAACGAAGCTGAGCCGCCGAGCGCCGTTATCGCCGCCTTCAGCGGGACATACCGGGTGCCGTCCACTTCGATCGCAGCGGTTCCGCGCTTGCCTTCCTCCTCGGTCATCTGACGGTTTTCACCGTCCGCCACCAGTTTATCCGAATCCGTGCGCATGATGATGCTGCCGGCCGTGACCTGCTGTTCGGACGGGCCAAGCACTTTAAGCGCCTTTTCCGCAATCTTGCCGAGCCTTTTCTCATCCAGTTCCTTTTTGGACTGGGATACAACAACAAGGTCGCCCTGATCCGCGCCAAGCTCGCCTACCTGCCAGGAGAACGCCTCGCAGATATCGCGTACCGGCGCGAATACAACGCCGTCCTTAACCTCCGGCGCAGCAGCCATGGTTTTGTTCTCTTCGTTAAAACGGAGCGTTGTGCTCCCCGCCTGTATGCTTATCTTATCCTGTTTGAATTGTGTGGACGCAGTCTTGCTTGCCTCGTCCCAGGTCAGTTCCATGCCGAGATTATCGCACAACGAACTCATCGAGACATAAACAACCCCGCTTGTATTACGGTATGGCGCGGCGGCACCTAAATCGACCGCTTTGCCATCCTGCCAGGCGCGGGTATTATCCACCTGGTACACCAGCTGATTCTGATCCCCACCGAAAATCGCGCCGGAAATTCCCTTTACAATATGAAATGCAACCGGCACCGCAATAACGACCACCAGGATCAGGGCGATCAGCACCCCGTAATGGCTGTTGCGGCGACGGCGGCGACGGCGGCGATAGGGCCGGTACGCAGACCGGTACGCCGACTGATATGACATGTTCCGCTCATTCCTTCCACTTTTATTGTATAATATCTCTATTGCTCTATTATAGCATTGCAGTTTACAAAATAAAGTTACAGTACTGTTAATTTTCTCTTCCTGCGGCAGCAAGCGCCTCCCCCAGCATTTGAACGCCGGCGCCCAGCAGGTGCGGCCCCACATACGCACCCAGCGTGCAGTCAATTTCGCCCTCCATGCAGTGCAGGAAGCCCGGCATACTCTGCTGCGCCATCGCACGGATCCCGTCCAGTTCCGCGGGCGAATCCCCATGCGCTACCGCAATGTTAAACCGCGCCCCCTCCGGCACAAGCGCCGCGGCCATCTGCACCATTTTCTGCATTGCAGCTTTCCGCCCGCGCACCTTCGCCACATTGACCAGCTGGCCGTCCGCGGCAAAGGAGATAATGGGCTTGATCTGCAAAAGCGTTCCTGCTACCGCCGAAATCTTGCCGATGCGGCCTCCCTTCTGCAAATACTCCAATGTATCCACGCAGAAAAACACATGCGTATCGCGCATGAGCGGCGGGATGGCACGCAGCAGTTCCTCCCATGTCCATCCCGCTTCGATCCAGCGCGCGGCCTGCAGCACGGTCATCCCCGTCCCCAGCGAACCGCTCAGCGAATCAAATACCGCTACCTCCAGCCCTTCGGCCTGTCCGCCGATCAGGCGCACCAGATTACAGGTGCCGCTCAACCCGCCCGACAGGCAGACCGCGATCACATGGGTATATCCCGCTTCCCGGATGCGCATGAACGCCCCCTCGACTGCGTCCCCGCCGGGCAGCGTAGTCTTGGGGAGCTCGGCCGGCAAACGGCGGTATACCTCGTCCGGCGTGATATCTACACCGTCGGCATACTCGCCGTCCGAAAAGATCAGTTTGAGCGGCACAACGGCAATATTATACTGACGCAGAAGCGTCTGCGGGATATCGGCACAGGAGTCCGTAAGCAATGCGATTTTCTGCTTGTCCATATCTGTTTTCTTCCTTTACAAATTACAAGTCTTCTCCGGCGCTCCAGTTGATCAGATGGGGCGACGGTCTGGGTTCCGTCTGCCCGGGCGGCGCCACCTTTACCCCGAAAAAGTCATACCACTGCCCGCAGGCGTCGCATTGCCACGCTGTCGCCCCGGTCTCGTCCATGATATAGATTTCGTTTCCGCATTCACAGGTCAAGATCGTCATTTTTATCCTTCTTTCTGCGCATCCGCGCACAATACACGCGTTTTTTATACGGCCTACACAGTATAGCACATTTACCGTGAAAAGTCGACCGCTGTCGTATGCAGGAAGGCGGCATCCTTTCCGGACGGCGCCGCCTTCCCGCCGGGGTTCAGGTCGGGATATCCCCGAGCCGGATCAGGCCGGCCTGGATATTGCTGTACAGGAAGGAAGTGCCTGTGCCGACGATCCGCAGGGTCGATGGGACGGCAGACACCGCCACCGGTACGGTAAACGCCAGGTTTTCAACCTCTCCTGCGGCGCGGAAGCCCTGCTGCGCCGCCGCGCCGGGCACCTGGACACCGTTCAGCTCGGCGACCACCAGCACGCTGAGCGGGAACCCCGCAGCACAGCCCGGCGCAAAACCGCCGTGGAACGAAAGCAGATACACGCCTGCCTGGTCAATCAGGATATCCGGGCTGTTGTTTGCATGGCTGACCGCGCCGCCATATACCAGCGCATTGCGGTCAAATACCAGCGCGGCCTGCCCATCCCCAATCTGCGGCGGGTTGGAATAAGCGGACAGCAGCTGGATCGGCGCACAGCCGCCAGAAGCGCCGCGCGGGATGGTAAAATCAAGCACCGCGTGGGTTTCCGTACCGCTGTTTATCACTGCGGCATCCGTTCCCGGATTCCCGGTCGTCACGGTACCGATGCAGACGGTTGCCGCAGCGCCGTCCCTGCCCGGTTTTCCCTCGGCGCCGCGCGGCCCCATCGGCCCGCGCTCACCACGGAAACCACGGGGGCCCGCAGGGCCTGCAGGACCGGCAGGACCGCGCATGCAGCCGCCCTCCGTTTCCCTGCATGGGCTATCCATCCAATCGCCGGGCGCGGGATCACAGCCGCCGCGTCCGCCGAACTGAGAGCGATTGTACATATCCCTCTTCCTTTCAATAGGTTTGCCGGGGTTCCATCGCCCGGCATCCCATACTATGCACGCAACCCGCCGTCCGACATATCTTCAATGTTAAATGGCGGGAAAGTTTCAGTAGATTTTTCCATATTCTTTATCTTTCCCTGTTTTTTCACCCGGCAAAGGAGTATAATAAAATAATAAGATCCTATGTCAACCGGAGGTGTCTGATATGTATGAAGCTTATCGGGACGCGCTGCTGAATGTGGACAGCTACGGCGCCATTTTCATGTATGCCACCCATAAAGACCTGACCACCGCGCCGCGCCATATCGTCCGCATGACCGAGCCGGTCGACCCGCGTGTGCTGCTCGCTGCTGTGCGCACCGCGCTCGACCGCTACCCCCAGTTCGGGCTCGGCCTGGTGCGCGGGGAAAAGCAATACCGTTACCGCATCATCAACAAGCCGCCCGTTGTGCTCGAGATGGACGACATTTCGCCCTATTACATCGGCTCGGAAGATACCAACGGTTACCTGTTCCTCTGCGGGTACAAGGGCAGCACCATCTATCTGGAATACCAGCATTGTATCTCGGACGGACGCGGCTTCGACCAGTTCATCCGCACCATCCTGTATTATTATCTGCGCGGCATGGGGCATGATGTTGAGCCGGGCCGTATCCGCACCAACGAGACCCGGTTCACGCCCGAGGACTGCGAGGACGGCTACCTGCGCCTGCGCGGCATGCCGCAGTCGGACGCGGACCACCATCCGGATGTCCCTTCCTTCCATATGCCGGAGTACGACAGCCGGAACGACGACAACGAACTGACAACCGAGCTGACGCTTTCCCTGCCGCAGCTGCTCGCCTATACCAAGGGCAACGGCGTAACGCCCATGACCTTTTTGATGACCGCGATCTCGATGGGCATGTACCGCACCTATTACGAGGGGACAAGCCGCACCGAACCGATCATCGCGGAGGTGCCGATGGATCTGCGCGCCTACGTCAAGACCACGACCACGCGCTTTTTCGTCTCCCTGCTCGACCTGCCCTTCTTTTACGAATATTTTTCCATGCCCTTCCTTGAGGCATGCCAGGCGTGCAAGGCATACTTCGACACACAGAAAAACCTGCCGCATGCCGTGTTCTGGGCGCTCAAAAATGCCAACCGTGTGGCAAAATCGCACAAGCTGGACATGCCAATCGGCGAAAAAGAGCAGATGATGCGCCAGCAGGCGCGCGACTACATCCGGCGCGACAGCTTTATCCTGACCAACATCGGCGAATTCAAGCTGCCGCCCAGCATGGAGCCGTTCGTCAAGGATTATTCCGCCATCCTGCCGTGCGCGTTCCAGCCGTTCGGCATCCTGGTCAGCTCCTACAAGGACACGCTCAAGGTATCCATTTCCCAGCGTGACTTCAATTACCATCTGGTCGAAAACATCCGTGCGGTACTGCGTGAGATCGGGTTTGATACGACCGCGCTGCCCTACACCTTCCATGTCACCCGCTACGACGGGCTGCGGCTGGCCAAAGAGGACAGCTGACACCGGTAATTTGGCGTCCATCCATAAAAAGTGCGCGCTTTCCATACGGAAGGCGCGCACTTTTTTATTTTTCTTTGGCTGCCGTCAGATCCGCCTGACCGGCACGCGGAAGGAAATCGTGCGCGGTGTCGCAATCTCGTCAAACTGGATTTTGTAAACCGCTGCATCCGGGTCGATCTCCCGGATCGTTCCCTTGCCGAAAATGGCATGCGCAACCCTGTCGCCGACCGAAAAGGACGGTCCCTGCGCTGCCGCGCTCAACTGGCGCTCGGTAAAGCGGATGTGATCCTTCGCCTCTTTGACCAGGCTTTCCCGCAGTTCCGCAGTGTATTGCATCAGCGGGCGGTCGATGTCAAAGATAAAGCGTGAGGGCACGCGCGACGAGCCATCCACGTTGCGCCCCTCGTTGTCCGAGAGATACAGTGCTTTTTCTGCGCGGGTCATAGCGACAAAGGCAAGCCGCCGCTCCTCTTCCATTGCGGGCATGGTTTTGGTCTTTGTCGAGGGGAATACACCCTCGCACAGCGCGCACAGGAACACATGTGGGAACTCCAATCCCTTTGCCGTATGGACGGTCATCAGTTTCACCGCATTGCGCCGCTCCGCAGTGTCGCTGTTCGAAAACAGCGCAACATGGGACAGGTAATCCTCCAGCGTGCATTCCTCGCCGCAGGAAACTTCGTATTCATACACCGACTGCTTGAGCTCTGCCAGATTGTCCAGCCGCTCCTGGCTGCCTTCGGTGCGCAGCATTTCCTCATAGCCGCTCTGGTTCAGCAAGGCGCTGAGCACTTCGGACACAGGTTTTCCTGCGTAATCCGCTGAAAACGCCTCGATCAGCCGGATAAACTTCTTCACAGGCGCCGTATTGAACAGCGTGTCCTCCATGTTGTGCAGCAGCGCTTCATAGAGCAGGCATCCGTTCCGTTCTGCGTAGTTTTTCAGGAAACGCATCCGCTTTTCGCCCAGATTGCGCTTAGGCACATTGGCAATCCGTTGGAAGGACAGATCGTCCTTATAAGCGACCATGCGCAGATAGGACAGCGCATCCTTGATCTCCCTGCGGTCGAAGAACTGCGCGCCGCTGTAAATCGTGTACGGCAGTTCGCGTTTCAGGAAAACTTCTTCGAGCGTGCGGGTCACATAATGTGCGCGGTACAAAATGGCGATGTCCCGGTACGGCACTCCCTGCTGCACCAGTTCATCGATCCGGTCTGCAATCCAAACGGCTTCCTTTTCCGCGGATACGGCATGGTGGAAAATAACCGGCTCCCCCTCCGGCAGCGTGGGGATGAGGTCTTTTTTGATGCGGTGGACGTTCTTATCAATGAGTGAGTTGACCGCCCGCAAAATCTGCGGAGCAGAGCGGTAGTTCCGCATCATCATGATGGTCTTGCAGTCCGGGAACGCCTTGTCAAAGTCCAGCAGATATTTGACGTTTGCCCCGCGCCATGTGTAGATGGTCTGATCCGGGTCGCCAACAATGAACAGGTTTTTGTGATATGCACACAGCACGCACATCAGCTTGTATTGCAGCTCGTCAATATCCTGGAACTCGTCGATCATGATGTATTCCAGCCGCTGCTGCCATTTGAGCCGGATCGCCTCATCCTGTTCAAAAATATAAAGGGTGAATTTAATCAGGTCGTTGTAATCCAGTCCGAAGCACTTTTTCTCCTGATACAGGTAGCCGTAAAAGATAATGTCATCCGTATCGACGGCCTTTATATATTTTTCGTGCAGCTGCGCAAGCGGCATGGCGAGCATATCCCGGTAATATTCCGGCTCCTTGAATATCTTGCGGATCTCGATCATGTCGCGCGCCTTGCTGAAGGTCATATGCCGCAGGGTCAGACCGCGCTCCTCATAGATGGTTTGCAGCATGGCGTCAATATCCGCATTGTCCAGCACAAGGAACCGCTTGGGATACTGCACCGCATGGCTGTCCTCCTGCAAAACCGAGACGCAGAAGCTGTGGAAGGTGCAGATATAGCCGGTATCATTGTCCCCGGTCAGGCGGTGGATACGCTGACGCATCTCGGCCGCAGATTTGTTGGTGAACGTCACGCACAGGATGTTGCCGGGCAGGATACCCGCCTCATTTACCAAATAAGCAAACCGGTGCGCAAGCGCGCGGGTCTTGCCCGAGCCTGCGCCCGCAATCACGCGGACGAAGCCCTCGGTTGTTGTGACCGCCTGCCGCTGTTCCTCATTCAAATGTTCCAGAATATCCTGCATTTTCTCTCCCGTCCCGCTTCCCGTTCAATCTCTTTTGGCTATTATATCATATCCGCCCCAAATATGCAAACATTTGTTCGTAATTTTGATAATTCACACGGGAGACACATGTACCCTTCACACCTGCCCCAAAAGGAACGCCAGCGCCTTCCGGAGCCGTGCCGCCCCGTCTGCATAGTGGCCGCCCGGATTGATTTCAAAGCGCGTCTGCACTCCTTTCTGCTCAAGGATATACGCGACCTGTCTGGTGCATGCTTCAACCCGCCGCATGCGTGGGTTCCCGGCGTTTTTCTCCCGGTTCCCCACCGAGAAATATGCTTTGCACAGCGCCCGGGAAAGCGCATGGTTTTCCATATACCCGACAAACCTATCGTACCAGAGGGAACCGGATACCGACCCCAGCTTGCCAAACAGGCCGGTTTGATATGCGGCGTAGACAGCAAACAGCCCGGAAAGGGAAATCCCGACAATACTGCGGTTTTGCGGGGCGAACTGCCGGTTTTGCTCCACAAGCGGGAGCAGCTCATTGACCAGCACGGACAGATAGCCATCCGCCCCGCCGCGGAAATCCTCCCCTTTGGCAGAAACCCTGTCCGCCGGCCACGGTGTGAGGTCCCCGCACCAGTCCTCGCCTGTAATGCAGACGCAGGCCGCTGCTGCATGCTCCAATATATCCGCAGACTGTGCTGCCAGCTCCGCCGGCCCATGGAAATAGACGGCCTGCTTTGCCGGCGTGCGCGGCAGCAGGCAGGTCAGTATATATTGCCCTCTTGT
>DXIC01000073.1 GCA_019113065.1 Candidatus Agathobaculum stercoravium
GCCACCGATTGCATCCTGGTTAAACTGCCCGGCAAAGCGGTCCATCCCCTTCTTGCAGGCCAGATACGCCAGCTTGGTGCCCAGGTTCTGCAGGAAGACCTCCTTGATCGCGCCGCCCATAAATTTGGCCACGCCCTCAATGGTCTTGAGCATCACGTTGCCCGAGTAGCCGTCGCACACTGCGATGTCGCACGCGCCAAGCGGCACCATGCTGCCCTCGACGTTGCCAACAAAGTTGAGCCGTCCCTCGTCGCCCGCCTTTTTGAGCAGCGCATAGGCCTCCTTGCGCAGCGGGTCGCCTTTGGTGTCCTCGGTGCCGTTGTTGACCAGGCCGACGCGCGGGTTTTTGACCCCGTTGATCTTTTCCGCGTACAGCGAGCCAAGGAAGGCGAATTGCAGCAGCATCTCCGCCGTGCACTCGGTGTTTGCGCCTGCGTCGCACAGCATGACCTGCCCGCTCTTGCAGGGCATGACAGGCGCAAGCGCGCCGCGGCGGATGCCCTTGATGCGGCCGCCGTACAGCGTCGCGCCGGTGAGCAGCGCGCCGGTGTTGCCCGCAGAGACGA
Source organism: Candidatus Agathobaculum stercoravium (assembly GCA_019113065.1). Classification (GTDB taxonomy): domain Bacteria; phylum Bacillota; class Clostridia; order Oscillospirales; family Butyricicoccaceae; genus Agathobaculum; species Agathobaculum stercoravium. The sequence continues at coordinate 567 of DXIC01000073.1, forward strand.
GCGCGTCGCCCTCGCCCGACTTGAGCAGCTTGAACGCCACCGCCATGGAGGAGTCCGGCTTGTGGCGCAGCACGGTTGCGGGGTCGTCATGCATGTCCACCAGATCGGACGCGGGCATGATGGTCACGCCCGAGGTGTGCTCCATGCCCTTATCCTTGAGGACCGCCGCGACCTTGTCCGGGTCGCCGACGAGCAGCACTTCCTCGCCGTACTCCTTCGCCGCCAGCGCGCCGCCCCAGGCTGCGGACTCCGGCGCGTTATCGCCGCCCATTGCGTCCACAATGATCTTCATATCAAAGCTCCCCTTTCAGACTGTCGATCTTTTCGAGCGCCCGCTCGGAAATCTTCATATTTTTCTCCCGCTTGCCCTTGATCTTATAGCCCAGCGGGTCGATGATGCCGAAATTGATGTTCATGGGCTGGAATTTTGTGACCGTATGGTCGGAAATGTAGCACGCCAGCGCGCCGGTCGCGGTCTGCCGGTCAAGCGCGGGCACAGGCTTGCCCAGCACCTCGAGCGCGGTCGCAACGCCTGCCACCCAACCGGAAGCGGTCGACTCGACATAGCCCTCCACGCCGGTCATCTGGCCCGCGAAGCGGATGCGCGGGTTGGCTTTGAGCGCATAGGTCGCGTCCAGCAGGCGCGGCGAATCCAGGAACGTATTGCGGTGCATCACGCCGTAGCGCACGAACTCCGCGTTTTTGAGCGCCGGGATCATGGAAAACACGCGTTTCTGCTCGCCCCACTTGAGGTGGGTCTGGCAGCCGACCAGATTGTACAGCGTGCCCTGCGCGTTGTCGCGGCGCAGCTGCAACACCGCATACGGATCCTTGCCCGTCTTGGGGTCGGGCAGGCCGATAGGCTTCAAAATGCCAAAGCGCATGGTGTCGTACCCGCGGCGGGCGTTGACCTCGATCGGCATGCAGCCCTCGAACACCTTGGAATCCTCGAACCCGTGCACGGGCGCTTCCTCGGCCGTGGTCAGCGCGTTCCAGAACGCGTCGTACTCTTCCTTGGTGAACGGGCAGTTGATGTAGTCCGCCGTGCCCTTGCCATAGCGCGAAGCGACATAGGCGGAATCCATATCGATGCTCTCCGCGGTCACGATGGGCGCGGCCGCGTCGTAAAAGTGCAGGAACTCGCCGCCCACCTTGCGGTGGATCGCGTCGAACAGCGTGTCCGAGGTCAGCGGGCCGGAGGCGATAACCACCTTCCCTTCCGGGATTTCGGTCACCTCGCCGTAGACCACCTCGATGTTCGGATGGGACTTGATTTTCCCGGTCACCGCGCGCGCAAACGCTTCGCGGTCGACCGCAAGCGCGCCGCCCGCCTCGACGCGGTTTGCGTCCGCGCAGGCGAGGATCAGGCTGTCCAGACGGCGCAGCTCCTCTTTGAGCAGGCCGGCGGCGTTCGTCAGCTCGTCCGAGCGCAGCGAGTTCGAGCAGACCAGCTCGGCGAAGTCGTCCGAGTGGTGCGCCGGGCTGTGCTGCGCGGGCTTCATCTCGTGCAGGCGCACCTTAACGCCGCGCTGCGCGAGCTGCCACGCGGCCTCGCAGCCCGCGAGGCCCGCGCCGACTACGGTTACTATCGTATTATTCACCGGCGGCCTCCTTTGCTGCGGCCTTTTCGGCAGCCTTTTTCGCCTTCTCCGCCGCCTTTTCTTCCTCGTACTTGGCCAGCGCCTTGGCGTACTGCGCCTGCTGGGTTTTGGTCAGCGCCTGCACATCCTCTTCTTTGAGCTTTTTGAAGCGGTTCGTGGTCTTGGTCATCCACGGCACCTGCTTTTTCGCGGCGGCCTTTTTGGTTGTGGCCGTCTTTTTCGCCGCGGTGCTCTTGGACGCGGACGCTTTTTTCGTCACCTTTTTGGGCTTCTCTTCGCCCTCGCCCGCGGCTTCCGCCGCAGCCTTGGCCGCCGCGCGCTCGGCCGCCTTCGCGGCGCGCGCCTCGCGGCGAAGGCGGTTCTTCTCCGCCTCCTCGGGCGGCAGGCCTTCCTTGACCAGCTCGGTGTAGCCGCAGCCTTCGCGCAGGCACACGTCCGTGACCTCCTTGGAGTCGCGGTCGGTATGGCGGAACAGCGAGGAGTCGCAGTTCGGGCACTTGGTCTTAAGCGGCTTATCCCAGGTCATGAACTGGCAGGCGGGGTATTTGTCACAGCTGTAATACACATAGCCGCGCGCGGATTTCTTCTTGACCACCTTCGCGCCGCACACCGGGCATGCCGCACCGGTGTCCTCGGTGATCGGCTTGGTGTTCGAGCACTCCGGGAAACCCGGGCACGCAAGGAACTTGCCGAAGCGGCCGGACTTGATGACCATGTTGCGGCCGCACTTCTCGCAGATCACGTCCGTGACCTCGTCCTTGATCTTGATGCGCTTGCCCTCAAGGTCGATCTCGGCCTGTTTCAGTGCGTCCTCAAACCCGTCGTAGAAGTTGTGCAGCAGCTGGATATAGTCCAGCTTGCCCGCTTCGACCTCGTCGAGCTGCTCCTCCATGTTGGCGGTGA
>DXIC01000074.1 GCA_019113065.1 Candidatus Agathobaculum stercoravium
GAAAGCGGAATGCAGCCGAAAGTGCTGCAAAAGCTGCTGGGACACGCCAGCATTAAAACCACAATGGATCGGTATGTCCATGCAGCAGATGATGCCCTGATTTGCGGCGTACAGCAATTCAAAGACAATCGTATCATATAAGACGATAACAAAATGGTGTAAAAATGGTGTAAATGACTTTTTTAAAGTGCTCAAACGCCAGTAAATAAAGGAGATATGAAGAAATATGAAACTCGGCATCGTGGGGCTTCCCAACGTCGGCAAGTCCACTTTGTTCAATGCGATCACCCAGGCGGGCGCGGAGAGTGCGAACTACCCGTTCTGCACGATCGACCCCAACGTCGGCATGGTCGCTGTACCGGATGAGCGGCTCCAGCCGCTGACCGACCTGTACCACGCGAAAAAGACCACCCCGGCGGTCGTGGAGTTCGTGGATATCGCGGGCCTAGTGCGCGGCGCGAGCAAGGGCGAGGGCCTTGGCAACAAGTTCCTGTCCCATATCCGTGAGGTGGATGCGATCGTCCACGTTGTCCGCTGCTTTGAAAACGACAATATCGTGCATGTGGAAGGCTCGGTCGACCCGGCGCGCGACATCGAGACCATCAACCTTGAGCTGATCCTCGCGGATATCGAGCACCTCGAGCGCCGTCTGGAGCGCACCCGCAAGGCGGCCAAGGCGGATAAAAAGCTGAACAGGGATGTGGAGATCCTCGAGGCGCTCAAGGCGCATCTGGAGGAGGGCAAGACCGCCCGCACCTTCGAAGGCTTCGGCGAGGATGAGGACGTTATCCGCGTGGTGAATGAAAGCGACCTGCTTTCAGCGAAAAAGGTGATTTACGCTGCCAACATGGACGAGGCGGGCTTTACCGGCGACGCAGCGGAAAACGAGCGCCTCAAAGCCGTGCAGGCGATCGCGGATGCGGAGGGCGCAATGGTGCTGCCCATCTGCGCCAAGCTGGAGGAGGATATCGCGGGCATGGATGCGGAGGAAAAGGAGATGTTCCTGTCCGAGCTCGGCCTGCATGAGTCCGGCCTCGACCGCCTGATCAAGGTCTGCTACGACCTGCTCGGCCTGATGAGCTACCTGACTGCGGGCGAGCAGGAGGTGCGCGCGTGGACAATCGAGAAGGGCACCAAGGCGCCGCAGGCGGCGGGCAAGATCCATTCGGACTTTGAGCGCGGCTTCATCCGCGCCGAGGTTATCAACTATAAGGACCTGATCGAGCTTGGTTCGCTCGCGGCTGCCCGTGAAAAGGGCCTTGTCCGCTCGGAGGGCAAGGAATACGTCATGCAGGACGGCGACGTCGTGCTGTTCCGTTTCAATGTATAAAAATATTGGATCTGTTTTTGCCGGAAACACCCGCCGTGTGGCGGATGTTTCCGGCATTTTGCTGTGCAGGGGCGCTTTTTGGTGCGACAAAGGCAGCGCGTGCGATTTAACCGATTTGTTATTGTCTAACCCACCATTGCAGTATATAATATAGAAGGCGTAAACCGTCGAAAAACGGCGGATAAGCCATGCGCCGTTCCCGGCGCACCCTGTATGATATTTTTGCTTTGCGCATATATAAAAATAGCGAAATGGGGAAGACAATGTTGGACAGCCAAGCAAAAAAGACAAGGAAAGGAGCGCACGCGGTGAAGCGTACGGCAAAGGGCGCCGCCCCGAAAAAAGCCGCGGCCAAACCGGCCGGGAAAAAGTTCCGCGTGCCGCTGGCCGTAAAGGTCCTGGGCGGCCTGCTGGTGCTGCTTTTTGCCGCGGCCTTTGCATTCATTTATCTGTATCCGTATGTGTTCCCGGGCGTAACGGTCGGTTCCATCCCGGTCAGCGGGCTGGACCGCAGCGCGGCGGCGGATAAAATCGAGCAGCAGAGCGCTGACCTGTACAAGGGCAGGGACGTCTCGGTTACCATCTATGAAACGACCTATGACATCCCGGTCGAGGATGTGCTCGAGGGCGTGGACGGCGTGCAGTCTGCGGAAAACGCGTTCGCGATCGGCCGCACGGGCAACCCGTTCGCCCGCATGTGGGACGTGATCCGGGCGGCAGCGGGCCGGGCCGAGGCGCAGATCGCGGCGACCGTGGACGAGGAGGGGCTGACAAAAACGCTCGAGGAGATTGCGGCCGAAGCGCTGACAGAGCCGGTCGAACCGACATGGGAGATCGGCACGGATACCATGACCATCTATTCCGGCAAGCCGGGCGTCAGCTTTGATACGGCCGTAGTCGAGCAGGCGCTGACCGAGAAGATCCGTTTGATGGATTTCGAGCCGTATGTGGTTTCGGTCGAGCTGAGCGACGCGCCCGCGATCGATATTGACGCCATCGCCGCGGAGGTGATCGGCGACGCGGTCAGCGCGACCGTCAGCAAGGAGGACGGCACGACCATTATCCCGGAAAAGCTGGGCGTGCAGTTTGACATAGAGGAGGCGCGCAGCATCATCGGCGACGGCTCCCAGGAATCCTATGAGATCCCGATTACAACGACCGAGGCGAATGTGACGGCGGCGGAACTGGAGGAAGTGCTGTTCCGGGATACGCTGGCAAGCACCTCGACCAGCCTGGACGAGAGCAACGTGCCGCGCACCAATAACGTCCGCCTGGCGGCGGCCGCGATCAATGGCACCATCCTCAATCCGGGCGATGAATTTTCGTATAACAATGTTGTCGGCGAGCGTACGACCGAGCGCGGCTACCAGTCCGCAGGCGCCTACTCGGGCAACGAGATCATCGACGAGGTCGGCGGCGGCGTATGCCAGCCTTCGTCCACGCTGTATATGGCCGTGCTGCGCGCGGATCTGGAGGTCACCCAGCGCGTCAACCACTCGTTCACGGTTTCCTACACCCCGCTGGGCGAGGACGCGACCGTCTCCTGGGGCGGGCCGGATTTCTGTTTCAGGAATAATACGGATTACCCAGTCAAGATCACGGCGGTGCAGTCCGGCGGGCAGCTGACCATGACCATTGTAGGCACCAAGACGAGCGACAAGACCGTGACCACCCGCACCGAGGTGCTGGAGACCTACTCGCCCGAGCGCATTGAGAAGCAGGACAGCAGCCTGAAGGCCGGCGAGACCCGGGTTGATGTCAGCGGCATCACGGGATATTCCACCCGCACCTATAAGGTGATCACCGAAAACGGCAAGACGACCGAGGTGCTTGCGAATACTTCCAACTACAACAAGCGGGACGAGGTCGTTTCTGTCGGTGTAGAGCAGTCCGCGCAGACGGAGGAGGCTGCATCGTAAATGCCGGACAGCGGCAGGAGGGAAACAATGAATGGTGAATTTACCGCGCAGGCGCGCAAAGAGGTAAAACGGGCGTGCAGGAAGCGCGTGACAGGGAACTGGGGGCGCTGCATCGGCATCCAGGTGCTGTATACCCTGCCGTTTATCCTGCTGGCGCTGATCCTGTACATCGCGGTATTCGGCCGGGCGGTTTCCATGATCGCGCGGGGCTATGTGGATGAATACCGCATCGGCCTTGCGGTCATGCAGGGGATGAACAGCATCTGGGTGGTGCTGTTCTTCATGCTGCTGATCGGCGGGCCGCTGCAATACGGCATCATGCAGTTTTATATCCGCCTGCGGCGCGGCGGGGAGCCGGGCGTCGGCACGCTGTTTGCGCCGTTTACCGCCCTGTCCTCGGTCTGGATGGGGATCCGGATGGCGTGCTGCCTGTTCTTCCGCGCGCTGCTCTGGAAAATCGGGCCGACGGTTGTGTATACGGTCCTGCTTATGATGGCGGCTGTCAACGCCGCGCTGTCGGGCCGGGTGCTGTCGGACGGGACGGCGCTGCTGCTCGGCCTGCTTTATGGCGTTGTCATCTTTCTGATCGATGTCAAATTGACCGCTTACCAGGCGGGCTGGGTCCTGCTGTGCGACCGGAAGGAGGACAGCGCATGGGATGCAGCGGCCAACGCATCGCGCGCATTCAAGGGGAAATACGGCAGGCTGCTCGTGTTCCAGCTCAGTTTTATCGGCTGGTATTTGCTGCTGGCAGGCGTGCTCCTGCTGTGCTTCGGCATCGGCGCCGCGGGGGCGGTGCTTCTGCCGGGCGCGATGGGTGCCGCTGTGTGCGTGGCGGCGGTGGTCGCGGCGCTGTGCCTGTATATCGTGCTGGGCAGTTTTGTGACCGCCTATGTCAATATGTCGTTCATCGGGATGTATGAAGCGGTCGCCGCGCCGGCCGGTGCGCCGGGCTTCCCGCCGGAGGGCGGGGACGGCAGCGCGCCGCAGGACGGCAGCGGGCAGTAAAACAGGAAGGCCGCGGGCGGGGTGCCGTCCGCGGCCTTTGCGCGCTTGACAGGGGATAGGGGCGATGCTATAATGAAAAGCGTTACAGGCAATGAAAAGGAAAGTACGGCGCGAAAAACGGCAAAGCGAGTCCCGGATGGTGCGAGCGGGGTGCGGAGGCGCGGCGGAAAATGGCCTTGGAGCTCTGCACCGACCGGCGGCAAACCCGCCATAGGCTGCGGCGGGGGATTCCCGTTATCGGGTCAGGGTATGGCAGTACCCGCTGAGGCGCGCCGCCGTGAGGGGCGCGTAAAGCAAGGTGGTAACACGGTGGCAGTTTTGTCCTCGTCCTTGAGCGAAAGGGTTCGCTTGGGATGAGGTTTTTTTATGCCGCTGTCCGAGGGAAAACGCATATGAAACAGCAAAGCATACAGATAGAACATATCCCTGCCCTCTTGTGGGGAGACGCGTCAGACCGCCTTGTGCTGGCGGTGCACGGCAGCGGTTCGCATAAGGCCGATGTACCGCTCAGCACGCTGGCAGAGATTGCAGCGGCGCGCGGCTGGCAGGTTTTGAGCTTTGACCTGCCCGGGCATGGTGACCGTAGGGCGGACAGCGCGCAATGCGTCCCTCAGGTCTGTGTGCCCGAGGTACAGACGGTTTTCCACGCGCTGGAAGGCCGGTGGAACCACATCCGGCTGTTTGCCAACAGCCTGGGCGCGTATTTCAGCCTGCTTGCGCTGACGGGACAGCCGGTCGAGCGGGCGTGGTTCCTGTCGCCGGTCGTCGATATGCGCCGCCTGATCGAAAACATGATGCAGTGGTTCGGCGTCAGTAAGGAGCGGCTGCGCGCCGAGGGACAGATCGAAACGCCGATCGGCCAGACGCTCAGCTGGGATTACTACCGCTATGTATGCGGGCATCCGGTGGAAAGATGGGACATCCCCACGTTTATCCTGTACGGCGAGCGGGACGAGATGTGTGAGCGGGATACGGTCGAAGCCTTTACAGACCGCTTCGGCGCCAAACTGACCATCGTGCCCGGCAGCGAGCATTACTTCCATACACCTGGGCAGATTGCCGCGCTGCGCGGCTGGCTGGAAAGGACGTGGGATACATGAATATTCTGCTCCGTCCGTGGCGCGAAACGGACGCTGCGGCGTGTGCGGCGCTGGCAGGCGACGAAGGTGTCGCCGCGAACCTGCGCGACGTGTTCCCGCACCCGTATACCGAGCAGGACGCGCGCGATTTTATCGCGCTGTGCCTTGCGGCAGACCCGGACGAGGCACTGTTCCGCGCAGTTGAGGTGGACGGCGCGTTCGCCGGGAGTGTTACGCTGACATGCGGCACAGATGTCGCCCGCAAAAGCGCCGAGCTGGGCTACTGGTTTGGCAGGCCGTTCTGGGGGAAAGGCATCGCGACCGAGGCCGTGCGGCAGATGTGCGCAACCGGCTTTGGAGCGTGGGACGTCGTGCGCATATTTGCCGAGCCGTTCAGCCGCAACCGCGCGTCCTGCCGCGTGCTGGAGAAAAACGGCTTTCAGCATGAGGGGACAAAGCGGCTGAGCGTATACAAGCGCGGGAAATTGATGGACAGCGAGCTGTATGCGCTGATAAAAACAGGATAATCCACGCAAAATGAAAATAAAGGAGAGCAAACTATGGACAAGAAACCCTATTATATTTCGACGGCGATCGCCTACACCTCGGCGAAGCCGCACATCGGCAACACCTATGAGATCGTGCTCGCCGATGCAATTGCGCGCTACAAGCGCATGACCGGCTATGACGTGTATTTCCAGACCGGCACGGACGAGCACGGCCAGAAGATCCAGGAGAAGGCCGAGGCCGCGGGCATCACCCCGCAGCAGCATGTGGACAACGTCGCGGCGCAGGTCAAGGAGATCTGGGACCTGATGAACACCACCTATGACAAGTTCGTCCGCACCACCGACCCCATGCACGAGAAAAAAGTGCAGAAGATCTTCAAAAAGCTGCACGATCAGGGCGATATCTACAAGGGCAGCTACAAGGGCAAGTACTGCAAGCCATGCGAGTCCTTCTGGACCGAGTCCCAGCTCAAGGACGGCTGCTGCCCGGACTGCGGCCGCCCGGTCGTGGACGCGGAGGAGGAAGCGTACTTCTTCCGTATGAGCAAGTACGCCGACCGCCTGATGAAGCACATCGAGGAGCACCCCGAGTTCATCCAGCCCGAGAGCCGCAAGAACGAGATGGTCAACAATTTCTTAAAGCCCGGCCTGCAGGACCTGTGCGTGTCCCGCACCTCGTTCAGCTGGGGCATCCCGGTGGACTTTGACCCGGGCCACGTGGTCTACGTCTGGCTGGACGCGCTGACCAACTATATCACCTTCTGCGGCTACGACCCGGACGGCAACCACGACGAGCACTACAAGCGCTTCTGGCCCGCGGACGTGCACCTGATCGGCAAGGACATCATCCGCTTCCACACCATCTACTGGCCGATCTTCCTGATGGCGCTCGGCGAGCCGCTGCCCAAGCAGGTATTCGGCCATCCGTGGCTGCTCGTGGGCGAGGGCAAAATGTCCAAGTCGCTCGGCAACGTGATCTACGCGGACGATCTGGTGCGTCTGTTCGGCGTGGACGCGGTGCGCTACTATGTGCTGCACGAGATGCCGTTTGCAAACGACGGCGTGATCTCCTATGAGCTGATCTGCGAGCGCATCAACTCCGACCTTGCAAACGTGCTGGGCAACCTGGTCAACCGTACGATCGCCATGACCAAGAAGTACTTTGACGGTGTCATCCCGGCCCCGGCCGAAGCCGAGCCGGTGGACGACGAGCTGAAAGCCGTTGCGCTCGGCCTGCCCGCGGCGGTCGAGAAGCGAATGAGCGACCTGCACGTCGCGGACGCGATCGACGAGGTATTCACCCTGCTGCGCCGCTCGAACAAGTATATCGACGAGACCATGCCGTGGGCGCTCGCCAAGGACGAGGGCAAAAAGGCGCGTCTCGGCACGGTGCTGTACAACCTGCTGGAGTCCATCCGCTTTGCGGCGACCATGCTGAAGCCCTATCTGCCGGACACCGCGGACAAGATCTTCGCCCAGCTGAACGTCGAGAACAAGGGCGTGGAGAGCCTTGCGTCCTTTGACGGCATGCAGGCGGGCAGCAAGGTAGGCGAGGCGTCCATCCTGTTCGAGCGCATCGACATCCCGAAGAAGCTCGCGGAGATCGAGGAGGAGAACAAGGCCAAGCAGCAGCCGGAGAAGCCCGCTGTGACCTTCCTGCCGGACATCCCGTTTGACGATTTCTGCAAGGTCGACATGACCGTGTGCAAGGTGCTCGCGTGCGAGAACGTCAAGAAGAGCGAGAAATTACTGAAATTCCAGCTGGATGACGGCTCGGGCACGCCGCGCCAGATCCTGTCCGGCATTGCCAAGTACTACAAGCCTGAGGAGCTGGTCGGCAAGACAGTCGTCGCGGTCACCAACCTGCCGCCGCGCAAGATGATGGGACAGGAGTCGAACGGCATGCTGCTCTCCGCGGAGAAGGACGACAAGCTGACCCTGCTCATGCTGGACGACAGCATTGCGGCGGGATCTAAGCTGTGCTGACGCGGGTATAGGGGGCTTCAAAAGCCCCCTATATACGAAAGGCGGTTCCAGAGAAACCGCCTTTCGATACCCGAATGACGCGCCCCAAGGGCGCTGGGTCGGGGTATCAAAAGTCAGGCACGTGTCCTGACTTTTGATGAAAATTCCTGTTATACAGGAATTTTCTGTTTCAATGCGCGCGGGGCGCGCAAGGCCTGTTCCCGGGGTGGAGATTTACCATGAAAAAATTAGCAAAAAGGCTGGCGGCTTTGGCGCTGGCGGCGGCGACGCTCATCGTGCCTGCGGGCGCGGTGACGCCGGACGGGCAGAGCGAGACCTGGTTCGACGGTGTCTGGGCGCTGATCGAGTCGTTCGGCCTGAATGCCGAGAATAACCCGTATGTGCTGCAAAACTACATCAACCTGTATTTGCAGGAGCATCCGGAAGAGATGTACAACGTATTAAACGACATCCTCTCGCTGCTCGATACCCATTCGATGTACCTGTCGAGCGAGGAATACGCGCAGGGCTTCCCCACGCTGGAGAGCTTTGTCGGCATCGGCGTGAGCATGCAGCAGACCGCGGACGGCGTGCAGATCGCCGAAGTGATGCGCTATTCCTCAGCCGAGGAAGCCGGCCTGCAGGCGGGCGACTTCATCGTTGCGGTGGACGGCACGGACACCACGGCAATGACCAACGCGGATGTGGCGGAGCTGCTCCGCGGGGCGGAGGGCACGGATGTTTCGGTCACCGTGCGCCGCGGCGGGAGCGAGCTGACCGTTACCTGCACGCGCCGCCCGGTCAGCCAGGTCTATGTTTCGAGCCAGACCATGGCGGACGGCGTGGAATATATCAAAGTCAGCGCAATGGGGTCGGAGAACGACTGGAACGCCTTTTCCGAGATCTGGGAAGGGCTGGATGAAAAGAATACCCGCGCGGTCATCCTTGACCTGCGCGGCAACGGCGGCGGCGTGATCGACGTGGCGCTCAAAATGGCGGACGCGATGACCGAGGACGAGGGCGTGTACCTCGCGGGTATCCGCTGGCGTGAGGACATGGGCGGCCTTGAGCCGCACTATTCCACAGGCGCCGGCCTGCCGCTGAATGAGATCGTCGTGCTGGTGGACGGCGGGACGGCATCGGCAGCCGAGCTGCTCGCGGGCAGTTTGCAGGATACAGGGACCGCCACGCTGGTAGGCGAAACGACCTACGGCAAGGGGCAGGGCCAGTACCATATCGACCTGATCAACGGCGACAAGCTGGTCATCACCACGCTCGAGCTCCAGCTGCCCTTGCAGGGCGGCTATGAAGGCGTGGGGCTGACGCCCGACGTCACGCTGACCAACCGCGAGGTGACGGTCGATCAGGAAAGCCTGACACCGCTGGACACCGGCGTGACGCTGCGCTACGGCGAACAGTCGGACAACGTCTATGCCATGACCGAGCGGCTGGCGCTGTTCGGCCTGATCGGCGCGCCGACCAACACCTTTGACAGCGGTGTGCTGGACGCGGTGCAGGCCTTCCGCGAAAGCTGCGGGATGCAGCCCGGCCTGTACGCTTCGCCCGACCTGCTGCAGGCGCTCGAAGCGGCGGTGCAGGCGGTGGACGGGCAGACCTATGTGCTGGACGACCAGCTGCAAACCGCGCTCGAGATCTGTAAGCTCGCGGCGGCGGAGCCGCAGCAGTATACCGCGCTGCCGGACGGCAGCTGGAAGAAAAACTGAGAAAACACGATCCTTCTTAGGGGGAAGAACAACATTGGACATTCCGTTATGCCAGCTTGACAATATCCCGCAGATCCTTTTGAACGATGCGGACGACATCCCGCTTTACCGGCAGGTGCCCGGACGCTTTGCCGGTGCGGTTGCGCCGGACAGCGCTGCCTGCGGGCAGTGGGCGCGCGAACTGGACCCGCTCCCGGTCGGCCTGGTGCTCGAGTGCCCGCCCGTCCCGGATGAGGACGAGTGCGAACGCCCGGTCACGATGCACTATATCCGGCTGTGCAAGCGGGCGTTCCGTCCGCTGCTGCATGAGGACGCCGCCTTCTACTATCTGCGCGGCGCGCAGACCTTCGCGGCGCTGCGTGCGGCGGTGCTTGCGCTGGGCGATATTTCCGGCCGGACGGTGATCGCGGAGATCGCAATCGAGGACGACGAGGGCCGCATGGCGGACGGCACGGACGTGCGCGCGGCGGTAGGCGTATTGCAGCGCATCGGCGTGACGACAGTCATCCTGACCGCTCACGACCCGGAATCCATTACCGAAGCGCTGGATATGGCCGCGCCCTATGCGCGGCTGTCGCTCGGCGTGTGCGTGCACTCGGCCTGGCTGCGCGCGCAGACCAAGCTGTACAATACCGAGCTGTTCCTGCCCGCGGAGCATGACGATACCCTGCGTCTGTTACAGGCGATGGAGGAGCATCACGGCGGCGAGATCGTGCCGCGCGACCACGACGATTTTATCCTTGCGCCGGACGGCAAAAACCCGCATTTCATCGACCCGACGATCGATATTTCAGACGAGATCGAGTGCGGCCCCCGGCTGGAGGAGGCGCTGATCGAGGCGGAGGACGATGCGGGCGCGCTCAAGCTGGTGCTTGAGACCGAGGACGACGTGATCAAGCTGGAGGAATTCCGGTATATGATCTCGCGGCCGGTGTGCCTGTGCGCGGAATCGGCCGAGCTGCTCGAGCAGGGGCTGCGGGTGTATCCGGGCCTTGCGCTGTATGACGGCACATGGGAGCAGCCCGAGGATGTGCTGCATTATCTGGAACAAAAGTACGGGCTGATCCGTTTATAAATTGGTTATAGGGGGAATCCAATTCCCCCTATATACAAAATCCGGTTCCGGAGAAACCGGATTTTGATACCCCCAGGGCGCGCCCCAGGGGCGCTGGGTCGGGGTACAAAACGACCCGGCGGAGCTGGGCCGTTTTGTGGAAACCGCATGGCGGTTTCCGGAACGAAATTGCGCTCCGTGGGGAAGGAAAGCAAGAATGGAGGTACGGGATGGACTGGAAGGAAGTTACGATTTACACGACGACCGCGGGCATCGGGCCGGTAGAGGCGCTGCTTGAGGAGAATGGCGTGGAGGGCTATGTGCTCGAAGACGCGGCGGATTTTGAGGAATTTTTAAAGGATACCGAGATATACTGGGACTATGTGGACGAGGATCTCGTGCGCGAAAAGCGCGCGCAGGAGACCTGCCTGAAAATATACCTGCCCGACAACGGGGAGGGCGCGAAGCAGTACGCGGACATCCGCCTGGCGCTGGAAAATCTTAAGGCGCGCGACACGGAGCACGCCTGGGGGCGCCTGTGCACGGAGACTGCCCTGACCCGTCAGGAGGACTGGGAATGGGGATGGAAGCAGTATTTCAAGCCGTTCCCGGTGGGCAGGAACTTTATGATCAAACCCTCGTGGGAGAACGTGGACGACGCGCAGGGGCGGCGCATCCTGGAGATCGACCCGGCGTCCAGTTTCGGCACGGGCAGCCACGACACGACCCAGCTCTGCATGGCGGCGTTGGAGGACTGCGTGAAGCCGGGCGACAGACTGCTCGATATGGGCACCGGCTCGGGCATCCTCGCCATCGCCGCGGCGATGCTCGGTGCGGAGGTGCAGGCGGTGGTCGACATTGACGAGAACTGCCTCAAGACCGCGCAGGAGAACGCGGAGAAAAACCACGTTTCGATCGGCCGCGGGCTGTGCGGCGACGCGCTGCGCGACGCAAAACTCGCAGAGGACATCGGCGCGGGGTACGACATTATCGTCGCCAACATCGTGGCGGACGTGATCATCGGCATGGCGCCGATGTTTGCAGACAAGCTCGTGCCGGGCGGCACGCTGATCTGCTCGGGCATTTTAAACGAGCGCGCGGACGAGGTGCGCGCAGCATTGGAAAAAAGCGGTTTTGTAATTTTATCGCATGCAAACAGCGATGATTGGAGCGCTTTTACCGCGAAAAAATGATTCATAGAATGTTCACTTGCAAAACGGCGGTTTTTTTGTTAGAATAGGAAAGGTTCATTTTATCATCATGCCAAGATTCTTTGTGGACGGGCAGCCGGAGGACGGTATGCTGGTCCTGCGGGGCGAGAACGCGCACCACGCGGGGCGTGTGCTGCGGCTGCGCCCGGGCGAGGCAGTCACGCTGTGCGACGGCAAAGGCACGGATTACGACTGCACGGTCGAGACGCTGGAAAAGGATGCGGTCACCTGCCGCGTGCTGGGCAGCCATCCCGCGGACACCGAGCCGAAACAGCAGCTGACGCTGTTCATGGCGCTGCCCAAGGGCGACAAGATGGAATTTATCGTGCAGAAGGCGGTCGAGCTGGGTGTGAGCGAGATCGTGCCCTATCTGTCCAAAAACTGTGTTTCCCGTCCGGATAAGACGGATAAAAAGGTGGAGCGCTGGCGTAAAATCGCCGTGGAGGCCGCAAAACAGTGCGGCAGGGGCGTGCTGCCGGCTGTCCATGCGGTCGTACCGGCGGCAGAGGCCGTCCGGCTGGCCGCGCAGGCGGAGACCGCGCTGTTCCTTTACGAAAACGAAAAGCAGACCGGCCTGCGGGACGCGCTCGCGGGCGGGGTCGGGAAAACGGTTTCGCTCATGGTCGGGCCGGAGGGCGGCTTTGCCCCCGAAGAGGCCGCGGCCGCGAAAGACGCGGGGCTTGTCAGCGTGTCGCTCGGCACGCGCATCCTGCGGTGCGAGACCGCGCCGGTTGCGGCGCTGGCCGCTGTTTTATATGCCGGCGGCAATATGTAAGTTCATCATAAGAGGGAGTGTAGGCATTGGCCAAAAGCAATGTAGGCAAAAAGCCAATCAGTAAGGAAGAATATACAACCAATAAAGTGCTGGCGGTATTCAGCGTCTGCCTGCTGGGCGTGCTGGTGCTGATGATTTTGCAGCGCCTGCTGGATTACACCAACACCTGGTCGACCGGTATGGTGATGGTCGGCGTGCTGTTTTTCATCGGCGTGCTGGGCGCTGTGTGGGGCATTGTGCTGCTGGTGCGGGAGCATACCGGCAAGCGCGGGCGCGAGCGCAGGATCGTGTGCGGCCGCAATGTGATGATCGTCAGCATCGTGACTATCCTGAGCATGGTTGCCATCGGCTATATCGGCACGCAGCCGATCAAGATGCTGTATGTCATCCTGCCGGTGCTTGCGGTGTATTATCTGGTTTACCACTCCTATGCGCCGGAGTTTTTCCTGATCGCAGCGGACTGCGGCGTTGCGCTCGGCCTGATGTGGCTGACGCGCCGTGCGCTGGTTTCCGGCAGCCATGGGTGGATGGCCTATGCGGCGCTGGGCGCGGCAGTCGTGCTGGCAGTGATTCAGCTGGCTGTGGTCGGCAGGGTGCGCGCGAACAAGGGCAGGATCACCTTTCGCGGCAAGACCGTGGATTCGCATTTCAGCCGCAACGCGTATACCATGCTGACGGTCACCCCACTGGTGATGGCGGTGCTGGTGGCGGCGGTACGGTTCGCCCCGGCGCACATGCTGATTGCCATGGGCGTCGCGGCGGCATATCTGTTCATCACGGCGGTATACTATACTGTTAAGCTGATGTAACCCATCATCGGATTTCAGGCGGACGGCTTGGCTGTCCGCCTTTGTCATAGCAGGGGAGGCGGGGCATGAAACGGTTTGCCGGGATACTGGCGGCAGTGCTGCTGGCCGGCGGCGCTGTGATGCTGTGGTATCCGCGCGTCACCGCGCCGCATGTGCAGAGCGCATACGAGGCGGCGGAGATGCTCGAAGCGGATGCGCGCGCAGGCGGGGACGGCGTGCTGTTCCGCACGGAGGAGGTTGACCCGGACGAGGTGTACCGCGCGCTGGAGGCGCGATACCCCTATGCCTTTGCGCTGCATGCCACCACGCGGCCCGAGCAGACGACCGAGCTGCGTGTGGAGGTCTCGCGCGGGGCGCGGCAGGCGCAGGCGCGGGAATATGCGGCCGTGATCGCGGCAGACGCTGTGACAGACGGCATGACGGACACACAGAAGCTGCGCGCCCTGCATGACGCGCTCGTCCGCCTGTGCGAATACGACATCGATACAGCCGCGCAGCAGGCGCCTGACGGTGCGACGGCCCCATTTGCGGCCGACGGCGCCCTGCTCGACCACAAGGCCGTGTGCGCGGGCTACGGCCGCGCCTTCGGTATGCTGTGCGAAGCGGCGGGGCTGGAGACCGTGTACGTCGCGTCCGAGGAGATGAACCACGGCTGGAACGCGGTGCGGCTGGACGGGCAGACCTATTACATCGACTGCACGTTTGACGACCCGGTGCCCGACCGGGGCGAGTATGTGTCCGGCCAGTATTTCATGCTGACCGCAGAGGAGCTTGCACAGACGCATACCTGGGACGAGGCGTTCTATGAGCGCCTGCTCGACAGCATGGAAAAAGAAAATTAAAAAAACGTAAAAAACCGCTTGACACGCAGGGGGACATGCGTTATAATATACATCGTCGCCAGCGAACGGGCGACGCAGGGAAACGGAGTATGGCGGTATAGCTTAGTTGGCTAGAGCGTTCGGTTCATACCCGAAAGGTCA
>DXIC01000075.1 GCA_019113065.1 Candidatus Agathobaculum stercoravium
GCCTCCCCTGTCTTAAGCTGGATACGCCAGAGGCTGTAAAATCGGATATAGCGGTCGATCATCCCGCCGGCTTCTGAAAAGGCATCCGGTTTGCTGCGGTTGATGCGCTCTGCGTTGAGAATGGAGAAGAAAGTTTCGGCCATTGCGTTGCCACACGGGTTCCCGCATCCTGACGCAGAGGGCGCAGTGCCGTATGTTTTAGTCAGCCCGGATTCCAGCTCGCATTCTTTCCTTCGCGCACGCTCAGGCAGCAGCGCTTGAATGCGTGTATCATTCCTTTTTTTCATGACAACGCCCCCTGATGCAGGAAAACAGACTGCATCAGGGGGCGTTTTGTCTATTGTCCGCTTTCACCGGGGCAGTTCAGCGTCCCCGGTGGGCGCTTTTTATGTCTTTTGCGTAGCTCAGAATGCCTTTTTGGCAATATGTGTGTCCATAGCGTCGCGCAGCTGCTGCACCAGTTCGGCGTCTGCGTCGTCCAGGCATTCATATACCTCAATCGCAAAGGAGACGCTGTCGATGGATCTCTGGACCAGACGGATTTTGCGCGAGGACTGGATTGCGGTCAGCAGTCCCTCTGCGGCCTCACGGCAGGGCTGCTGCGTACACTGCTGCGCAAACGCTTTGACCATATTGTGCGGCCGCAGGCTGGAGCCGCCGATGATCAGCAGGAAGGCGCCGACCGCCGCCAGCAGCAGGCTGGCAGTTAAAATACTGCTGCCCAACACAACGTGCAGCAGTACGGCAATCAACAGCAGGATGCAGCCGATAATTTCAAAACGGGTAGCAGCCGCGCGGTAACGGCTGTAATAGGTTCCCTCTTTTAAGCTTGACATGATAATTCCGTATTCCTTTCTGGGCCGGATGTAACAGCCGGCTGTGTTCTCGGGTTAAATAATGCTGGTGTTGCTCCTGCTTTTGAGCAGGGTGGCAAGTGAGGACTCTTCGGAATACTGCAAGTGTTTTGCCATGGCAATTGCGGCGCGCTCCCAGTTCTTCTCCATGCAGGCGTCGGCGATTTCGGCATGCTCCGCCATGGTGCGCTGCAAACGGCTTTCAATAAACTGGCCGCTCATCACACGCAGACGGATATTCTGTGTCTGGATACGGGAATACAGGTCGCGCAGGTATTCGTTTTCCAATACGGAGACCAGAAGGGAATGGAATTGGTCGTCCAACTGATAGAATTCCGTGTATTCGCATTCATTGGATTGCATATGCGAATGGAAGATTTCCGAAAACCGCGCGACTTCCGCCAGATCCAGACGGGAGCCGTAATTACGCAGGGCATAGGGTTCAACAAGACGGCGCACCTCAAAGATCTTGCTGATATCGCTGATTGTGAAGCCGGAAACAACGATACCGCGCTTGGGGAATACTTTGAGCAGGCCCTCCTGCTCCAGCCGGCCGATGGCTTCGCGCACGGGCGTACGGGAAAACCCGAGTTCTTCCTGTAAAACGGCTTCGCTCAGCATCTGATTGGGCGCATATTCACACATGGTTATCTTGCGCTTGATAAAATCATAGGCTTTGGACTGCATCGAAGCGGATTTTGCAGAAGGCATTTTACGCTCTTACCTCCGATCGGTTGGATGGGTCTAAAAATATTATACCGAATTATGGGAAATTTGCAAGAGGCGAAAAAAATCGGATCGTTCGTGATTTTAGACATATTGCATGCATGTAAATTGGATAAACTAACGATTTTGTAAGAAATGCGCAAGGCTTTGATTGACAAACGGGAAAGAAAGGCCTAAGATACAAATTGTGAAGAACTTGTATACAAGAAGATATACAAGAGGAATGCAAGTGTTTTGATTGGTGAAGCCACACAAAATGTTTGGAGGGAAGCAAAATGAAAGCAATTTGTATCAAGGAACCGGGACAGGTCGTCATCCAGGAAATGGAGATGCCGGTCCGCAAGCCGGGCGAAGCGCTGCTCAAGCTTCTGTATGGCGGCATCTGCGGCAGCGACCTAGGGTCCTACCGCGGTGCAAACGCCTATGTGTCCTATCCCCGCGTTCCGGGCCACGAGTTTTCGGCCGAGATCATTGAGATCGACGACAATGACAAGGGCCTGAAGCCCGGCATGATCGTCACCTGCAACCCGTATTTCAACTGCGGCAGCTGC
The DNA here is from genome assembly GCA_019113065.1 of Candidatus Agathobaculum stercoravium. Classification (GTDB taxonomy): domain Bacteria; phylum Bacillota; class Clostridia; order Oscillospirales; family Butyricicoccaceae; genus Agathobaculum; species Agathobaculum stercoravium. The sequence goes on from DXIC01000075.1 coordinate 2,132, forward strand.
TACTCCTGCAGGCGCGGCCTCGTCAACGCGTGCACGGACAACCAGACCATGGGTGTGCAGCGCGAGGGTGCGTTCGCCGAATACATCACCATGCCGGTCGAGCGTATTTACGACGGCAAGGGGCTTGACCCCAAAGTGCTGGCGCTGATCGAGCCGTTCTGCATCAGCTACCACGGTGTTTCCCGTGCGGACGTCAAGCCGGGAGAGCGCGTGCTGGTCGTCGGCGCAGGCACGATCGGCGTGCTGGCGGCGGTTGCGGCCAAGGCCAAGGGCGCAGAGGTTACGATCTGCGACGTAGCGCCTGACAAGCTGGATTACGCCTACAAGACCTTTGGGCTGGATCACAAGCTGCTCAACGAATCCCCGGAATCGTTTGAAAAGGGCGTAGCGGAGCTGACAAACGGCGACGGCTTCGACGTGACGATCGAGGCGGTCGGCCTGCCGAACACCTTCCAGAACTGCCTGGATGCCGCCTGCTTTGGCGCGCGTGTGGTGCTGATCGGTGTATCCAAGCGCAATATCGACGATTTCTTCTTCACCATCATCCAGAAGAAGGAACTGAACATTTACGGTTCGCGCAATGCGATGAAAAAGGATTTCCTCGAGCTGATCGACCTGGTCAAGGCTGGCGGCGTTGCGCTCGATAAGATCGTTACCAACACCTACAAGTGGACGGATGCCCCCAAGGCGTTTGAGGATTTTGCAGCGAACGCAGGCAAGATGCTTAAAGTCGTGATCGATTTCACCTGAACGTCTGCCGGATGGGGCAGCCCGCAGAAAGAAGGGAAACATTTCAATGACGATGACAGCGAGGGAACGGTTCCTTGCGGCGGCAAACCAGCAGCCGGTAGACCGTATCCCGCTTGATATGACGCTGGAGATCGGCGCGTATAACCGGCTGGTGCGGTATCTGGACAACGGCATGCCGGAGATCGACACCTGCGGCACCAACCTGATGGTTTATCCGGATGTGGAATTCTGCCAGGCATTGGGGATCGACGTAATGTATCTCAAGATCGGCGCCCCCAAACGCGTCAAGCCCTTTACCTATGGGGATGATACGTTCACCACGGAATTCGGCCTTGTGTATAAAAAGTCGGTCACAGGGAGCGGGATCATCGACTACGAGCCCTGCAACGCGCCCTTTGCCGATTTCACAGTCGAGGACCTCGAGCATTACGACTGGCCGGACCCGGAGGACGACAACATTTTCGTTGGGCTGCGGGAGCGGGCAAAGCAGATAACCGAAAAGTACGATGTGGCGCTCGGCGGTTACTTCAACGGTTCCGTGTTCTCGACGCCCAGCCTGCTGCGCGGCATGGAGCAGTGGCTGGTTGACCTGCTGATTGACGAGGAATTCGCCCGGCGCCTGATGGAGATCATGTGCGATTACTACACCAGGCTGTACTGCAAGGCGCTCGACGTCTGCGGCGAATACCTGAGCTTTGTCCGGTTGGATTTCGACGATTTCGGAACGCAGAACGGCCTGCTGATTTCGCGCGAGATGTTCAATAATCTGGTGCGGCCGTATGAGGAAAAGTTCTGCCGGGATGTGAAAGCCCATTTCAAAAAGGTCAATCCGGACGGCCTGATCATGAAGCATACCTGCGGCGATGTGCTTGACCTGATCGGGGATTTTGTAGACATGGGCATCGATATCCTCAACCCCATCCAGCCGAGGACAAAGTTTATGACCCGCGAGCTGGTCGGCAGCCGCTACGGCGGCAAGATCGCCTTTATGGGCGCGGTGGATACCCAGCAGACCATGCCGTACGGCACCCCGGAAGAGGTCGAAGAGGACGTGAAAGACTGCCTGCGCAAGCTGGCAGGGCCGTCGGGGTATATCGCAGGCCCGTCCCATCATATCCAGGCGGATGTGCCGCCGGAAAACGTGATGGCCTTTGTCAATGCGGTACACAAATACGGACAGGTGGAAAATGGAAGATTTGTGGAGCTGTGAAGGAAAGAATTCAGTTGTGGGCTTTAACTGATTGGGATAATCAGTTTAAGTAAATAAAAAGAGAAAAGGAGAATTTTCATGAAAACAACACTGAAAAAAAGATTGTTGGCTTCCCTGCTTTGCGGCGCAATGGCAGTAAGCCTCGCGGCATGCGGCGGCGATGGCGGGACAGCTTCGTCGGGCGGGGACGAGGCATCTTCCTCGGGAGAAGTGGTAGAACTCCAGATCGGTTTTGAAAATTCCGCATCCGAACCGATTGGCCAGGGCCTTGAGAAATGGGCCGAACTGCTGGATGAGGCCTCCGGCGGCACAATGAAAATCACCCTGTATCCGGACAGCCAGCTCGGCAGCAAAAACGAGCTGATCGACTCCATGCTGCTTGGCGAGCCGGTAGCCACTCTGGCGGACGGCGCATTCTATGCGGATTACGGCGTGCCGGACTTCGGCATTGTATTCGGGCCGTTCCTGTTCGATGACTGGGATCAGTGCTGGACGCTGATCGAATCCGACTGGTATCAGGAGCAGTGCGACAAGCTGGAGCAGCAGGGCCTGAAGCTGCTGGCTTCCAACTGGGCGTACGGCGCACGCCATACCCTGACCACCACCCCGGTACATACGGTTGACGACCTTGCCGGCCTGAAGATCCGCGTGCCGAACAACCAGATCCAGTCTTACGGCTTTGACGTGCTGGGCGCGGTTTCCACCGGCATGGACCTCGGCGACGTTTACATGGCGCTCCAGGGCAAGACCATCGACGGCGCGGAGAACCCGATCGCTACCCTGTATGGCCGCAAGCTGCACGAGGTTGCGCCGTACCTGATCCTGGACGGCCATGTCCTGAACTTCACCACCTGGGTCTGCTCGGCCGACTGGTTCAATTCCCTGACCGAAGAGCAGCAGAACTGGCTGGTTGAGACCGGTGAGGAAGCCGGCGTATACAACAACCAGGTCCTGGAGGAGCAGGAGCAGGAATACCTTGACCAGATGGTCGCTGAGGGCGTAACCGTTTACGAGCCGACCGAGGAAGAACTGAACGGCTTCCGCGAGAAGGCACAGGCGTTCTATGACATGGGCGATACCTTCGGCTGGTCTGACGGCCTGTATGAGACTGTTCAGGCTGCTATGGGCAAGTAATCCCGGACTGACAAAACAGCAAAAGCAAATAAACCGCGGCGGCGCACCCGCCGCCGCGGGCTCCATTCAGAAGGAGGGTAATCGTATATGAAAGGCGATAGCAAGCTCCGTTCGGTTCTTGGCAATATCGATACGATTGTTGCGTGCGTTGTTCTGGCCATTCTGGTTGTGCTGACCTTTGCGGGCGTTGTGTTCCGCTATGCGCTCGGCGCACCGTTTACCTGGCTGGAGGAAGTGCAGACGTCGTGCATGGTCTGGATCGTTTTTGCGGCGGCCGGCTCCGCATTCCGCGCGGGCAACCAGGTTGCCATTGAAATGGTCTATGATATGTTCCCCAAGGCGGGCAAAAAAGTGCTGGACATCGTGATTTCCGTTGTGGTAGTCGTTGTACTGGCTTACCTGTTCTATCAAAGCATTGGCTTTATCAACATTTTCCTGCAGAGCGGCCGTTCCACGCCCATGCTGAAAATCCCCTATGCTGTGGTTTACGGCATTGCACCCCTGTCCTATATCGACATGGTGATCTGCTATTTCTGGTCGCTCAAGAAGGGCGTCAAATCCGAGGCAAAGGAGGCGCTTGAAGTATGAATGGTGTACTCGCATTAGCTGCCATTATCATGCTTGTGCTGCTGTTCCTCAAAGTGCCGGTTTACATTTCGGTGCTCGGCGGCGCAATGGTCTACTTCGTGATGAACCCGGATGTAAACTCCATTGTGTTCGCACAGCAGGCAATCACCGGTGCGGAGAGTATTTCGCTGCTGGCTATCCCGTTCTTTGTCTGCGCGGGCGTTATGATGAACTATACCGGCGTTACCAAGCGCATCATGGACTTCTGCGAGGTTCTGACCGGTCGTATGTACGGCGGTCTGGCGCAGGTCAACGTCCTGCTGTCCACCCTGATGGGTGGTCTTTCCGGCTCCAACCTCGCGGATGCTGCGATGGAAGCGAAAATGCTGGTGCCGGAAATGGTAAAGAAGGGCTTCTCGCTCGAGTTCTCCTCGGTTGTCACCGCGGTCTCCGCGATGATCACCCCGCTGATCCCGCCCGGAATTTCCATGATCCTGTACGGCTGCATCGCAAACGTGTCCATCGGCGACCTGTTCCTGTCCGGCCTGGGCATCGGCGCGACCATGTGTATTGTTATGATGATCGTGGTCCGCTTCATGTCCAAAAAGCGCGGCTACGCGCCGCTGCGCACGACGCGCGTTTCCGGCAAGGAGTGGATCGCGGCGACCAAGCCCGCCATCCTGCCGCTCTGCCTGCCGATCATCATTATCGGCGGTATCCGCATCGGCCTGTTTACCGCAACCGAAGCCGGCGCTGTGGCGATCATCTATGCGATCCTGCTCGGCATCATCTTCCGTGAGATGCGCTGGAGCGACCTCAAGCAGGGCCTGAAAGAGACCGTCTGCACGACCTCCTCCATCATGCTGATCGTTGCGGCGGCGTGCGTATTCTCCTGGGTGCTCACCAAGGAGCGCATCCCGCAGCAGCTGACCGAGTGGATCGTATCCACCATCGACAACAAGTACATCTTCCTGCTGGTTGTCAACATTTTCCTGATCATCGTCGGCATGTTCATCGAGGGCAACGCCTCCATGATCATCCTGGTGCCGCTGCTGCACCCGATCGCGCTGGAGTACGGCATCAACGAGATCCACTTTGCAATGACCTACATCTTTAACAACGCCATCGGCGCGATCTCTCCCCCGATGGGCACCCTGATGTTCGTCACCTGCGGCATCACCGGATGTAAGACCGGTAAGTTCATCCGCGAAGCGGTGCCGTTTTACATCATGCTGCTCGGCATCCTGCTGCTGATCACCTACGTTCCGTGGGTTTCCACCGGCCTGCTCACGCTGTTCGGTTAAAAGGAAAAGCTGCCCCGCTGCTGTGTTCCAAATCGGTCGATTTGTGATATACTGGAAATACAGCAGTTCCATGTGGGCGCTGCAAACGAAAAGGTTTCCCGGCGGGGCGGGCCGACGCCCGTCCCGCTGCAACTTTTCAGACAAAAGGGGAATGCTCTATGGAAAAACTGAATTATGAAGTGCTGAAAAAGTCCGGCTATACGGGCTATATCCTTGAAAACGCCCCGGAGAAGATCCTCCAGTTCGGCGAGGGCAACTTCCTGCGCGCATTTGTCGATTACTGGTTCGATATGTCCAATGAAAAAGTCGGCTGGAACGGCAAGGCCGTCCTTGTCCAGCCGATCGCGCCCGGCCTTGCAAAGCAGATCAACGAGCAGCAGGGCCTGTACACCCTGTACCTGCGCGGCCGCGAAAACGGCGAAAAGGTCGACCGCAAGCGCGTGATCTCCTCGGTGTCCCGCTGCCTCAACCCCTATGAGAAGGCGGACTATGATGCCATGATGGAGGTTGCGGTGTCGGACGATCTGGAATACATCGTCTCCAACACCACCGAAGCGGGCATCGTATACGATCCTGCCTGCCGGAAGGACGACTGCCCGCCGTCCTCCTTCCCGGCCAAGCTCACGCAGGTGCTGTACAAGCGCTGGCAGGCCGGCAAGAAGCCGCTGGTCATCCTGTCCTGCGAGCTGATCGACAACAACGGCAAGGAACTGGAAAAATGCGTCGGCCAGTACATTGAGCAGTGGGGTCTGGAAGCGGAGTTCAAGGCCTGGTGCGGCGAGTGCACGTTCTGCTCCACGCTGGTTGACCGCATTGTGCCCGGCCGCATCAAGGACCCGGCGGAAGCCGCCCGCATGGACGAGGAGAACGGCTATCACGACGAGCTGATCGACGTGGGCGAAGTGTTCGGCGTATGGAACATCGAAGGCCCGGCGTGGCTCGAGGACAAGCTGCCCTTCAAGGCTGCCGGCCTGAACTGCATCGTGGTGCCGGACGTCACCCCGTACAAAAAGCGCAAGGTGCGTATCCTCAACGGCGCGCACACCGGCTTTGTGCTGGGCGCCTACCTCGCGGGCTTCGACATCGTGCGCGACTGCATGCACAACGATAACATCCGCGGCTTTATGAACAAGATGCTGCACGAGGAGGTCATCCCGACCCTGCCGCTGGACAAGGCCGATCTGGAGGACTTCGCCGCGGCGGTCGAGGACCGCTTCAACAATCCGTTCGTCGATCACGAGCTGATGAGCATTTCGCTCAACTCCACCTCCAAGTGGAAGGCACGCAACATGCCCAGCTTTCTGGAGTACATCGACAAGCAGGGCAAGCTGCCGGTCTGCCTGACCATGAGCCTTGCAGCCTACATTGCGTTCTATTCGAGCGACGTGCAGGAGCTGACCGACAAGGGCCTGGTCTGCCGCCGCCCGAAGGGCAACACCTACACCTGCTCGGACGACCGCTGGGCGCTCGAGTTCTACTGGGCGCATAAGGACGACAGCGACGCCGATCTGGTGCACGCCGTGCTCACCAATGAACAGATGTGGGATCAGGATCTGACGGCGATCGACGGCTTGGAAGCCGCTGTGCTCGCTGACCTCGGGAAGATCCGCACGGACGGCGCGGAAGCCGCGTTTGCTTCCTGCCTGTAATAGGGGGACGGCATATGACAAAACTGATCCGAATCACTGAGCGGGATAACGTAGCCGTTGCGCTGCATCCGGTCAGCAAGGGGGAAACCCTGCAGGCAGGCGATGTGACCGTCACTGCGGCGGAGGACATCCCGCAGGGGCATAAAATCGCGCTCGAGCCGATTGCGGAAGGCGCGGCAGTCGTCAAATACGGTTATCCGATCGGCCATACCACGGCCGCGGTGGATACCGGCGCGTGGGTGCACACCCACAACATGAAAACCAACCTCTCCGGCGAGGAGGAATACACCTACGAGCCGGATGTGCCGTCCGTGACGGCAGTCGAGCCGGAGACCTTCCTCGGCTACCGCCGCAAGGATGGCCGCGCGGCAGTGCGCAACGAGATCTGGATCATCCCGACCGTGGGCTGCGTCAACGATGTGGCCAAGAAGATGGTGCGGGACAATCAGGATCTGGTGACCGGGCCGATCGACGGCCTGTACACCTTCACGCATCCCTACGGCTGCTCGCAGACCGGCGCGGACCATGCGCAGACCCGCAAGCTGCTTGCGGCGCTTGTGCGCCATCCGAACGCGGGTGCGGTGCTCGTGCTCAGCCTCGGGTGCGAGAATTTGCAGCACGACCAGTTCCTCGAGGAACTCGGCCCCTATGACGCAGACCGCGTCAAGTTCCTGACCTGTCAGGATGTGGAGGACGAGTTCGCGGCCGGGCGCGCGCTGCTCGAGCAGTGCGCGGCGTATGCGGCGCAGTTTGCCCGCCAGCCCATCCCGGTCAGCGACCTTGTCATCGGCATGAAGTGCGGCGGCTCGGACGGCCTGTCCGGCGTGACCGCAAACCCGACCGTGGGCGCGTTCAGCGATATGATGATCGCGCGCGGCGGCTCGACCGTGCTGACCGAGGTGCCCGAGATGTTCGGCGCGGAGGGCATGCTGCTCAGCCGCTGCGTCAGCCGCGAAGTGTTTGACAAGGCGGCTTCCATGCTCAACAACTTCAAGGATTATTTCATCAGCCACAACGAGACCGTGTACGAAAACCCCTCGCCCGGCAACAAAAAGGGCGGCATCACGACGCTCGAGGATAAATCCTGCGGCTGCGTGCAGAAGGGCGGCACGGCCCCGATCGTGGACGTGATCGGCTACGGCGACGCGGTGACCGCGCACGGCCTGAACATGCTGTACGGCCCGGGCAACGACCTGGTCTCGGCCACCGCGATGACCGCGGCGGGCGCACATATCGTGCTGTTCACCACCGGCCGCGGCACGCCGTTCGGCGCGCCCGCGCCGACCGTCAAGATCGCGAGCAACAGCCAGCTGGCGGCGAAAAAGTCCGGCTGGATCGATTTTGACGCCGGCCCGGTCGCGGACGGCGAGCCGATTGCAGACGCGGCAAAGCGCCTGTTCGATCTGGTTTTGCAGGTCGCCAGCGGCCAGCCCTCCAGGAGCGAGCAGCTGGGTTACCGCGAAATCGCCATTTTCAAGGATGGCGTAACACTCTGATACACCTCCAATTTCCTTTTCTACTTTCTTGAAACGGGAAGCGCCGCAGCGGATAGCCGCTGCGGCGCTTCCCTGTTATTTTGAACTGGTCTCCGGTGGATCGGCCATATTTGCTAAAGCATATTCAATACATTGATTGACAAATGCATTACGGCTTAGGTTATAACGGGCAGCAGCCAGCTCTACTTGCTCCAAAACATCATTCCGAATACGGATGGTGATTTGTTCCGTGCCGTATGGCTTTGGAATAAAATTGCCCATTTTCACATCACCTCTTGAAAAGAGAGTAATGTTTATTGTATCCTATAAATAGAATCATATTTGGGATTCTAATAGACTTCTGAAAGGATGGGGATCATGGCTGAATTCTGTCTGGACTGTTTTAACAAGCTGCATGGGACGAATTACACAAAATGGGATGTGGTGTTGTCGTGGGGAAATGATTTTTGCGAGGAATGCTGTGAATTTAAGCGCACTGTGGTTGTAATACGCGATAAACACTCGTTCCTGCGATGGTTTTGCGGGCATTGAACAGCAAAAAGACCGGCAGACGCCGGTCTTTTGCTTTACGGTTCCTGCTTCGCCTGCTCGATCTCGTCCAGCAGGTGCTGCTGCGTATCGTCGAACAGCAGTTTCTTATTGTGTGCGTAATACGCATCGCTTCCGAAGTTCTGGATGAACCACGAGGTAAAGTAGTTCGCGGTCAGCTCGGTCGCGAACAGCACAAGCTCCTGACTGTCCGGGATGGCTTCGTCGAGGAAGGCGAAGGCATTGGACAGCTGCCGGTCGGCCTTGTCCGCCGCGTCCGCGCGCGCCTGTATATCGGCCTGGAACAGCGCTTTGAGCCGGTCGAACGCCTGCCCTTTGGGCGTTTTTTCGAGCGCGAGCGCCTGCTGGAACGCGGCGAGCCGCTCGGCCTCGCGCGCGGCGACAAAGAGCGCGTCGCGGTCGGTCGAGCCTGCCGCGCGGCGGCGCGAAAGCGCGGCCTGCTTTTCGTCCAGAACCGTGCCGAGCGTCTTTTCGCCCTCGCGGACATAGAGAAGGTCCTGGTGCAGCGCGTCGGTCAGGCCGTCCAGCCGGTACGCTTCGCGCGCGCTGTCGGCCAGCCGTGAGAGCAGAAGGCTGAGCACGCCCAGCTTTTCGTCAAACGCCGCGCCCGCCAGCTCGGAGGCGCGCATTTTTTCCCATGTCCCGTTCAGGATCTCGTCCGCGCGGTAGACGCGCTTATACTTTTCGTACAGCTGCAAATAGTTCGCAAAATCGCTCGCCACGCGGGGCAGCTGCAAATACTGCCCGGCTACCTGCCGGTCGACCGGCAGGCCGAGGGTTTCGTACACCTGCATCAGCTCGGACAGGTCCTCCCAGCCGCGCGCGGTGACGAACTGCATGCCGTCCGCCGTCGCTTCGACGCGGTAGAAGTGGTCGCGCCGGATCTCGAGATAGGACAGGATCGCGCCGTGGATGCCGCGGCGGTAGGCGTACTCCTTCCAGACGCCGAAATCCTCCTCCACATCGATGCGCTTGACGCGGTCGAGCGTGACCACGTCGAACTCGCGCACGGATTTGTTGTACTCGGGCGGATTGCCCGCCGCCACGACCACCCAGCCCGCGGGCAGCTGCTGGTTGCCGAAGGTCTTGCACTGCAAAAATTGCAGCATCATGGGCGTGAGCGTCTCCGAGATGCAGTTGATCTCGTCGAGGAACAGGATGCCCTCCTTGACGCCCGTGCGCTCCATCTCGCGGTAGACCGAGGCGATGATCTCGCTCATGGTGTAGGCCGTGACCGCGTATTCCTGCCCGCCGAACTTCTGGTGCTCGATGTAGGGCAGGCCGAGCGCGGACTGGCGCGTGTGGTGGGTCAGGGTATAGGACACCAGCCCGACGCCGGTCTCGTCCGCGATCTGCTCCATGATCTGGGTTTTGCCGATGCCCGGCGGGCCCATCAGCAGGATGGGGCGCTGCCGGATGGGCGGGATGCGGTATGCGCCGAATTCATCGCGCGCGAGGTAGGCGCGCAGCGCGTTCTTGATCTCGTTTTTGGCTCTTTTGATATTCATAATACCTCTCCTTGCGATGCAGCGATTTCATCCTCGCGCAATATGGCGCGGATACCCCACGGCGGGACGTTTTCCGGATAGGCTTCGCCCTCGAGCATGACAAAGGCGGCGTCGTACCGGGGACGCTTTTTGGGGTAGATCCCCAATCCGTCCGTGAAGTAGATCAGCCCGCGCAGATGGTGGAACGCGCCCTCGCTGACCAACTGGTCGACGTGCTCGAACACCGGGCGGAAGTCGGTCGCGGACTGGCCGATCAGCTCGAAGTGCTCCATGTAGTCGCGCAGGTCGTGCGCGCTGGTGATGCGCTTGTCCGAGCGAAGCTGGTCGTCGCATTGCAGGATGCGCAGGTTGATATGCCGGAAAAAGCTCTCGCTGTCCATGAGCAGCGAATAGGTGTAGGATAAAAACTGCCGCACCAGCTCACCTGAAGTGGACATCGAGGTGTCGATCGCAATGACGAAATCCTCGATCTTGCGCACCTCGCGGGTCTCGAGCGGCTCGATCAGCGGCATATTGCCAAAATGCCGCAGGCCGTAGGCGTAGTAGCCGTAGTCGAAGGAATCCGCGTCGATCGCGACCTCCTCGCGCAGCGCGGCGAACCGGCGCAGGAAGGCGCGGTAATCGGTCGTCGGGTGGGCGGAAACCGAAAGCTGTTCGCGCACTGCCTCGCCGCCCGTGGACTGGTCGGTGAAGATGGTCTCCATTGCGGTCTGGGTGCGTTCGGCGGTCTGCTGCCACTGCTTATCCTGCTCGTCATCGTCCGACGTTTCCCAAAGCGAGTGGTCGTCCACCTGGAACACGCGGGCGAGCGTGGCGCAGTCATAGGAATTCAGGCGTTCGCGCCGGAACTGCCGGTAGACGGCCTCGGCGGTCAGCACGGGCATGGACTGGCGCAGCCGCCGGTAGGTGTTTTTGCGCCGGATAGAGGGCTTGTCCGCCTGCACGCAGCGGTATTCGAGCGAATCGAGCATGCTCTCGACCGCAATGTCGCACGCAAGGTCCCACAGCGGCGTGTCGCGGTTTTTCGACTTGGCGGGGTGGCGCAGCAGGCAGTGGAACACGCTGTGCAGATAAGCGCGGTTGACGGACGTGCGGGAATGCTCGAGCTGCATGGCGAGCCACGCGCCGCTGAAATACAGGTTTTTCGCATCGGTTGCGAGCGTGTCGGTATCGTAGCCCCCGTCCGTGACCGCAAGCGCGGAGAGCGCTTCGTCCAGAAACGGCAGGCCCATATACAGCTCTGTGCGGGCGGAAAACAGGATCTCCCGGCCGATTTTTTGCCAGCGTTCACTTTGGGGCATGGGGGATACCTCCTTTGAGATGCGGTATCACAGGTCAAATGATTTTGCGCGGCCTTTGGGGGCGTCCTGCCCGGCAGCCGCCAGCAGCACGGACAGCGCGGCGGTCTGCCCCTTTTCGCGGGCGGTGTCGCACGCGGCGGCGACGTCCTGCGCGGACAACACGCCGAGCGACAGCAGGAAGCTGAGCGCTGCGCTTTCGCCCTCTGCGGCACAGGCGCGCGCGAGCCCGCCGCCATAGGCGCGCAGGCAGTCCAGACAAGCGCTGCGCGCGATATCCGACAGGCCGAAGGGCGCGGCCAGCCGACGCACTGCGATGCGCGCTGCATCGATAAAATCATGCCGCGCGAGCAGGCCTGCCAGTGCGCGGTCGTACTGGTGGGGCTGGAACACGCCGGCCTCAAAGCACTCGCGGTAGCCGTAGCCCGCGCCGTGGATGCGCCGCTGGAAGATATGCGCGGGCGTGACCGGCTCGAGCACCTCGCTGTAAGCGGGGAAGAGCAGCCGCGCCTGGATGCCGTGGTGGTCGAATACCACGTCCAGCTCGCCCATGTGCTCGCCGAGGATCTTGCGCAGGCAGGTCGGCTGGGCCGGGTCTGCGCGCAGGCGGATATGGTGCAGCGCGTGGCAGTTCATCAGTGTATCCCCGCCGAAATCGCGCACCGAGCCGGTGAGCACCAGCGTTTCCAGACGGCGGCAGTTGTAAAACGTGTGCCCGCCCACAGTTTGCAGGCGCGCCGGCAGCGTGACCGAACGGATGGCGTTTGCGTCGTGTACGGGCTCCGGCCCGCCGCAGGTGACGCGCACGCGGAAGGTGCCGCGGCCCGTGAGGTTGGGCGCGCGCTCGCTGAGCGCATAGCCGCCGAGCGAGACCACCGGCGCGCCGCCGATCTCGTCCGGCAGGCGCACATCGTCGTCGCGCGTCTCGCAGCGCAGGATGGAAACACCGTCCGGCGCTTCCGCACAGGTCAGCAGCAGTTCGTTTTCGCCCTCTATCGTGCGCATGGATATCCCTTCCTTCTGGCTGGATTTCTGTTCGGTTCTGATTATAGCACAGCCGCGGCGGTGCGGCAATAAAAGCGGCGCGTTTTTGGCTGTTTTGCGGATTGACCGGGCAGTATCTGTTCGCTAAGATAAAGAAAAAGGAGGCGTGTGGGATGGAGAACTTGAAATACTTTTTTGCGTTATGCGCGGTCAGCATTTTGGTTATGATGATCGCTTTCAATTGGCTCACGCTGCTACCCCGTACGTTCTTAATGTATTTTCTGGCGATTCTGCTGGCTGCGGCGGTATATGGGCTGTTCCGTCTGCTCGCCCGCATCGAAAGGCTGGAAAAGCGCCTCGACGAGCTGACCGGCAGGGCAGAGGACGAGCCTAAAGTATGAAGACTATCATGATAAGAAAATATTGCCGTAATAATTTATAAAAATTCTCAAAATATACTTGACAAACCCGCCGGGTGAGAATATACTGTGACCATACCGAGAAACCAATGACGAAGACGAGTAGCAGGGAGACCAAACCTCTCAGAGAGCCGCGGGCGGTGAGATCGCGGCAGGCAAGGACCCGGTGAATGGACTTTATCAGGGCAAGGCGAAAGGGATTTTATCCCGAGTATCTGCGACGGGGACTCCGCCCGTTATCAGGGGAGCGTGCATTGTCGGATGTGCGAAAGTGAGCGGGCGCATTTTTGCGTCAACTTGGGTGGTACCGCAAGAGCTGTTTACAGGCTCCTGTCCCATGGAATACATGGGGCAGGAGCCTTTTTGTATTCCAAATTCCGGCGCTTATAAATACCATTATCATAAAAGGAGAGAACCTACCATGGCTAAGATCCCGCACAGACTGTATTTAACCGAAGACCAGATGCCCAAGCAGTGGTATAACCTGCGCGCCGATATGAAGGAGCAGCCCGACCCGCTGATCCACCCCGGCACGCATGAGCCGCTTCCCGTCGAAGCGCTGTACCCGATCTTCTGCGAAAAGCTCGCCCAGCAGGAGCTGGACTGCACCACGCGGTATTTCGATATCCCGGAGCCCATCCTTGATATGTATAAGCTGTACCGGCCCTCGCCGCTGTGCCGCGCGTACAATCTGGAAAAGGCGCTCGATACCCCGGCAAAGATATACTACAAGTTCGAGGGCAACAACACCTCAGGCTCGCACAAGCTCAATTCCGCCATTGCGCAGGCGTATTACGCCAAGGAGCAGGGCCTCAAGGGCCTGACGACCGAGACTGGTGCCGGCCAGTGGGGCACGGCGCTGTCCGAGGCGTGCGCGTACTTCGGGCTGGACCTTAAGGTCTATATGGTCAAGGTGTCCTATCAGCAGAAGCCCTACCGCAAGGCGGTCATGCAGACCTTCGGCGCGGACGTGACCGCGTCCCCGTCGGACACCACCGAGGCGGGCCGCGCCATCCTCGCGCACGACCCGAATACCGGCGGCTCGCTCGGCTGCGCGATCTCCGAAGCGGTCGAGGTAGCGACCACGCATGAGGGCTACCGCTATGTGCTTGGCTCGGTGCTCAACCAGGTGCTGCTGCACCAGTCGATCATCGGTCTCGAGAGCAAGCAGGCCATGGAGATGCTGGACGAATACCCGGACATCGTCATCGGCTGCGCGGGCGGCGGCTCCAACCTCGGCGGCCTGATCGCGCCGTTCATGCAGGATAAGCTGACCGGCAAGGCGGACCCGCGCATCATCGCGGTAGAGCCCGCATCCTGCCCGTCGTTTACGCGCGGCAAGTACGCTTATGACTTCTGCGACACCGGCCACGTCACCCCGCTGGCGCGCATGTACACGCTGGGCAACGGTTTCATGCCTGCGGCCAACCATGCGGGCGGCCTGCGTTACCACGGCATGAGCCCGATTCTTTCCAAGCTGTACCACGACGGCTATATGGAAGCGGTGTCCGCCAAGCAGACAGACGTGTTCGACGCGGCGGTGCAGTTTGCCAAGGTCGAGACCATCCTGCCCGCGCCCGAGTCCTCGCACGCGATCCGCTGCGCGATCGACGAGGCGCTCAAATGCAAGGAGACCGGCGAGGCAAAGACCATCCTGTTCGGCCTGACCGGCACTGGTTACTTTGATATGTCGGCATACGAAGCGTACCACAACGGCACGATGACCAACCATGTGCCGACCGATGCGGAATTGCAGGTCGGGTTTGATACCCTGCCGGACATCGGATAATACAGTCACATTCTTACAATTCATCTTACCCCTATAAAAATGGCCGCAGGAATGCGGCCATTTTTATGTGCGGCGGAAGGGTATCTCGCGCGGAACGCGGCATACTGGTAGAGGGAACACAGGAGGGATGGATATGGAAGGGCTGCATACCGGTCTGGCAATATTGAGCGACGGGGCAATCCTGTTATTTGAATATACTGGTGTAGGGGTTATTATCTTCTCGGGGGTGCTGGGCATTATAGGTTGTGTCCGGCGCGACCCAATGACCCGGCTGCGGCTTGCAAAGGGCATGGCGCTGGGGCTGGAGTTCAAGCTGGGCAGCGAGATACTGCGTACCGTGGTCGTGCGCGAGTTCACGGAGATCCTGCTCGTCGGTGCGATCATCCTGCTGCGCGCCGCACTGACGCTGCTGATCCACTGGGAGATCAAAAACGAGGAGCAGGCCGCAGAGGAAAAGCCGGGGAAGCTGTGAACCTGGGGCGCCGATGAAGGGATGCTGCTGACAGGGGAGGAATTGCAGGCTGCTCTGCTGCCGGCGACAAAGTGGATATTATAATATACTAAAAGTAATAAACAAGAAATTTTATACAAAATTAAAAAATCGAAAAATTTTTGAAAAAAGTTGTTGACACAATATGATGTTTATGGTATCCTAATTAGGCAGTCAAAACTGCGGTATGCGCCAGTAGCTCAGCTGGATAGAGTGTTTGGCTACGAA
>DXIC01000076.1 GCA_019113065.1 Candidatus Agathobaculum stercoravium
ATGCCGTTCTTCGCGCCCGCCTCGATCGCCATGTTGCAGATCGTGAAGCGGTCGTCCATGGACAGCGAGGAAACGCCCTCACCCACAAACTCCATGGACTTGTACAGCGCGCCGTCCACGCCAATCTTGCCGATGATATGCAGGATGACGTCCTTTCCGGATACCCACGGGCTGAGTTTGCCCTTGAGCACAAACTTGATCGCGCTCGGTACCTTGAACCACGCCTTGCCGGTCGCCATGCCGGCGGCGAGGTCGGTCGAGCCGACGCCGGTCGAGAACGCGCCCAGCGCGCCGTAAGTACAGGTGTGGCTGTCCGCGCCGATGATGAGCTCGCCCGGGGCGGTCAGTCCTTTCTCGGGCAGCAGCGCGTGCTCGATGCCCATCGAACCAACGTCAAAGAAGTTGACGATATTGTACTTCCGGGAAAATTCGCGGCACTCGAGGCACTGCTCGGCGGATTTTATGTCCTTATTCGGCGCAAAATGATCCATGACGAGTGCGATTTTGGTGTTGTCGAACACCTTGTCGAAGCCCGCCTTTTCCATTTCGCGGATTGCGACCGGGCCGGTGATGTCGTTGGCGAGCGTCAAGTCGACGTTTGCCTCAATCAGCTGTCCGGCGGCCACGCTCTCCAGCCCCGCATGCTTTGCGAGGATCTTCTGCGTCATTGTCATGCCCATAACAGATGCTTCCTCCTGCCCTCAGTCAATGAAATACTTGTTGATACCGTTGATATACGCCTTGATGGAGGCCTCGATCACGTCGGTCGAAACGCCGCGGCCGGTCACCATCTCGCCGCCGTCGATGCTGACCTTGGCGATCGCCTCAGCCTGCGCATCCTCGCCGTCGGTCATCGAGCGCAGCGAGTAATCCTCCAGCTCGATCTCCTTGCCGACGATCTTGTTGATAGCACGGAATGCAGCATTGATCGGGCCGTCGGACGCCGCAGCGCGCTCGAACACCTCATCGCCCTTCTTGACGCGGATGACTGCCGTCGAGGTGATGGTGTTACCCGAGTTGATCACGAAGCGGTCAAGCGTATAGCGCTCTTCGCCGGAGACCGGCACCGCGCCGACCAGCGCTTCCAGGTCGCGGTCCTTGATGACCTTTTTCTTGTCCGCCAGCGCCTTGAACTTCTCGAAGGTCTTGTCGAGCTTTTCCTTGTCCAGCGAGTAGCCCAGCTCGCGCAGACGGTCCTCGAACGCATGGCGGCCGGAGTGCTTGCCCAGCACGATCGCGTTCTTCGGGATACCGACCGACTCAGGGGTCATGATCTCGTAGGTTTCCTTATTGGCCATGACGCCGTGCTGGTGGATGCCGGACTCATGCGCAAAGGCATTCGCGCCGACGATCGGCTTGGTCGGGGCGACCGAAACACCGGTGATAGTCTGGATCATGCGGCTGGCGCGGTAGATCTGGGTGGTTTCAACATTGCAGGCAATGCCGAAATGGTCGGCGCGGGTCTTGAGCGCCATGACGCACTCTTCCATGGATGCATTGCCCGCGCGCTCGCCGATGCCGTTGATCGTGCACTCGATCTGGTCGACGCCCGCTTCGACGCCCGCCAGCGAGTTTGCAACCGCCATGCCGAGGTCGTTGTGCATGTGGCAGGACAGAACGACATTTTCAATGCCCTCGGTGTGCTCGCGCAGGTACTGGATGCGCTTTGCGTACTCCTCGGGCACCATGTAACCGACCGTGTCCGGGATGTTGATCGTGGTTGCGCCCGCCTTGATTGCGGTCTCGACCACGCGGCACAGGAAGTCCAGATCCGAACGGGTTGCATCCTCTGCGGAGAACTCGATGTCGCTGCAATACTTCTTTGCATAGGCGACATTGTGCGCAATGGACTCGATCACCTCGTCCGGCGTCATTTTGAGCTTATACTCCATGTGTACCGGCGAAGTTGCCAGGAAAGTATGGATGCGGGCGGATTCCGCGCGGCGGATGGCGTTCCATGCCGCGTCGATATCCTTTTCCACGCAGCGCGCCAGCGAGCAGATCGTCGAGCCGCGGACGTTATCCGCAATCGCAGCGATTGCAGCAGCGTCGCCGGGCGACGCAATCGCAAAACCGGCTTCAATGATGTCCACCCTGAGCGCTTCCAGCTGCTTGGCGACCTCGATCTTTTCGTTCAGGTTCATGCTGCATCCCGGGGACTGCTCGCCGTCACGCAGGGTTGTGTCAAAAATACGAATCGTTCTACCCATTTTCTTGTCCTCACTTTCAATGGTTTTGGGTGTACAGGGACAAAAAAAGCTTCGTCCCTTAATCGAACATTAAGAGACGAAGCGAAGCTCCGCGGTACCACTCTTGTTGCCGCATATACTGCGGCCACCTCAGCGCGCATCCAGCAATGCGCCGCCCCCGTAACGGTGGGCATCCGTTCCAGCCTACTGCATTTTGCCTTCAGCGGACAGCTCCCGGGCGAGTTTCACCGTTTCCTGACGCTGCCTTGCACCAGACGGCAGCTCTCTGCGGACAGGAGGCGCGGTTACTTTACCCGTTCATCACCTTTTTCAATATGGTTCTATATTATCCTTCCCCCGCACGCTTGTCAACAGTTTTTTTAATTTTTCCTGCTTCCGCCTTTGCCGGGTTGCGGATTTGCCGCTAATCTGGTATAGTATAAAGATACTGTAAAAGAATGAAAAAAGAGGAGTATTTCAAGTGAAACAACTGGGACTGTTAATCCGTTTGATCATCGGCATCATCGCCGGTACGCTCATCGGCCTTGCCGGCGGCTGGCTGGGGGTCGCCGATTCGGCCGGCTTTATCGCCATTGTCCGCCTGTTTGCAACATTTACGTCGCTGTTTTCCACCTTCCTGTCCTTCATGATCCCGCTGATCATCTTATCGTTTATTACGGTCGGTATGGCGGAACTCGGCAAAAAGGCCAACCGCCTGTTCGGGCTGACGCTGCTGCTGGCCTACGGCACCACGGTCGTCTCGGGTTTCCTGACCTTCTTCATTGGCCGCGCCGCCCTCCCCTCCCTGATCCAGCCGATCACCGGCGACATCCTGGAAAGCAATGCATTCGAGCCGTTTTTCACCATTGAGGTGGAACCCATCTTCGGTGTGATGACCGCACTGGTGCTTTCATTCATCCTCGGCATCGGTATCGCCAACCTGCGCGGCTCGTCCCTGCTGGACGTGTTCCGCGACTTGCAGAAAATCGTCTCGAGTGTGCTGGCACGCATCATCATCCCGCTGATCCCGGTGCATATCGCCGGCCTGTTCTGTAATATTGCAGCGGAGGGGCGCCTGTTTGCGACCATCAAGATGTTCGCCTCCCTGTTTGCCATCATCCTTGTGCTCCAGGTGCTTTATATCCTGTCGCAGTTCGCGCTGGCAAGCGTGGTCTGCCGCAAAAACCACATGAAGGGCATCAAAAATGTCATTCCGGCGTATTTTACCGCCCTTGGCACGCAGTCCAGCGCTTCTACGATCCCTGTTGCGCTCGAATGTGCATATAACAACAATGTGGGCCGCGACGTTGCGGACTTTGTCATCCCGCTGTGCGCGACCATCAACTTAAACGGCGATACCATCTGCCTGACGCTCGGTTCGATGGGCATTATGCTCGCCAGCGGCATGGATCCGACGCTTGCGCTGTTTGCGCCGTTCATCATGATGCTGGGCGTGACCATGGTTGCGGCGCCCGGCGTGCCCGGCGGCGGCGTTATGGCGGCGCTCGGCCTGATCACCTCCATGCTGGGCTTCACCGATCCCATGCAGCAGCTCATCATTGCGCTGCACTTCTCGCAGGACAGCTTCGGCACCGCAACCAACGTCACCGGCGACCAGGCCATTGCGCTGATCGTCGACAAATTCGACCGCTCCGGGCAGCAGGACAACCGCTGATCCCGGATAGCAGAAAGGGGTACCCGGTATGGAGGTATTTCTCGACATCGTCCGCCAGTTCGATTACGGCGTCCTTGTGCAGATTTCCGAACACCTGCGCGGCGGCTTCTCCGACACCGTCTGGAAGGTAATCTCCTCGCTGGGCAACGGCGGCGCGCTTTGGATCGTGCTTGCCGTCGTGCTGCTGTTTTTCCGCAAAACGCGGCGCGCCGGTGCGGCGATGCTTGTCGCACTGCTGATCGGCCTGCTGGTCGGCAACGTGCTCATCAAGCAGCTGGTCATGCGGCCGCGCCCCTTTGTTTCGCACGCAGATCTGATCCCCCTGCTCGACCCCGGGGATCAATGGTCCTTCCCATCGGCGCACACGCTGTCCTCCTTTGCCGCAGCGGCTGCGCTCTGCTTTTTTCATCGCAAATCCGGCCTGCTGGCCTGCGTTGCCGCAGCGCTGATCGGCTTTTCCCGCCTGTATGCCTGCGTGCATTATCCGACCGACGTCGCTGCCGGGATGCTGCTGGGCATCCTGTGCGGCCTGACAGCGGGCTGGCTGACCGACCGCATCGCGGACCGCATCCATACCATCCGGCTGAGAAAGGGTGCCTGAATGAACCAATATAAACGCCTGCTGAGCAACACCTTTATCTTTGCAATCGGCACGTTCAGTTCCAAGATCCTTGTCATTTTGATGCTCCGTTTCTATACGGGCATGATGACGCAGGACGAAATGGGCGTTGCCGACCTGATCATCAAGACCACCAGCATCCTGTACCCTGTGGTCTCGCTGTCCATCGGGCAGGCTGTTATCCGTTACGGGCTGGAGCGCCGGCGCCGCAAATCCGACGTATTTACCATCGGGCTTGTCACGGTGCTTTGCGGCTTTGTCATTGCCCTGCCCTTCCATCCGCTGCTGGGCCTCGTGCATTACAATACTTCTGCGGGCGCGACCGGCTCGCTGCTCGAATACCAGTGGCTGATCTACCTGTATGTATTCACCTCGTGCACGCAGAACGTGTGCAGCCAGTTCATCCGCGCGCTCGGCTTTGTGCGGCTGTATGCGATCGACGGCATTTTCCGCACATTTGTCACCATCCTGCTCAACATCCTGTATCTCAAGGTGTTCGAGTGGAATATCTTCGGCTATGTGTTCTCGATCATCTGCGCGGACGCGCTGTCCACGGTCTGCCTGTTCCTGATCGCCGGGCTCTGGAAATACATCCGCCTGCGGCGGCCGAATTTCTATCTCTGGCGCAGCATGCTGGCCTATTCCCTGCCGCTTGTGCCGGACGCGATCCTGGTTTATATCATCGGCTTCTCCGACCAGGCGTTCCTTGCCGCGATGCAGGATACCTCGGCCAGTGCAATTTATTCGATTGCCTACCGCGTGCCGACGCTGATTGCGCTGGTCGCGTCTATTTTCGTCGACGCATGGCAGATCTCGATCGTCAACAACAACACGCGGGAAGAGCAGATCCGCTTTTTCTCCAACGTCGGCAACACATACAGCTCGATCGTGTTCATCATCGCCTCGGGCGGCATCATGTGCGCCAAGCTCGCCATGATGGTGCTCGCCGTGCCCAGCTACTATATCGGCTGGACGTTTATCCCGATCCTTGCGATCGGCGCGGGCTTCAACTGCCTTTCCAGCTTCCAGAAAAGCGTATACCTGCTGGAAAAGCGGACAGTCCCTTCCTTCCTGTCGACTGCGTTTTCCGCAGTGATCAACATTGCGCTCAACGCGCTGCTCATCCCGCGGTACGGCGGCACAGGCGCCGCCGCGGCAACGCTGGTCAGCTATGTTGCGCTGTTCCTGTACCGCGCCATCGACAGCCGCCGCTTTATGCCCGTGCGCTGGAACAAAAAACGGCTTATCGTCACGGTTTTCCTGACCGCTGTGCAGGCTATGCTCATGCTGCTCGAGCCGCCCTTCTGGCTGGTCTGGCAGCTCCTGCTATTCGTGCTGATCACCGCACTCAATTCCCGCGAACTGCTGGCCGGTGTGAAAAAGCTGCTGCACCGCGCCTGAAACCCAACAAGAAAGACGCCGGAACTTCCGGCGTCTTTCAGCTTGTCGAAAAAGTCTT
>DXIC01000077.1 GCA_019113065.1 Candidatus Agathobaculum stercoravium
GCCGAACAGGTCGGTCTCGGTCTCTACACGGAAGGTAGACTCGATGATACCCGCACGGCCGCCGCCAATGCCGCAGGCATAGGCCAGCGCCAGGTCCATCGCCTTGCCGGTTGCATCCTGATGTACGCAAACCAGATCCGGAACACCCTGGCCCTCGGTATAGGTGCGGCGGACAATGTGGCCCGGGCCCTTCGGCGCAATCATGATAACGTCGACATCCTTCGGCGGGATGATCTGCTTGAAGTGGATGTTGAAGCCGTGCGCAAATGCGAGGCAGTTGCCGGGCTTGAGGTGCGGCTCGATGGATTCCTTATAGATATCCGCCTGCTTCTCGTCCGGAACCAGCATCATAACGATGTCGCCCGCCTCGGCAGCCTCAGCCGGGGTCATAACGGTCAGGCCGGCAGCCTTTGCCTTCTCCTCGTGCTTGGAACCGGGACGCAGGCCGACAACAACATTGACGCCGGAATCATGCAGGTTTTCCGCATGCGCATGGCCCTGGGAACCAAAGCCGATGATGGCAACGGTCTTGCCGTCCAGCAGGGACAGGTTGCAGTCCGAATCATAGTACATCTTTACCATTTGAATGACCTCCTAAATGTATATAAAGTGAATTAGGAAAACAAGTTGAATATTGCCGCGCTCACTTTTGGATCGCAGTAACGCCCGAACGGCTCATTTCGATGACCTCAAAATTGGAAACCACGTCAAGGAACGCGTCGATGCGGCTGGGCACATCGGACAGCTCAACGATCATGGCGTTCTCCGACGTTTCCACAATGTGGGCGTCATACAGGCTGCACAGCTGGCGGATATCGTCGCGCACGCTGCCGGACTCGGCATGCAGCTTGACGAAAACCAGTTCGCTGCAGCAGGAATCAGCCTCCTCCAGATGGTCGACACGCATGACCTCTTCCAGCTTGAGCAGCTGCTTGATGATCTGCTCGAGGATGGGCTCGTCGCCCTGCACAATGATCGACATGCGGGAGATTTTGGGGTCGGTGGTCGCGGAAACGGTCAGCGAATCGATGTTGTAGCCGCGGCGGCCGAACAGGCTGGATACGCGCGCCAAAACGCCCGCGTTGTTCTGCACGATGACAGAAAGGATATATTTTTGCATGCTTTCTCCCCTTCCTCAGTCCGCCACAAGGTCATCGATCGTGCCGCCGGCCGGGATCATGGGCAGCACGCGCTCGTCCTTGTCGATCGTGCACTCGATCAGCACAGGGCCGCTGCGGTGTTCGAGCGCCGCTTTCAGCGCCGCGCGCAGCTCGGCGATGTTGGTCGCCCGATAGCCGCGCCCGCCGAACGCCTCGGCCAGCTTGATGTAATCGGTCTTGCGGTACAGGTCGGTCTGGGAATAGCGCTTTTCGTAGAACATGGTCTGCCACTGGCGCACATTACCCAGTACGTTGTTGTTCATAATGATTGTGATGATCGGCAGCTCGTAGGTGACCGCCGTGCACAGCTCGTTGAGGTTCATATGGAACGAACCGTCGCCCGTAATGTGGATAACCGTTTTATCCGGGAAGGCAAACTGTGCGCCCATGGCCGCGCCATAGCCGAAGCCCATTGTGCCGAGACCGCCCGAGGTCAGGAAATGCCGGACCCTGGTGCAGCGGTTGTACTGCGCCGACCAGAGCTGGTGCTGGCCGACATCGGTTGCAACGATCGCGTCGTCGCCGATCATATCGTACAGCGTACGCAGCAGCTGGTGCGGGTGGATGACACTGTCGTCATCCTTCGGCACATAGTCGAGCGTCCTCTGCCACTCGGCGATCTGGGCGCGCCACTGGTCATGCCCCGCAGGCTGCACATAGGGCAGCAGCTTCGTCAGGAAGTTCTCCGCGTCGCTGACCACCGAGTAATCTACGCCGATGTTCTTATTGATCTCGGCAGCGTCGATGTCGATGTGGACCAGCTTGGCGCGGGGTGCAAACCGGGAGGTATTGGTTGCTACGCGGTCGGAGAAGCGCGCGCCGATACAGAGCAGCAGGTCGCTGCGCTCGACCGCCCAGTCGGCCGACACCGTGCCATGCATACCGACCAGCCCAAGGCTGAGCGGCTCGGTATCCGGGATGCAGCCGATCGCCATCATGGTATGGGCGGACGGGATATCCGCCTTGCGCATCAGCTCGAGCAGCGCGGCGCCCGCGTCCGCGGTCTCTACGCCGCCGCCATAGTAGATCACCGGCCGCTCGGCCTGCGCGATCATGGCGGCAACGGTTTTCAGCTGCTCTTCGGTCACGTCGTAGGTCTCATGGATCTCGACCTTTTCGCCCGGGATGTACTCGCATTCTGCGGCGGTAACGTCCTTCGGGATATCGACCAGCACCGGCCCCGGGCGGCCGGATGCGGCAATGCGGAATGCGCTGCGGATGGTGTCCGCCAGCTCTTCCACATGGCGCACGACGAAATTGTGCTTGGTGATCGGCATGGTGATGCCGGCAATGTATACCTCCTGGAACGAGTCGCGCCCGATCAGGCTGGTGCCGACGTTGCCGGTGATGGCAACCATCGGGATGGAATCCATATAGGCCGTTGCGATACCGGTAACCAGGTTGGTCGCGCCCGGTCCGGAGGTCGCAAGGCAGACGCCTACCCTGCCGGTCGCACGCGCGTAGCCGTCCGCCGCGTGGGCGGCGCCCTGCTCGTGGGCTGTCAAAATATGTCGAATGCGGTCGCTGTTTTTGTAAAGCGCATCATAGATATTGAGGACCGAGCCGCCCGGGTAGCCGAAAATCGTATCGACGCCCTGCTCGACCAGTGCCTCCACCAAAATCTCTGAACCGTTCTTTACCATGCGGATCCGCCTCCTTTCTGATCCTAAAACAAAAAATAAAAAAAGCCTTCGTCTCTCCAAAGAGACAAAGACTAACACTCTGCGGTACCACTCTTTTTGCCGCGCACCAACAGGCATAACGCGACCACTCACCTTGACCCTTTAACGCAGATCACGCGGAACGCCTTACACAAGGCCCTGTTTCATCCTATTTCAGACGCTCGGCTCACGGAGGACTTTCGCCCTTTCCTTCCTCCACCGTCTTGCACCTACCGACGGCTCTCTCACTGGATTCCAGACGCTACTTTTCCGGTCATCACCTGATTGCAATATTCAAAATGTACTTCCTATTATAAATGCGCATCCGGCAATTGTCAACACTTTTTCGCATATTAGTTTGTTAAATTCATGTCAGAGGAATAAACCCCCGTTTTTGTGCCATACTACCGGTAAATCTGTTACCAAATGAGGTGGTATCATGGCTGTCCCCCTGCTGCGCACACTGATTTTATACTTCGCCGTCATCGCTGCCGTCCGGCTGATGGGCAAGCGGCAGATCGGTGAACTTGACCCGTCCGAACTGGTCGTCACGATCCTCGTATCCGACCTTGCCGCCGTGCCCATGCAGGACCTTGGCATCCCGATGGCGTCCGGCCTGATCCCGATTGCCACGCTGATCGTGCTCGAGATCCTGCTGAGCTGGCTCGCGCTCAAGAGCCGTTTTTTCCGCCGGGTGCTCAACGGCCAGCCTGCCATCATCATCCGCAGCGGCAAGCTTGATATCAAGAAGCTGCGCCAGATGCGCCTGACGACCGACGAGGTGATTGAAACCCTGCGCAAGCAGAACGTCTCATCCATTTCGGACGTGAAGTACGGCGTGATCGAGCCGGACGGTTCGCTGTCCATCGTCCTCAAGCAGCCCCAGCAGCAGGTTACGGCGGAAATGCTCGGCCTGACGCCCAGGGATACGGGCCTGCCGCTTGTTGTGGTATCGGACGGCAAGCTGGTAAACCGCTCGCTCCAGCTGCTGCACCTCGACCCGCGGGATATCGAAAACCGGCTGAAAAACCAGAGCGTCGCCCTGTCCGATGTGTTCCTGATGACGCTCGACGACTGCGGCAATACCTTCTTGCAGCGGAAGGAGGGTAAATAATATGCAGCGGATCATCGTTTCGCTCCTCCTCTGCGCAGCGCTGGCCTGCGGCAGCGTATGGAGCCTGCGCGCGGTCGAGGATTCGGTCGGCGCAGTCATTTCGGATATTGAGGCGGATGAAGTCGAACAGGCGCATGAGAAATGGGAGGACGCCCAAAACCTTCTTGGTGCCCTGCTGCTGCATACGGAGATCGACCAGGCAGACCGCCTGTTTGACCGCATGCTTACCGCGAAGGCCGCCGGCAGCAAGACCGATTATCTGCTTGACCGCGCCGAGCTTCTTGCCCAATTGCGCCACCTCCCGGAATTGCAACGCCCGAATATCCGCAACTTGTTCTGAACCGCCAAAAAAACATGCGTTTTTTTATGTATTTTGATGTAGCTTTTGCCCTCTATTTATGTTAGTATTGGATTGTAATTGATATTTATTTTCAATAAATACCCAAATAGGAAAGGATGGGCATTATGAATAACGCTGCATATAAAAAGCTGGATTACAGCCTTGCGCTGGTCTCTACCGCGGAGGGCGGCAAAAACTACGGCTGCATCATCAACTCCCTGCATCAGGTCACCTCATCGCGGCCGCCCAGGTTCACCCTGTCGCTGAACAACGACTCCGCTACCTGTGCGGCGCTCAAAAAGAGCGGCGTCGCCGCCGTCACCCTGCTGGCGAAGAACGCCGAGGACAAGGTCGTCAACGAATTCGGCTATAAGTCCGGCCGGGCAATCGACAAGTTCGCCGCCTTCCCGTTTGAGACAGACGGCCAGGGTTGCCCTTACCTCAAGGATGGCATGGTTTCCCGCCTGAGTTTCAAGGTGACCGAGGCTGTCGCCATTGGCTCGTATACCCTGTTTATCTGCGAACTGCTGGATGCTGAGGTGCTTGGAGACGGCGACTGCCTGACCGTCAAGGAATTTGAAAAACGCGGCGAGGATGTCCCGCCCGTTGCGCCGGTCTATCACGAGCTGTCCGCGGATGCGGGCTGGAAGTGCACGGTCTGCGGCTATGTCCGCCTGGCAGAGGATATCCCGGACGACTTCATCTGCCCGATCTGCCGCGCCCCGCGCAGCAAATTTGTAAAGCGCAGCGAGGCGTAACCCTCTCGTCTTTCTGCATGCAAAAGCGCGCCCGAAAGGGCGCGCTTTATCTTGTCTTTCCCCCGCCGCTGTGCTATGATGGAAAAAAGGCAGGTGGAGCATATGAAAAGCATCAAGCCCGGCCGCGGCCCGTCCATGATGGGCGGCTTCGGCGCCGTGTTCAGCATCATTTTCGGCATTTTCTGGACGGTTCTCGCTGCATCCATGACCCAAGGGGCAGGGCTGATCGGCGTGATCTTCCCGCTGTTCGGCGTACTGTTTATCATCATCGGCATTTTCAATGCAGTCTATCATTTCAAAAACGCCTCCGGCAAAAACCGCTATTCCGCCTTTGACATCACGGACGAAAGTGAGGAGCCGGACCCGCTGAACGAGAAGTTCCGCGGCACATCCGCCCCTGACGCCTCCGCTGCCGGGACACATTTCTGCCCGTACTGCGGCGCACCGGTGCAAAGCGATTTCGCCTTCTGCCGCAAGTGCGGCAGGGAGCTTCCAAAGGAGTAAATGAGCCATGAAAAAGGTGTTATTCGTCAACGGCTGCATCCGCGGGGCGCAGTCGCGCACACTGCGGCTGGCGCAGCGGCTGGTCCGCCAGATCCCGGACGCGGACATTGAGGTGCTCGCGCTGCCCGCGCTGCATCTGACCCCCTACGACGCAAAGGACATTGCCGAGCGCGACGCACTTTCCGCCGCGGGCGCGTTCAGCCTGCCGTTTTTCGCGCTGGCCAACCAGTTCAAAACCGCGGACGCGGTCGTGCTCGCGTGCCCGTTCTGGGATCTCAGCGTGCCTTCCATGGTGCGCAACTATCTGGAGCGCTTGTGCGTCACCGGGCTGACCTTCCATTACGGCAGCGACAACTACCCGGTCGGCGACTGCCGCCCGCAGCGCTTTGTGTATGTCACCACGCGCGGCGGCATCGTGAATAATGACGACCCCGTGCTCGCCGACCATGCTTCCGCCTATCTGCGGTCCATCTGCAAGCTGCTGACGCCGGCGCGGTTCGACACACTGGCCGCCGAAGGGCTGGATATTCAGGGCAATGATGCGGAAGCCCTGCTCCGGCAAGCTGAAGCTGAAGCCGACCGGCTCGCGCAAACCTTCTGGGAATAAGAATACATAAAAGCCTTCCGGCGCATGTGAACAGCACCCCAATTGTTAGACAGTATGGTATACTACT
>DXIC01000078.1 GCA_019113065.1 Candidatus Agathobaculum stercoravium
GAGCCGTGCTCCCAGAAGTTGTCCTCCTTGCCGAAGCGGAAGATACGCTCCGCCGGGATGCCGATATCCTTGTTCCAGATCTCGAACGCCTCGTCATCATCCACATAGATGGACGGGTACAGGCGGTCGGGGTCGATACCTACCCAGTCCGGGCTGGTCAGGAATTCCCAGCTCCACGCAATGGCTTCCTTCTTGAAGTAATCGCCAAAGGAGAAGTTGCCCAGCATCTCAAAGAACGTGCCGTGGCGCGCGGTCTTGCCGACGTTTTCGATATCGCCCGTGCGGATGCACTTCTGGCAGGTCGTGACGCGGTGACGCGGTGGCTCCTGCTCGCCGGTGAAATACGGCTTCATCGGCGCCATACCGGAGTTGATCAGCAGAAGCGACGGGTCGTTCTGCGGGATGAGCGAAAAGCTCGGCAGGCGGAGATGCCCCTTGGTCTCAAAAAACTTGAGGTACATCTCGCGCAGCTCATTTAAGCCTCTGTACTGCATAACATTTATCCTCCAAAAATTTAATTTGACAAAAGAAAAAGCTCCCGCCCGAACCTGTCAGGGGCGAAAGCATACTTCCACGGTACCACCCTGATCTGCGCAAAAATACGCATCTCAGCGATCCGGTATCGGGGATCAGACGGCCTGCTTTCGCAGGCTGCTCGGAAGTGGCTGTTTCCCAAGCTGAACGAGGGCTTTCACCGCGCCCCTCTCTCTTTGGATCAGCAGGATGGAAAACTCGTTTCCTCATCGCATTCACAATATTGCGTATCTATTATGCCACTTTTCCCGCGCTTTGTCAACAAAAAACCGGCCAGAAGGCCGGCTTTTTGAGAGAAAAAAGAGAGAGATCAATTTGAGGGGGCTTCTTCAGGCCGGGTGACCTTTTTGACCCATTTCCAGCTGCGCAGCCGGATCACGACAGGGATCGCCTTATACAGCTGATCCCACTTGAGCAGGAAGAATACGACGACCGGCGGGCATTTCCACCAGAACGCCGCCATTGCGGAAAACGGTACGACGATCAGCCACATGCTGATCAGATTCATTTTTGCACTGAACGAGGTGTCGCCGCCGCCGCGGATAATGCCATTGTCGCACGCCATCTGATAAGATGTCCCGACGGTTGTAATGGCCAGCACCAGCATGAACTGCATGGAAAGCCCGTAAGCGGTATCGGTCAGCGTACCGCCGAAGATCATGAGGATCGGCTCGCGGAGCAGGAAGATCAACAGGCCGGAGCAGATGCCGATGGAAATAAACAGCACCTGAAGGGTATTCACCAATGGGTGCAGGCGCTCTTCCTTGCCTTCGCCGATCGTGCGGCCAACCACGATGCCCGAAGCAGAGGCCGCACCATAGCACACAACAGACAGCACCTGGTAAACCTGTACTGCGATTGCGTTTGCCGCAGTGACATCGCCGCCAAGATGGCCGAGGATGCCGGTCTGCACCATCTGCGCTACGCCCCAGAGCGCCTGGTTGATCAGTACAGGCGAGGAAACACGGGTGTAGTCACGGATATAGCTGGTATCAATATGCAGCAACTTTTTCAGCGTCAGGTTGAGCTTATGTTCCCTGTATTTCAGATAATAAATGACGATCAGCAGCTCCACACAGCGGGATATCAGCGTGGCAATCGCCGCGCCGCGCACACCAAGTTCCGGGAAGCCGAAATTGCCGTAAATCAGGCAGTAGTTCAGGCAGACATTGATGACCAGCGTAGAGCCCGAGATGATATAGCCGATCGTAACAATGCCGATCGAGCGAAGTGACGCAACCAGGATGTTGGTCACTGTGAAAATCACATAAGTAAAGCAGATGATCTGGAAATATTTCGCACCCTCTGCGATGACCGCAGGGTCGTTGGACAGCAGCGAGAGAAGCTGCGTCGGGAACAGCAGCACGATTGCAAACATGATGATTGCCAATGCACCGCCGAAGCGCAGCGCTACGCCGATAATATGCGGGATCGGCTCCAGCTTGCCCTTGCCCCAATACTGCGACCCCAGCACGACAGCGCCCTCGCCCGCGCCGACAACCAGCATTTGCAGCAGGTACTGCACCTGGTTGCACAGGCTGACGCCACCCATTGCATCCTGGCTGTACCGGCCGAGCATAACGGTGTCCATCATGTTCACGCCGTAGGTCAGCAGGTTTTGCAGTGCGAGCGATAAGGCCAAAACCATAAAGGACTTATAAAACGTCTTTTCTTTTATCATGTCAAAAACCCCTTTAACGGATGCTGAAATCAGCTTCCGTCCCCCGATTTTTGTTTCCTTAGCAAGCATACAGGAAAAAAGTATTTCTTGCAATAACAAAACAATTCATTTTATTTATATTTTGTGCTATCATTAAGATAAGGGGTGAAGCAGTATGAAGGTAACAAATGAGGCAGGGGTATTGTCGCGGTCCGAGCGTTTTTTCGCAACGCCATCGGCAACTGCACGCGGCCTGTTTTTCTATGTGACCCGCGTCGGGCACTATTATTACGATGAACGATATAATTTCCTCGACAGCTGCGACGTAGCGCGTCAGGAAAGCCATAAAAACTATTTCCTGACCTATATGCGCTCTGGTACCATGTATTTTGAAACCGCGCAGCACTTTACTGCGGAACGCGGACAGGTCGCGCTGGTCGATTGCCACAAGCCGCACCGTTTTTACACCACCGGCGAAGCGGAAGCCATGTGGATCCATTTTGACGGCGCAAATGCGGGCGCTTTTTTCGAGCAGATCCTTGCGTTCCGCGGTGGCAAACAGGCGTTTGACCCGCCTGCGGACGGCCGCATCGAACAGGAAATGGCGCAGATCATTTCCGGCCTGCGCAGCGCCAGCATCAGTGAGGTGGACTGCTCGCAGCGCATTTACCGCATCCTGTGCGCATTGCTGTTCCCACAGGGCAAAGGCGGCGGCGCTTCGGACAATGGGGTGATCGCCCAG
Organism: Candidatus Agathobaculum stercoravium; assembly: GCA_019113065.1. Lineage (GTDB taxonomy): Bacteria > Bacillota > Clostridia > Oscillospirales > Butyricicoccaceae > Agathobaculum > Agathobaculum stercoravium. Next base: position 2,937 of record DXIC01000078.1, read on the forward strand.
GCCGTCCAGTATATCGGCGCGCATCTGTTCGAGCCGCTTCCAGTCGACCAGGTGGCGGCTGCGGTCAATCTCAGCCCTTCGCACTTCTCCCGCCTATTCCGCAGCACAACCGGCTTTTCGCCGCATGAATACATCATGCTCCACCGGATCGATGAGGCCAAGGCGCTGCTGCAATCCACCAGCCTGTCGGTCAAGGAGATCGCGTTCCGTGTCGGCTACCGCAGCGAGGTCAATTTCATCACATCCTTTACCGACAAGACAGGCACATCCCCAACGCAGTTCCGTAAAAATACGCTTTGAAAAATCCCCTCAAAAACAACAGGCGGCAGGATATCCTGCCGCCTGTTCCTGTCCGGTTAAGACGCAATGATCACACGGATCTTGCCGCCATCCTCCGCGGACTTGTTTGCATAAACGCGGAAAGAGGAATAGTTGGATTTTGCGTTCTGGAGCGAAATGAACTCCCGTCGTTCGGTCACATAGACGCCGATATCATCCGCCAGTTCGTAATAGCCGTCCCTGGTGCGCACGCCGGCTGAGCCGTCGAAGGCAGAGAGCTCTACGGTATCGACAAGCGTCAGCTTGAGCACGGAAACAGAACTGTTCGTTGCCGTTGTGCTGTATCCCTTGGGGAACCCGACCGGAACACCGGATACCCCGTTCGGGATACTGGTGACCGGGAAGGTTTCCGTTCTGCTGCTGCCGTCCCAATAGCGCATCTGTACGGAATAGCTTGCATCAGAACCTTCCCCTTCGGTATGGCCAAAACCGATGCCGTAAATCCAGCTGTCGCCGGTCACATCGCCCAGTATAATATTGGTGACTGTACCCGCGCTGTCCAAAACCGTATAGCGGATCTGGTTTGACGGGATGCTTGTCAGATCAATATCCGAAGCCGCAATCGCCGACAGCGGCGCGCCGGACGCAACTTCCTCATAGATGTTCACATCAGGGGAAACCGTCCGCTCGCCGAGCTTGCCGCCCGCAACATCCCAGCTGCCGGACGCCTTGCCGGAAAGGTCTCGTCTGGTGAGATATGCCGAACCGTTCGAAGCCTGCCCTACCGTCACCAGACGGCCCATCAGGCTGCTCAGCTCATCCGCACTGACAGGTACATCGCGCAGCGTCAGCCCGTTCATCAGGGCAATCGAGGCATTGCCTCCATCGACCCCTGTTACAATGCCCTGCATATCTGCATGGATATCCTCCCTGGGGAATGCCGCCACAACATCACCTGCGGTATTGAACAGCAGCGTGATGGGGTCGTTCAGCCGGAGGTCTGCAAAGCTGGCGGCTGCGTTGTCGGAAATCGCATACGTCTGCCCAAGTATCGAGACAGACTGCGGATAGCTGAACGTCGGCGTCCCTTCGTTATACCGCCCGCTGATCTTCGCGTCCGAAACCAGCGCCTGCCGGTTGGCCGCATCCAGCGTCACAACGTCGTATTTCCTCAGCTTGGTACGGTCAACGGCCACGCCATTCTTGAGGATTTCATATTCCGACGGGATATTCGGCGAGGTTGCAAGGCCATATACGAAGGAAGTCTCCGTGCCGGCCGAGATCCTGGGAAGCACTGCCATCAATACCTGCGAACCATATTCATCATAATAAACGGTCAGCGTGTCGCCCGACTGGATACCGGACCATGCCTCTGCAAAAGTACCCAGCTGATAGCCTTCCCTTGCAATATACAGATTCGCGTCCCGGTTTGGGCGGAGGGTCTGTGTCCCGGTCGAAATGCTGTCCGCCGATACGCCGGTGACCTCATAGGTCTCTACACGGTTGCCGTTGGGGATAATGCCAAGCGCTACATTGTTTTCGCCCTTACCGATCACGATGGTGCCGTAAATGCCGATCGAGCTGCTGTCCAGCGTGCCGGAGGTCCGGCGCGGGGTCGCAGTGACTACGCCGTCCTCGTAGAAGATTGCTTCGTTCGGGGCGAGCGAGCTGTCCGTCTCGCTCGTGGCGAGCAGGATGCAGTCCTGGATTGTGGACGAGGCAACCTTGTCGATCAGCATACCGCCCTCATCTCCCTTGAGCGGGCTACCCAGCGTGTTAAGCAGCATAACCGCTGCATCCGCACGCTTGACCGCCGCCTTGGGGTCGGTGACCGAGACACCATCCGTAATACCGAGCGACTGCGCGCGGGCAATATAGTCCGCCGGCCAGAAGGGGCCGATATCCTCCTCCGTATAGCCGAGCATGCGCAGCAGCATGGTGCAGGCCTCGCCGAAGTTGACCGTTTTGTCCGGCCCAAAGGTGCCGTCCGCATAGCCGCGGATGATCGACTGCTCCTGCAAATCCGGATGGCGGACAGCCGCATTGATATACGGCGCCGCCCAGTGGGTATTTTTCACATCCGGGAAGATCGTGTAGCTGCCATAGGCGCTGACATCGGAAAAGCCCAGCGCAGTGACTGCCATTTTGCAGAACTGCGCACGGGTCAGCGAGCCTTCCGGGTTGAACTGGTTGTTGCCCATGCCCTGCATGATGCCGAGTGCATCCAGAATGGACGCCGTCTGCGCCAGTTCACTGTCCGTGATATCCGAAAATGCAGCAGATGCCGGCGCAAAGGTAAACACCAGCGCCAGACAGATGCTGAGAATCCGTTTTTTCATTTTTCTACCTCCCTTTTATTGGGTGCGCAGCGCGTCCACCGGCTGCAAATTGGATGCCTTGTTCGCGGGATAGAGGCCGAAAACAATGCCCAGAAGCGCAGAGAACAGGAACGCACCAATCACCAGGCCAACCGACGGCAGCACGGTGAACTGCTCGACAGCCGGCATGTAGCTGCTTTGCAGCTGCCCCAACAGCAAGTTGCCGATAATTGCTGACAGGAAGCAGCCCAAAACAATACCGATAATGCCGCCAAAGCATGAGACAACCGCCGCTTCGATCAGGAATTGCCCGATGATGTCGCGCTTGCGCGCGCCGATCGCCATGCGGATGCCGATTTCGCGCGTACGCTCGGTGACCGACACCAGCATGATATTCATAATGCCGATGCCGCCGACGAGCAGCGAGATGCTGGCAATGCCGCCGCCGAGGAGCGCCAGCATGTTGGTGGAGGACTCGGACTGCGCCTGCCACTCGCTGTTGGAATAAGCGCTGAAATAGCCGCCGTTGTTTTCGCACCGGCTTTGCATGAATTCAGGCAGCAGTGTGCCCGTCAGTTCCGGGATGTCCTCTTTGGTTGCAGCCTTGATGACATACTGCTTGTCCGAAAAGCCGCTCATGCTCATCATGCTGTTTTGCAGCGTATAGGGCATGACGATCAGCTGGTCTTCCGTGTTGAGCTTGCCGTCGTACTTCCCTTCATATACGCCGATAATCTCAAAACTTTTGCCGCCGATGCGGATTTTCTGCCCCAGCGGGCTCATGGCGCCGAAAAAGTATTTCCGGATGGTCTCGCCGATCACACATACCCGCGCGCGGCTGGTGCAATCCGTCTCGGAAATATCCCGTCCCGCGGAAATGGCGTGGCTGGTCACCTGGCCGTAATCCTGATTGCCAAAGTACATATAGGTATAGCTGTTATCATTGGAAAGCGTCTGCGAACGGTACTGGATGCCGTCGCTCTGCCAGTCGTAATACTGGGTCTGCGGCGACCAGGCAGCCACTTTATCCGCGAGTTCTGTATCCAGATATTCTTCAAAATCCTCCCAATCCTTGCTTTTGGCGCCGTAGCCGTAAACATCGATGCGGTTGACGCCCATGGCCTCGTATTGAAGGCGCTGCAATTTGCTCGTGCCCTGGATGGAAGCGACAATGGCGATAACCGAAGCCACACCGATAATGATGCCCAGCATGGTAAGGATAGAGCGCACCTTGTTGTTCATGATGGATTTGAACGCCATGCGGACGGTCTGCATCCAGTTCATGTATCGCTCCCCCCTTTCACAGGCGCATCCGATATGATGTGGCCGTCCTGTATGGTGACGATCCGTTTCGCCATCTGCGCAAGGTGGTTGTCATGCGTGATCAGGATGACCGAGGTACCCTGCTCATTGAGTGCAGCCAGCTGCTGCATGATATCCAGGCCGGATGCCGAGTCCAGGTTGCCGGTCGGCTCATCCGCCATGATGATCGGCGGCTTGGCAGCTACTGCACGCGCGATAGCAACGCGCTGCTGCTGGCCGCCGGACATCTCACCCGGGCGGTGGTCCATACGGTTTTCCAGACCGACCGATGCCAGCGCATCCTTGGCCAGCCGGCGCCGTTCCTCCCTGCCGAGGCCGCGGTAAATAAGCGGCAGCTCGACGTTTTCCAGCGCGGTCAATGCCGGTATCAGGTTGAATCCCTGAAAAATGAAGCCGATTTCACGGTTGCGGATGCCGGAAAGCACGGATGGCTTCATGTCGCTGACCGCCTGCCCATCGAGGTAATACGTCCCATAGGTCGGGATATCCAGACAGCCCAGAATATTCATCAGGGTGGACTTTCCCGAACCGGACTGCCCCAAAATGCACAGGAACTCGCCCCACTTGACTGTCAGCGAGATATCATCGAGGGCGCGGACTTCGTTTTCCCTGCCCTCGTTATAAATTTTGCTCATCTGCCGGACGTCAATCAGCAGATCGGAAGCCATCCCTTCCGGTCTTGTGTCCACGGCCGGAGGCGCTTTTTTACCAAACATAGCGCCCTCCTCATCCGACCGCAACGGCCGTATCCGTGTACATATCCGCATAGAGATCCTGTGGGCCGGCAAGATATACCGTTGTGCCTTCCTCAATGCCCCAGAGGATCTCGGTATTGGTCGAATCCGAAATACCGATCTCGACCGGCACGAGGTAATATCCCTCCGGGATCTCCGTGCCCTCAGGGATGGTCAATGTTTCATCAAACGGGATCTCCTCGCCGTTTTCATCAAGGAGCGGCTGTGCAAATACTGCCGTGCCGTCTTCGGTATTGACGATTGCGCTTGACGGCACCATCAGGCAGTCCATCGAAGACGCTGTGGTGATCTGGTATTCCACCATCATGCCGCTGTAAATCGACTGGCCTTCGATCGGGTCAATGGAAATCACAGCATTGAAGGTCGGCATGCTGCCCTGCCCGCCGCTTGCATCCTGCGTCGGCTCCAGCGCAACCGAATCCACCATACCGGTCAGCATCAGCTGCGAACCGTCATAGGTATACATCGTCATCATCGCCGGCTGGCCTTCCTGCACCGCACCGACATCGGTCGACATGACCTCTGCATTTACGATAATATCGTTCAGATCCGCGACAACAACCAGTGCATCCGTGCCCGCAACATCCTGGTCCTCAACTGCGTTCAGGCTGACGACCACGCCGTCAATCGGGGATTCGATCGTGGAGTCCTCGATCAGCTTGCGCAGGTCGGCAATCTGTGCCTGCTTGTCCGAAACCTGACGCTGCGCGGTGGTTACGCCGTTGCGTGCGGTAGTAACGGCGTTCTGTGCGTTGCGCACCTCGTCCTGTGCCGAATCGCTCGACAGGCGCATAATGGTCGCACCGCTGTTGTAGCTGTAATAATCAATGCCATTGAGCGCGGTGATTTCGCCGCTGACCTGTGCCGTTACAGCCTCTTCGCGGCTGTATTCCAGCGTGCCGGAATTGGACGGATACACCGTGCCCGCGTCTCCGGCGTTGACCGTCGCAGTTGCAGCCATGCCCTTGGTCAGCGTACCCGGGTTATCGACCGAAACCACTACGCGGAACACCTGGACACCGTCGGTCGAAACGCGCTCGGTCCGCTCTACCGAGGAAACCGAACCGTTTACCTCGCTCATGGCCGAAGGGATGGAAACGGTTGCTGCTTGCCCGGTCTGGATGTCGTTGATATAAGCAGAGCTGAAATACAGTGAAAGGTTCATCGTACTGTCGTCGACCATATAGCCGATCACTTCGCCCTCGCTTACCTGCTGGCCGACACGGTATGTGGAGCTGTTACCCTCTGCGTCCGAAGCCGGGATGATCTTTCCGGTAAAGGGTGCGGTGACGTTCAATTTGCCCAGCTGGTTCTGCGCTGTGGCCAGAACGCCCTGTGCCTGTGTCACCTCTGCCTGCGCCTCGGTAACGGCGCGCTGGGCATCTGCAAGCTCGTCCTGCGCGGTTTCCAGCTCCGCGCGCGTCTCAGTCGGGTTGACAACAATCAGTTCGTCGCCTTTCTTGACCTCGTCACCGACCTCGACCAGCACTTCGGTAACCGTACCTTTGAGGTCGCGGCCAAGCTCTTCGCGCTTTTCCGCCGCCGTCACGCCGCTGCCCTCTATGTAGGTCTCCAGCATGCCGCGGGTCGCAACTGCAGTGGTGGAAGCAGTGTCCTCCGCACCTGTGTCACGCGTCTTAAGTACTGCAAATACGCCTGCTGCGATCAGGGCTGCGACCACAGCCACGCCGATGCCGATGCGGACGCCCTTGCTCAGCCTGCTCTTTTTCTTATTCATTTTATCCGCATATTTGTTGCGTTTCGGCTGCCCGCTGCTATCAGGCGTATCTGCCGCAGCTACGTTTACCGCAACATTACTGCCCGACTTGGCCACATGGGCACCGCCTTTTGCGGGCTGCTGCTTCTGCGGCTTGTTATCCGCCTGCTGTCCTTTGGGCTCCGCCGGCTTTTCCTGCGGTTTGCTTTCCGCCGCCTGGTTCTGCTGCTTGTTTTCTTCGCTCATACTTGCTTGTCCTTTCTCTGCTCTACCCTGGTCTTTTTTGGGGATAAATCACACGGTTTCTTGCTATCTGCAGCTCAATCCATCGGGATATCAGCCCAGCATTCCTTCAAAAAAGCTGCGAACCTTTTCAGGCATGCCATCCAACGGGCCATCGTTCAGGAATACGCCGTCGTATGCGTATTCACCGACCCCGTCATCCGAGCGGTTGCCCAGCAGGCCCCGCTCCTGTTCCAGTGCCGGGCGGCGCACCAGCACCGCCTTGCAGCCCTCCCCTGCCGCCTGCCGGAAGCGATCAATTTCCTCCGGCTCGCGGATATGGACGAACAGGATCTCGTTATCGCCCTGCCGGAAATTTGCCAGCTGCTCCATACAGTAGCGGAATGGCAGATCATTGAATTCCGTGCAAACCTCCTTCAGCTGGGAGAGAAAGCGCCGTGAAGCAGGGGTTTTGGCCCCATCCCAGCCGGCCGCGCGCGCCACATCAAGGATCGGGGTGATCGACGAGATATTCTGTACCCGCCAAAAACGGGCCGCCATAGCGCAAACGGTATCCTTCCCGACGCCGCCGCTGCCATTGATGACGAAAATATGCTTGTCCACCCAGACACCCCCAAAAATATTACGCTTAGCGTATGTATTTTAACACAATATATAGGGCTTTGCAAGCGCCGGGCAAAACAATATACACACAAACGGGCGGCTATTTATCCCAATAGCCGCCCATTCGCACGCAAACTTTACAATATAATGCAGATCAAGCCGCCTGCGCTTTCATTGATAATTTTCTCCAGCGTCTCCCTGATTTTCCCGCGTGCATCGTCCGGCATGCGGCTGAGTTTATGGGACAGCTCCTCCCGTACCAGCTCATTGAGCGACTTGCCGAAAATATTGGTATCCCATATCTTTTCCGGCTGTTCCTCAAACTCGCTGAGCAGATAATGGACAAGTTCCTCGGACTGCTTCTCCGTGCCGACAATCGGGTTGACCTCCGCCTTGATATTGGCGCGCATCAGATGGATGGACGGCGCGGATGCACGCAGCCGCACGCCATACCGGCCGCCCTGCCGCACGATCTCAGGCGCTTCAAGCGAGAGCTCGTCGACCGTAGGCATCACAATGCCGTACCCGGTCTGATACACCTGCTCGAGCGCCCCGCGCAGCCGATCATACTGCCGCTTAATGCCCGCAAAGTCGTCCAGCACTGCGATCAGGTCGGCCGCATCCTGCACACGGATGCCTGTCTGCTCGCCCACAATACCGTAAAACACACTTTCCGGTATGTCGATCTTGAGCCGCGCCTTGCCGGTGCCGAGCGCCATCTGGTCAATATCCGCGCGGCCGATGTACTCATTTTGTTCCAGGATCCGGCACATCTGCCTGACGTCGCGCATGCGCTCACCGCCCGCCGCCGCAGAGCGGATGCATTGGTAAATACTCGTCTGCACCGGGTGCTGTGCAGGTAGCGAGCCGATGTACCGCGGCAGCACAAACCCGATCTCGCAAACCGGGAACTCATACAGGACCCGCTGCAATATCCCGGTAATCCCCGCTTCATCCAGCTCCAGGCAGTTGACCGCAACCGGCTCGACGTTATATTTCTCGCGCAGCGAATCACAAACCGCCCGCGCATTGTCCCCCCAGGGTTCCGCAGAATTCACCAGCACGACAAACGGTTTGCCGAGCGCTACCAGCTCTTCGATGACGCGTTTTTCCGCAGGTTCGTAGTTCTCACGGGGGATCTCGGAAAAGCTGCCGTCGGTCGTCACGACCAGCCCGATCGTCGAGTGTTCGCCGATCACCTTATGTGTCCCGACCTCCGCCGCTTCCGCCAGCGTCATCGGCTCCTCGCGCCACGGCGTGGATACCATACGCGGCGCATCGTCCTCCATGCTGCCCAGCGCGCCGTCCACGAGATAGCCCACGCAGTCCACCAGACGGACACGGCAGCTGCCGCCCTCCGGCAGGGAGATCTCCGCCGCTTCCTCGGGCACAAACTTGGGTTCTGCGGTCATAATTGTCCGCCCGGTGCCGGACTGCGGCAGTTCGTCGCGCGCCCGCTCGCGTTTATACATATTGTCCATGCCGGGCAGCACCATGGTTTCCATGAACCGCTTGATCAGCGTGGATTTTCCCGTGCGCACCGGCCCGACGACGCCAATGTAAATATCGCCGCCCGTCCGCGCGCTGATCTGGTTGTAAATCTGGTTTTCCATTCTTTCCCCGCCTTTCAAACCTGGATGGGTATCAGCAGCATGGTGTTTGCCGCGCTCGCAGCTTCTGCCGCCAGCTCATTCGCCCGGCGGATCGCGTCCACCGTTGTGCCGCAGTCTTTTGCGATATCCCACAGCCGCTGTTCCGCTCCGACATAGCGCAGCAGCAGGGTCACGCCGTCGTTGTCCCGCTGCTGCTCCCCGGCCTCGGCCGCCGTGATATGGCGGAAGGGGCAGTGCTCTTCCGCTGATGCCATACCGGACACGGTGACAGTCAGCAGCAGCCCCTTTTCCCCCGCCGAGGAAGCACGGGCAGCCAGCGCGATCTGGGAAACCTCCCCGACAGCCGTGCACGCGGCAGTCAGCGGGAGCATACGCTGCAATGCACACAGCTGCTGGTCATCGCCAAGGTAAAGGATCTGGACAGCCGTGGTCAGTTGCTGCTCCCCCTCTGCGCTGCGTTTTGCGTCGCAGCAGCAGGCCTCTGCCGAGATGACATGGGAGACATGCTGCGCCGTTTGCAGCGTTTCCGTCACCTCAGCCGAGAACGGTACAAGCGGCGGCATGGAGTGCAGGGTGGTTTTCTCCTCCTGCATCTGGAGCGACTTGCCCGGCAGATACAGATCGTCGATCCGCCGCAGCGCCCTGGCATGCCGCAGGAGGAAAACCACCTGTGCGGAGACCGTATAGGAAAGCAGCCCATCGGCCTCCAGCCGACAGTCGGCCTCGCGTACGGCCAGCTGTGCATCGACCGTATCCCCGTCTTCCGCGTCCGGCATCTCAAGGATCTGTGTAAACGGTGTGCTGCTTGTCAGCACGCGGACCGCATCGTCCTCCTGCAAGGCAAGGCACTGGATACAGGCTTCTCCCTTGAGCACGACCTTGCCGTGCATAGCACGGCATTCCGCAGTGCGCATTGTGCACGATGTATGCAGCAGCGACAGGCCGGAAGCGTCCTGCAAATTCACGTCGTCCAGAACAGTGATCGGATATGCGCGCGCCTGATCGACCAGCGTCACGGTCTGCATGGTGCTGAGCAGCTCCACATGTGGGATGTCTACCGCCTCCGTGATTTCACATGCGGTCTGGCAATACCCTTCTATGGCAAAGCAGAGCTGTATGCTCACACTCAGCTTGCGGCTGTTGACTGCGGCCGCATCCACCGCCGCTGCATGGCAGGACACTGCGCATACTGCGTCCGCGTCCAGCCCTTCACACTCTTCAATATGCGCAAAGCTGACCGGTATGGACAGACGGCGCAGCCCGCCGCCCTTTTCCGGCTCGTACAGGACTGTGACCTGTACAGCGCCGGAGATCAGCAGCCGCCCGCTTTGCGTCGTCTGATCCTTGACCGCCGCCGTCCCGTAAGCGCATACCACCCGTCCGATGTCCGGGAAGGCGTCCGGTACGATAGAGTCCGTGGTTTCCGTACAGGTGGAGATGCGCGCCAGCCGTTTGTCATAATAGCTGATGCTTGTTTGGTTCAGTTCCATTGATGCTTCCTCCTTCGTTTCACTGCTGCTCCTGTATAACGATATGTCCACCTTTTTCGGAATATGAAAAAAGCAGAGGCTTTTTTGCCTCTGCCTTTCCCTCATGTAATGTGAAACAGCCTGCACAGGATCCCGCGCAGGTATTTCGGGCTTTTCCAGACGACCACCTTCATCATGAAGCGAACCTCCCGTCAGCATTGGAATAGGAATATGCCTGCCGCAATCAGCGCCAGCGAAAGCAGCCAGACCGGCAGGCAGGCCGGCACAAGGCCGCCAATCAGCAGCCCTGCTCCCAGGCAGATGGCGGCAAGGCCGATCGCTTGGCCACGGCAGAACATCGCGCATCACGCTCCTACCATCAGTATAAGCGCCGCAATGAAGAAAGGTGACAGAAAAAACCGCCCGTTTGGGCGGTTTTTCAAAATCATTTTTCTGTTGTGCTGCCGAAGCCGCCATGGCGCTCGCCGTCTGCGTCGTCATCCTCCGTGATGCCGAACGGCAGGAAGATCCCCTGCGCAAAGCCCTCGCCTGCGCTGATGGAAAGCGATTTGCCCTGCCGGTTGCAGTTGGTCATCTTGATGAAGATGTGCCCTTCATTTTTGGCAGTGAAATAATCGCTGTCGATGATGCCGACCGTGTTGTCCATTTGCAGGCGGTACTTGAAGCCCAGCCCGGAACGCGGATAGATCTGCAATACCCAACCCTCCGCGATCTCCGCACGGATACCGGTCGGGATCTTGATGGTCTCATGCGGGACAAGCGAAAATGCTTCGGGCGCAAAAAAATCATATCCCGCAGAACCAACCGTCGCGCGGCGCGGCAGACGGATCTTCTGGTACACCATCTTCGCTTCGGAAACGCTGCATCCGGTCTCCGCACACCAGTCGGTTACAAACTGTTTTTCCGATACTTTATGGAATTTTGCGATTTTCTGCATAGCTGATCTGCATCCCTTTCTTATTTATCTTCATGCAGCTTAATTTCATGTGCAGCGCGCGTCCGCTTAACGTCGATCAGGCGCTGGTTAGCACTGCCGCGCCAGTGCAGCGCCGTATCGGCAAGCGCCTGTTCAAAGCGGCCGTCCACCAGAACATCGACTGTGTCGATCAGTTCAAGCTCTTCGATCTGCTCCCAGCGGTAGCCGGTATACAGCCAGATGGTCTTGTCCGGGAACCGCTGTCGGATCTCGCGGCACAGCGCGCCGACCGTCTCCCGGTTCGCCGGGAACAGCGGGTCGCCGCCCGAAAACGTCACGCCGGAGACGTAATCCTTTTCCAGCTCGGCAAACAGCTCGTCTTTCGCCGCCTGGTCAAACGGGATACCGCCTGCGGCGTCCCAGGTTTCCGGGTTATGGCAGCCCGGGCATGCATGCGCGCACCCCGCAACCCAGAGCACGACACGCAGGCCGTCGCCGTTGAGCATATCGTCCTTTGTAATGTTGTGGTAGCGCATCACATGCTTTTCCTTTCCGCGATCTCCGCCATTTTCGCATCATTCAGGCGCGTATCCCCCTTGACGCGCGAGTAGGAAAGATAGCCGTTCATGCGGTCGATCTTGGTCAGGTTGCGGCTGCCGCACTTGGGGCACACGTCCATTGACAGCTCCTCGTGCCCACAGTCGTCGCAGTAGGCGAGCGACAGGTTGACGCCCTCGTAATAGCCGAGCTTCATCGCGCGGCGCACAAGCGAGCGGATGGCCTCCAGATTGTAATCGATCGGATATTTGACGTACTGGATCTTGCCGCCGTTGCACAGATTCCAGAAACGCCCCTCGAGATCCTGCTTCTGGATCGGCGTGAGATCCTCGGTCACATGGCAGTGGAAGCTGTTGGAAACATAGGGACGGTCGGACACCCCTTCAATAATACCATACTTTTTACGGAATTGCTCTACCTGCAAGCCGCAAAGGCTTTCTGCCGGCGTGCCGTAGATGGCATACAGGTTGCCGTCCTCTTCCTTGAACTGGTTGACCTTCTGGTTGATATACTCCAGCGTTTCGAGTGCGAACTGCCCGTCCTCGACAAGCGACTTGCCGTTGTACAGCTCCTGCAATTCATTGAGCGCAGTAATGCCGAAAGACGCGGTCGCGGTCTTCATGATCGGCTTGATCTTGTCCGAGGGCTTGAGGTGGCCGCCATAGAAACCGCCTTCGCAGTAGGCAAGCGGGTTGGTGGACGCACGCATCTCACCGAGATACGCATAGGTGCGGATGTGCAGCTTGCGGATCAGCTCGAGATAGTAGTCCAGCACCTCGTGGAACGGGCGGCTTTCCTGCTGCGCCTTTGCATAGATCATCGGCAGGTGCAGCGAGACCGCGCCGATATTCCAGCGGCCGATGAATACCGGCTTGTCCGCCTCGTCGGCGGGCTTCATGCCGCCGCGTTCATACCACGGGGACAGGAACGCGCGGCAGCCCATCGGGCTGATGATCGCGCCGTACTTTTTGTACATGCTCGGCACATAACCCTCGCCGGTCAGGCTGAGCCAGTCCGGATACATCGCCTTGGACGAGCACTGGATGCCCGCCTCAAACACGTCCTCCAGCGGCTTGCCGGGGCCGTGCAGGTTTTCATCGTACAGGAATACGATCTTGGGGAACAGAACCGGCTTTTTCTGGCCCTTTTTGCCCTGCCCCTTGCGGCGGACGTTCAGCATGGTGATGGAGGCCAGCTTGGCAAAGCGGCCGGTGCCGGTGCCCATGGTCATGGTGATGAACGGATAGTCGCCGCGGCTGGAAGCCACGGTGTTGAACTTGTACTCCCAGCCCTGGAAGCCCTGCTCGAAATCGTTCAGGATATCCGCCATGACCTCTTTTTCGACCGTCTCCGCATCCAGCCCCAGACGGCTGTATTTCTCGGTCAGCATCTTGTAGCTGCGCTCGGCATACGGCTCAAGCAGCAGATCGACCGACGGCACCGTGAAGCCGCCGTACTGCTGGCTGGCTGCGGAAAGCACGATGTCGCCGATTACGTCAAACGCGACGTTGAGCGTTTTCGGCTCGTTGTACCAGAGGTTGCCCATTTCAAAGCCGCCCTTGAGCACATGCTGCACGTCAAACAGACAGCAGTTCATGGTGTCGCGGCGGGCGGACATGTCGTGGACGTAAATATAACCGTCACGGCAGGCCTGTAATTCTTCGGTATTCATAAAGAACTTCTGGTACAGCTCCTTGTTGAGCTGGTTGAAAATCAGGCTGCGCTTGGTCGAGACCAGCGCGGAGTCCGTGTTGGAGTTTTCCTTGTCGCCGATATACATGATGGACTGGCTTTTCTTGTATACGCTGTCCAGCATGCCGACGAAATCCTGCTTGTAGTTGCGGTAATCGCGGTAGCTCTTGGCGACCTCGGGACGCACGGATTCCAGTGCAGCCTCGACAATATTGTGCATCTGCCAGATCTGAACCTCGGTCATGCCGTGGTCGCGGATATAGCCCTCAACATGATCGCAGATCGCCCGCAGCTCCTCCTCTGTGAAGGTGTAAAGCACGCGGTTAGCCGATTTATTGACAGCGATTACAACCTTTTGGATGTTAAACGCTTCCTTGGTGTTGTCCTTTTTGATGACGCGAACCATAGTTTATCCTCACTTTGTGCTATTTGGTAGTGAATCTTATTATAGCATACAACATATGGTGCGAAAAGGGCGAAGCAGGAAAAATCTTATACAAAAAATAAACCCCGGAATCCGGCGGAATTTGTTGCGTCTCATCCATCCTGCCGCGGGAAGCGCAGCGCCACCCGCAGCCCCGGCCGGGTATTCTCGAACCAAACCGAGCCGCCGTGCGCGTATGCAATCTGCTGCACGAGCACCAGCCCCAGGCCGTGTACCGGCAGGGCCTCTTCCCGTGGCCTGCGCAGGCGGTCAAGCACCTCATCGCTCAGGCCCCCGCCATTATCCGTTACTGTGACCGTCCACGACCGCGCATCGGCTGCGAGTGTCAATCCGACTTCTACTGACTTTCCAGCATTATGCAGGATACTGTTGCGCAGCAGGTTGTCCACTGCGCGGCGCAGCAGCGCCTCATCCCCGCTGACGGTCAGCGCGCGGGCTTCCGGTGGGATGGAAACCGCCAGTGAAACGCGCGCATCCGCCATGCTGTTCAGCACATCAGCCGCTGCTGTGCGCAGCATAGCAGCAGGTCGGAATACTGCGATATGCAGGGGCTGCAGCTCATATTCCAGCTTGGATGCAAGGTTGAGGTCACTGACCAGCTTGCCAATGCGCTGGCTCTGCTCACGGATAGCAGCGGCTTTGTCCCGCGCCTGCCCGGGCAGCGTGCGGTCATTTTCCAGCTGGGCGGCATTGCCCTGCACAATCGACAGCGGCGTGCGGATATCGTGCGACACGCCCGCGATCCACTCGGTGCGCGTGCGGTCACGCTTGTGCAGCAGGGTACGCTGGGCAAGCAGCTTTTCCGACGCCCGGTTGACGTCGGCAGACAACAGCCCCAGCACACCACGCTCGGAAAGCTTTGCCCCTTCCCCTCTCGCCAGGCCGCTGATGCCTTCCGCCAGCGGCGCGGCGGCACGGTACATGCGCCAGCCCAGCAGCAGGGCGAGCGCCAATGCCGCCAAGAGGTTAAGCATGAGCACCGCCGGGATCCATATCTGCATCTGCTCAATCATATAAGTGGACACACGCATGACATATTTCCATTCGCTGCCTGCGGCGCTGGCCAGTACGAGCAGCCCGTCACCGTCCGACCAGACATAGACCGGGTAATCCTCCAGATACCAGCGGGAAAACGACGCGATTTCGCTCGCTGTGTAATGTTGCGGCAGGTTTTCCGGCATGCGGTCGCTCCAGATGACGTTCCCCGCGTCGTCCAGCTGCATCGCCCACGCGTACCGCTCGTCCAACGCTTTCCGCGCCTCCTCCGAGACGGAAAAGCTGCCGTCCGCCTGCTGTTCGATGCCCGCGGCAATCACGCTGACCCTGTCCTCGACCACCGGCATATCGCGGGAACAGTACAGCAGAAACGCAAGGAAAACAGCGATATTCAGCGCAAGCAGAAACACGCCCACGCCGATCGCCGCGCCGACATAACGGCCGAGGATACGTCCCAGCCCTTTCATTGCACTTCCTCCTTTGCCAGCTTATAGCCCAGCCCGCGCACGGTCAGCAGCCAGCGCGGTTTGGAGGGATTTTCCTCGATCTTTTCCCTGAGGCGGCGGATGTGCACCATGAGCGTATTTTCATAACCAAAGGTTTCATCGTCCCACGCGGCGCGGCACAGGGCATCGATCGTGACGATATTGCCGCGGTTGTCCGCCAGCTTGCGCAGCAGCGCATATTCCTTTGCGGTCAGCTGCATGGTTTTGCCGCCGCGCGTGACCGAGCCGCTGCCCCAGTCGACCACAGTCTCCCCCAGGTGCAGCACATTGTCCGCACTGCCGAGCTGGGCTGCATACGAGCGGCGCAGCACCGCGGTCAGTCGAAGCACCAGCTCCTGCGGCAAAAAAGGTTTGACGATATAGTCGTCCGCGCCCAGCCCCAGGCCGTGCAGCCGGTCCTCGTCCGCGTCGCGCGCGGACAGGAACAGGATAGGTATATTCCTGCTGCGCCGGAACTCCCGCATCAGGGAAAAACCGTCCCCGTCCGGCAGCATCACGTCCAGCACCACCGCATCCGGCGCAAAATCTACATAGACCCGCCGCGCCTGCGCACAGGACTGCGCGGTCTGCACCAGCCGGAATCCGGCCCCGCACAGTATTTCGCGGATCATACCGCAGATCGCCGCTTCGTCGTCCACGGCGAGGATTTTCAGATCATATAGCTCCTGCATCATTATCACCCAAGTTATCATACCACGAAACGCAGGCCGCGTGCAGAAAATTTAAGGCAAATGTAAGGTTGGCTTCAGGCCTCTGTAAGAAAAGGATTGTATGATTACGCCATAACAAGAAACGAAAAGGAGTGTCCACGATATGGCAAACCTGATTGAAACAAAGGGACTTTGCAAAAGCTACGGCGGCACCATGCGCGTCAAGGATCTGCATATGTCGGTCCCGGAAGGCTCGATATACGGCTTTCTCGGCCCAAACGGCGCCGGAAAATCCACGACGCTCAAGATGATCCTCGGATTGGTGCATCCGACGGGCGGCGAGATCGACGTATTCGGCAAACGCATGAACGAGAAAAACCGGCTGGACATCTTGAAGGACATCGGTTCGCTGATCGAATCCCCCTCCTATTATGGGCATCTGACCGGGGAGGAAAACCTCAAGATTTTACAGACCCTGCGCAATGTACCCGAGAGCAGCATCCGCGACGCGCTCGATATCGTGCGCCTGACCAGCCAGAAAGATAAAAAGGTTGCGCACTATTCGCTCGGCATGAAGCAGCGGCTCGGCCTTGCGGCAGCGCTGCTGGCGCACCCGAGGCTGCTGATACTGGACGAGCCGACCAACGGCCTTGACCCTGCGGGTATCCAGGAAATGCGCGAGCTGATCTGCGAGCTGCCGCGGCAGTTCGGCATGACAGTTGTGGTGTCCAGCCACCTGCTCAGCGAGATCGACCAGATGGCGACCCATGTCGGTGTCATTGCGGACGGCGCGCTGGTCTACCAGAACACCATTGACCGCCTGCACGAAAAAAGCGAGCACCACCTTGCCATCCGCACCCTGAACAACGCCATGGCGCAGGCGCTTCTGACGCATCATGGCGTAGCGAACGAGGTGCGGGATGGCGAGATCATCCTGCCGCCGCTGGAGGATGAAAAAGTCGCCCAGTGCGTTACCCTGCTGACGGACAGCAATATCGGCGTGACCCGCATTGAGGAGCGCCGCAAAAACCTTGAGGATATTTTCCTCGAGCTGACCGAGGGGGCGGCAAGCTTATGAGATCGCTTCGGATGGAGTTTTTCAAGTGTAAACGACGCAGGCTGTGGCTGCCCCTGCTGATTATGCTGGCGGCACAGCTTGCCTGGGGGCTTTACAGCATGCGCGACTTAAGCGCTAGGGAGTTACAGCAGGGCTGGGCCACCATCCTGTACAATTTCCCCATGCTTAACGCGATGATGACGCCGGTGATCGATGCTGTTGTGGCGTCCCGCATGGCAGATATTGAGCACAAGGGACAGACGCTTAAGCTGCTCGAGACCGTCCAGCGTACAGGTGCGCTGTTTGACGCAAAGTTCCTGTGCGGCGCGTTTTATATGACGCTGTATCTTATTGCACAGCTCGCGGTGATCATTGGATTCGGTGTAGTGAACGGATTTGCAGGCTCACCGCCGATCGATAAGATCGGGGAGTATTTTGCCGCCACATGGCTGACGACTATCACCATCCTGCTGCTGCAGCTGGTGCTGTCCCTGCTGATCCAGAACCAGATGATCGGCATGATCATCGGCCTGATCGGTTCGTTCATCGGCCTGTTTTCCCTGTTTTTCCCGCCGTCGTTCCAAAAATTCTTTGTCTGGGCATATTACGCGGTACTCTATAACACCAGTATGGACTGGGATGCTGCAACCCGCATTTCCGACTATTATTTCATCGGTTTTAATTGGGCAGGATTTCTTTGCCTTGCTCTATATTTTGTCGCGATCTATGCAATTGGCCGCATCCTGTTCGTCAAAAAGGAGGTCTGAGCTGTGTTTATCCGATCTGTCCGCGCAGAATTCCTCAAGCTGCGCCGCTCATTCATCTGGCTGGCCATGCTGGCGCTGCCGGTGCTGTCCGCCGGGCTGGGCACTGCCAATTACCTGAACAACCTCGGCATGCTGACCGAACAATGGTATTCGCTCTGGACACAGCACGCACTGTTCTACTGCACGCTGTTCGCCCCGGCACTGACCGGCGTATACTGCGCCTATATCTGCCGTCTGGAGCACCTGAACCGCAACTGGAATGCTGTCATGACCCAGCCTGTACCGGTCGGCACGATGCTTGCCGCCAAGCTGACCGTTGTTTCGGTTATGACCGCGCTGACGCAGCTTTTTATCGGCATACTGTTCATCATCAGCGGGAAAATCGCAGGGCTGACCGCTCCCATCCCGTTTGAACTGGTGTACTGGATCCTCCGCGGCTGGTGGGCGCTGACCGTGCAGGCTTCGCTGCTGCTGTGCGTTGCGCTCATCATCCGGTCTTTCGCTGTACCGGTTGCAGCCGGTATCCTCGGCGGCTTCTGCGGTCTGCCGGCGCTGGTCAAAGGCTTCGGGGTATTTTTCCCCTTTTCCCTGCTTGAGCTCGGCATGTGTTCACACAATCCGTCCGAACCGATGGATTGCAGTGCAGCGGGCTTCCTCATCAGCTCCTGCCTGTACCTGCTGCTCGGTTTTTCCGTCAGCGTGCTGTGGATGAGAAAGCAGGACGTGAAAACAACTTAATAAAAAAGAGCCGTTTCATTCGAAACGGCTCTTTCCCATGTCTATGATATTGTATCAATTACTTGGCAATATTCTCGCAGAAGCGCATCAGGATGGTTGCAGCTTCCGCACGGATCGCATTGCCCTGCGGCTCGAGCGTGGTGCTCGTGCTGCCGGTGATCAGGCCCTGCTCGTTTGCCCACTGCATTGCAGTCAGTGCATAATTGCTGATCTGCGCCGCATCGGTGTAGGCATCTAGGCTGCCGGTGGTGGTCACATCGTAGCCCTTGTACTGCGCATAGCGGTACAGGATGGCCGCCATCTGCTCACGGGTGATCGTGTCGTCCGGCCCAAACAGGCCGTCGCCGTAGCCGGTTACAATGCCGTTGGCATTTGCCCACGCAACTGCGTCTGCATAATATGCATCCGCGTTGACGTCGGTAAAGTCGGATGCTTCTGCTTCCGGCTCGCCTTCCATACGGTACAGGATTGCAACAATCATGCCGCGGGTCGTGGTCTCATCCGGGCCAAAGGCGGTCTCTTCCGTGCCGTTCATCAGGCCGTTTTCAGTCACATACTGTACTGCGTCCGCGTACCAGCTGTCAGCGGGGACATCGGTAAAGCCCTGGCCAGCATATTCTGCATACAGGCTGTTTGCGAGGTCGATCGCTTCCTGCGCCATCTCCATGCCCAGCTCGGTCGCCATGGTGCGCGCCGCCGCCGGATCTTCCGCATAAGCCGCTGCCATTTCATCTTCCTGCGCTGCAAATTCGTCGATAAACTTCTTCTGGAGCTCGTCGTAAGCCGCACGGATCTGTACGCCTACGCCGTCATGGTCGTTGTTCGCCAGCTCTGCAACACGCTGGAACGCCCAGTATGCCGAACCGTCCGTGTATTCCGTGCCCTCTACCTGATAAGCTGCCAGCGTATCGTCCAGCAGAACAGAGTAATACGGGACAAATACCGAATAATCCGCCATGGCCATTGCCTGCCACTGTACCACAGAAAGCTCGGTCGGCAGATCGTCACGGATCTCGAAGATGTGGGTCTCTGCCTGACGGTTGGTGCTGATGCCGCGGATGGTCGTGTCCTTGTAGGAGTCGTAAATCGTGCCTTCGCCATGCTGCGCAAAGAACTCGGTCAGGTCCTCCACAGAGATTTTGCGGTCCGGCGTAAAGGTGAATGCATATTCATCCTGATCCGGGGTCACATTCATCGACTCATTCAGGAAGTTCTGGCCCATTGCGATACGGTAGCGGCCGGAATCGTCAAAACCATTGCCGTCCGCTACGACGCCGTAGGACTGCTGCACATTGATGATACCCGCATCAGCGTCACCAACAAAAGTGCCCGCTTCCTGCGCAACCTCGATCAGCTGATCGGATACCAGATAGTTTTCCGTATCGTTGACATCGACCTCAGCAATCATATTGACGTTGGGGTTGACAAGGACAACATCATCCGGCAGCTTGTAAGCGACATACTGGTGGCCGGAGAGGACCTCCATGTACCATACTTCGTTCTTGTCGCCGATCATGATGCAGTGGTTATCTGCTGCGCCGTCCTGCTCGACGATCTCCGCCAGCAGCTCCACGCCTTCGCGTGCCGTCTTGGACTGGCCAAGCAGGATCGTTGCATAGGAAATCTCGTCGATGCCGGTCGGGACATTGGGATCCGTGCCGTTTTCACCAACAATCTTATCGGTCGAATGGATGGTGACCGTAGCGGTCAGCGCAACTCCGTGCTCGTTGACACCAGCTTCCTCATACGAGGTCAGGTCTTCCGAAGCGTACTCGCCAAAATCCTCGGCGTTCGGGTCATCCTTGAGCGCGGTATAGCGGTAGCTGTCCGTTTTGTAAGTATATGCGTGGCCATAGCCGTCCACATAAGTTTCGCCCGCCTTGTGATCGCCCGCCTCATGCACAAAGAAGATCTTATTGTACGCGGAGCCAATATCCTCCGAACGGCCGAACATGGTATAGCCGCTGGCAGATACATCCTTGCCGACATACACGCCGGTGCATGCGCCCGCGCCGACAATGCTGGAAGCCAGTACGGCCGCCGCAGTCATGACGCAGGCAATGGTTCTTTTCCCAAACTTCATCTTTCTTTTACCCTCCTGCATACTTATGTAAAAGTATGATTAAATTTACATATATTCTACTACGCCATGTACAGTTCGTCAAGCATTTCTTATACGTCAAGCTACAACTTTTTATCAATATAAACCGTTTTCTTTCCTATATAACAAAAAAATCCGTCCTTTTCAGGACGGAT